>NC_019936.1:1212857-1516071 GCF_000327065.1 Stutzerimonas stutzeri RCH2 | reverse complement strand
GGCAAAGGCTGATCATGGGGCAGCCCGGCCCATGATCCAAGGTTCAATGGTTGCAGTCTGTTGCGCAGCGGAGGGCTCGAAGTAGCTCAAGGGCAACGAGCGAAGCGGCCGGGGGGGACCGCGCAGCAGATGGTCGCGCCGCCTGAAGAGCGCGCTGCAGCGGAGGTGCCGAGCACACTCATGCGGAACGGGCAGGCGGCTGGCGAGTCGGATTAAATGACTGCGCCCCTCGAACGTCGACCGCCAAACGCGCAATTTTCGGCACATCAGAAGCGCATCAGGCGACGATTCGAGCGGCATTCAGCCCGACCTGCCCACCAGGCGAGAAACGGGCCTGTTCCCCTCCGCCTCCGTCCTGATATGGACATGCAGGAGTGGGAACGAAGCACGCAGCGGCGCCTGCGTTAAGGAGAACGGAATGACCGATTTCACTAATCTTTCCTTCCAACCAGACGATGAACCCCCTCGCATTTCCACTGGCAGCGAGGGGCTGGATGACATTCTCGGCGGCGGCCTCGACCCCAACCGCATGTACCTGTACGAAGGTAGCCCGGGCTCGGGCAAGACCACCATTGCGCTGCAGTTCCTGCTCGAAGGGGTCCGCCAGGGCGAGCGCGTTCTCTACGTGACCCTCTCGGAAACCAAGGACGAACTGGAGCTGGTCGCCAAGCGGCACGGCTGGTCCCTCGACGGTATCGATGTATTCGAGCTGGTCACGCCGGAAACCAGCCTGGACCCGGACCTGGAACTGACGGTGCTGCACCCCGTGGAGATGGAGCTGAGTGAAACCACGCAGCAGGTGTTCGATCGGGTCACCGAAACCAATCCGAGTCGCGTGATCTTCGACAGCCTCTCGGAAATGCGCCTGCTGGCGCAAAGCCCTCTGCGCTACCGCCGGCAGGTGTTGGCGCTCAAGCATTTCTTCACCACCCGCAACTGCACGGTGATCCTGCTCGACGACCAGACTTCCGAAGTGGGCGACCTGCAACTGCATTCCATCTCCCACGGCGTGGTCATGTTGGAGCAGGTGGCAATCGACTACGGTGCCGAGCGCAGGCGTCTGCGGGTGATCAAGATGCGTGGCATCCAGTTTCGCGGCGGTTACCACGACTTCGCCATCCGCAAGGGCGGCCTGCGCATCTATCCCCGGCTCATCGCCGCCGAGCACCACTCGTCCTTCTCCGGTGAGCTGGCCTCGTCCGGTAATCCGGCACTGGACAAGATGCTGGGTGGCGGCCTGGAACGCGGCACCAACGCGCTGCTGGTCGGCGCTGCCGGCGTGGGCAAATCCTCGCTGGCCTTGAGCTATGCGGTCGCGGCGTGCAAACGCGGCGAGCAGGTCGCCTTCTTCGTCTTTGACGAAAACATCGCCACGCTGCTGGCGCGCGGGCGGGCGCTGGGGCTGCCCATGGAACCGTGGATCGAACAGGGGCTGCTGCATCTGCAACAGGTCGACCCGGCCGAGCTGTCGCCCGGCGAGTTCACCGCCGCGGTCCGCCAGAGCGTAGAGGTACGGGGGGCCGGCCTGGTGATTCTGGACAGCCTCAACGGCTATCTGCACGCGATGCCTGATGGCCGATTCCTGATTCTGCAGATGCACGAGCTGTTGAGTTATCTGGGCCAGAAAGGCGTGATCAGCATCATGGTACTCGCCCAGCATGGCCTGGTCGGCCCAATGGATACGCCTGTGGATATCAGCTATCTCAGCGATGCGGTTATCATGCAGCGCTACTTCGAGCATGCCGGCGTCGTTCGCCGGGCGTTGTCAGTGGTGAAAAAGCGCAGCGGACGGCATGAAAACACCGTCCGTGAGTACCGCCTCAGTAGCGCCGGCCTCGAGGTCGGGCCGCCGCTCAGCCACTTCAGCGGCATCCTATCGGGCACACCGGAATACACCGGTGATGCGACTCAGCTACTGACAGACGAGCATGACGACGCCCACTAAACGAGAAGGCCCCATCGTAGTCGTCTATGCCCCCATCGGCCGGGACGGTCCCGCCTCGGCCGAACTGCTCAGCCGCAGCGGCATGGACGCCGTTGTCTGCCACAGTGTCGATGAGGTGCTACGTCGCGCCGAAACCGATGCCGACGCCGTTTTCATCGCCGAAGAAGGCCTCTTCGGTCAGGACCTCCAAGCGCTGGCCACCTGGGTCGATCAGCAACCGGCGTGGTCCGACTTTCCATTCGTGGTCCTCACCAGCAAGCATCAACAGCCGGCAGTCGCCGCATGGCGTCAGCGCATGGTGGCGGCGCTGCGCAACGTTTCCCTGCTGGAACGCCCGGTACAGAGCATCACCCTGACCAGCGCGGTGAAAGCCGCCCTGCGCGGGCGGCATCGCCAGTACGAAGTCAGGGCCTTGCTCGAAGCCCGTGAGCGCGCCTCGAATCAGCTCGAAGCGCTGGTCGTCGAGCGCACCAGCGAACTGGAAAAGGCCAACCAGGAATTGCGCACACAGATGGCCGAGCGCGCGCAGATCGAAGAAACCCTGCGCCAGGCGCAGAAGATCGAAGCCATCGGCCAGCTCACCGGCGGCATCGCCCACGACTTCAACAACCTGCTGATGGTGATCTCCGGCGGCCTCGACATGCTCGACCGCCGCGCCGATCCTGCACGCCGCGAGCGGTTGATGGACGGCATGCGCCAGGCCGCGCAGCGCGGAACCGCCCTCACCCGGCAACTGCTCGCCTTCTCCCGCCGCCAGTCACTGGAACCCGAGTCGGTCGACCTGGTGCTGCGCATCGGCCGCATGCGCGAGCTGCTCGACCGCAGCCTGAGCGGCGACGTGCACGTGGAAGTGCAGTTCGAGCCGGATCTCTGGCCGGTCGAAGTGGACCCTGGTGAGCTGGAACTGGTCGTCCTCAACCTGGCCGTGAATGCCCGCGACGCCATGCCCGACGGCGGCTCGATCCTGATCGAAGCCAGCAATGCACCCGGCGAAGCGGTGCTGGGCATCACCGGCGATTTTGTCCGCCTCACGGTGACCGACTCGGGCACCGGCATTCCCGAGGAGGTTCGCACCCGCGTATTCGACCCCTTCTTCACCACCAAGGAGATCGGCAAAGGCTCAGGGCTCGGGCTGGCGCAGGTCTACGGCTTCGCGCGACAGTCCGGCGGCAGCGTGTGGATCGAAAGCGAATGCGATCGCGGCACCAGCGTGATCATGCTGCTGCCGCGCTCAGCACGTGTGCCCGAGCAACCCGACGGCGAACGGCCTGCCGAAGACGACAGCTCCGACGCCTCGGCCGGTACCGTACTGCTGGTGGACGATGATGAAGAAGTCGCGGCCCTGGTCGGCGAGATGCTCGAACATCTCGGCTATCGCGTCACCCATGCCGCCAGTGCCACAGACGCGCTGGGCGCGCTGCAGGACGGCTGTCAGGTGGACATCGTGTTCTCCGACGTGATGATGCCGGGCGGCATGAACGGTGTTGAACTGGCCCGGGAGATCCGCACCCGCGCCCTCGGTGTTCCCGTGCTGCTCACCAGCGGCTACGCCGAAGCCGCGCAGCAATCTGCCGCCGCAGAAGGCGTGCACGTCCTCGCCAAGCCCTACCGCCTCGAAGAGCTGGCAACCTCGTTGCGAGAGGCGATCGAGAGTGCAGTATTTGCCGACCCCGTCAGGCAGGGATAGCCGGTTTACTCAGCGCTTAGAGCCAAAACCAGGCGCATTGCAGTTGAGGTAGGGGCCATCTTCACGCTCTTCACCGACTTTCACGTAAAGCTTGGCCTCGCGCAGCGTGAGCCGTATGGGCAGCGTCTGAAGCGTATCCTCACCAACCGTAATGCAATTGAACGCGGCCTCAAACTCATCGCCCTCGGCGAGCGCGGTGTTTATTGGACAGGTTCGTTTATCGAGCGCCAGGCTCTTTTTCGTAACGAATACGGCATTCATGAAGAACGGCTGCTGAAGCTCTGCGCAGTTTCCTTCCCTTCCCCAGAGCCCGTGGTACTCGGTAGGTATTACATCCTGTCCGATCAGCTCCCTGCCAACGACGCCATTGAGTCCGGTCGCCGCCTGTGCGGGTGGTGTCGCCAGCCAAACCAGCGCCAACACGCATAGAGATCCTTTTAGGTACATCCTTGCTTCCTTGTATTGATGATGGGGGCGTTCGGTGATGAAAACCTGCGCTCCAAGCGCACCTGATGGGCGTTCCGTTACAGGAATCCCGACTTGGGCTTCAAGGCTGCACACGCCTAGGCCTGCATGCTACCGTCCATCGCACTCAGCATCACAATAAACGTGTCGAGGGATGCCGCCATGCAACCGAAAGATCACTGGGAAAAGGTCTATTCCACCAAGGCCGCTGACGAGGTCAGCTGGTTTCAGGAACACGCCGAGCTGTCGCTGAAACTGATCCGCGACGCGGACGTGCCTTCGACGGCATCGATCATCGACGTGGGCGGCGGCGCCTCGACACTGGTCGATGATCTTCTGGCCAACGGTTATCGAAACCTGACAGTGCTCGACCTTTCTGCCGCGGCGCTGGCCACGGCCAAGACCAGACTCGGTTCCAACGCGGCGAGCGTCCGTTGGCTGGAGGCGAATGTCATCGAAGCCGCGCTACCCGAGCGCAGCTTCGATGTATGGCACGACAGAGCAGTCTTTCACTTTCTGACCAGCGAAGAAGACAGGCATGCCTATGTGCGCCAGGTGCTCCACGCGGTCAAGCCCGGCGGGCTGGTGATAGTGGCCACCTTCGCCGAGGATGGCCCGGAGAAATGCAGCGGCCTGCCGGTCATGCGCTATGGCGCCAGCGAGCTGCACGCCGAGTTCGGCGAACCCTTTCTGCTGCTCGGCCATGAAAAGGAATCGCACCACACCCCCGGCGGGATCGAACAGAAGTTCGTCTACTGCTTCTGCCGCAAACTGGTCCAGTAGCAGGCAGCGCTGACAGCTGACCGCAGCGGCTCCGCTGAAATCGCACAGCAGCAACTAGCCATAGCCGAAGGCGTACCTTCTGGCGAAACCTTAAGCCTCAAGAAGCCATTACTGGCGAAGAGGTCCGCTATTCCAAGCCTTTTGCTGCACTTGTCCTGGACCCGATCTAAGTGATCGTAGCCAGGAGTTTTGTGCACCAGCAGGACCTAGCCCCGCTCACTCTTGGGTGTGTCCATCACGATGTAGCTTGTGATCGACGACACGTGGGGCAAGGTGCCCAGCACTTCGGTGTGGAACAACTTGTACGCTTTGATATCTGCAACTTCTACGCGCAACAGATACTCGAGCGCACCAGTGACTGTGTGGAATTCGACCACGTCGGGAGAGGCGGCGATAGCACGCTCAAAGGCTCCCAAACTTTCTTTGGTATGGCTGGAAAGCCCAACGGCCACATAGACGACAAAGCCAGCGCCCAGCAGCGCCTTGTCGATCACCGCCCGGTAGCCCTTGATAACTCCGCTGCGCTCCAACTCCTGCACGCGTCTGAGGCACGCCGAAGGCGATAAACCGACACGTTCCGCCAGTTTCAGGTTGGTCTGGCGAGCGTCATCGGAAAGCTCACGCAATATCTTTCTATCAATTCGATCAATTTCGAGCATTTGTTGCTTCCATATCTAGCAGCGCCGAAATTATGCAACAACAATTCTCGAGCCAAACAATAAAATTGCAGCACCAATTTCAAAGCGAAGAGTTGTATTGATGAGCGATCTCGGAGTCCTCCTGCCGTTTCTGATGTTTGCCATCGTCATGACTGGAACACCCGGCCCCAATAACCTCATGGTGCTCATGTCAGGTGCGCGAGTCGGCGTCTTGAGAACCATGCCGCTTGTTTGCGGCATCGCGCTTGGCATTGGTTTGCAGCTCGCGATAGTTGGCTCAGGCTTGGGCTCGGCGTTCGAGAGAATCCCGGGCTTCCATAACGCGCTGAGTGTTGTCGGAGCGGCCTATATTCTTTGGCTCGCGTGGGCAATCGCTAACAGCGGCCCCTTGCAGATGCAGGTAGATCCCAAGCCGCCAATGGGCCTCATAAGTGGGGCGGCGTTCCAATGGATCAATCCCAAGGCATGGGCACTATCGATAAGCGTGGCCGCAACCTACATCCCGCCTGAAAATCACTTTCTCAACTTATGCATCGCCGCTGTCATCTTGGCGGCGATATCGGTGCCTTGTGTGGGGGTATGGGCGCTGGGTGGCTTGACGTTCAGGCGCTGGCTGGGAAGGCCGCGGATTGCCTCGGCATTCAATGTTTCCATGGCTGTAATCCTGGTGGTTGCAACGATGCCGGCAGTTCTGAACCTCTCGATCTAGCGAACATGGGCGCAGGCGTGGACCGCCTGCGGAAAATTGCACATCTCGCCACCTCTCCAACAATGCCCCAACAATGTGCATGCATGCCTATCTGGCCGCCGCCGATATGGTCCCGAGAAAGGAATGCCGGGCGTTCGCTGATGCACCATTCACGATCACTGCGAGCACCGTTTTCTCGCTTTACACGGTGATGCCGAAACGGCATCGGCTTGCTCGATATTCTCTGCTTCTGCGCACAGCATGACCCGCCAGATACTGCGCTCGCCGACCGCCATTTCGCGTCGGCAGAGCAGGATCGAGCCATGAACCAGTCCCTTTGTGCCCGCCATCTCGAAGCCGCCGCGCTGCCGCTGATCGATATCGCCGGGCTGTTTTCTCCCGACCTTGCCGAGCGCACTGCCGTGGCCGAACGCATCGGCGCGGCCTGTCGCGAGGTCGGCTTCTTCTGCGTCGCCAACCACGGCGTCGACCCGGCGCTACAACAGGCGGTGTTCGAGCAGGCGCGGGCCTTCTTTTCCCAGCCGGAAGCAGGCAAGCGTGCGCTGGACAAGGTGTTCTCGAAGGCCAATCGCGGCTATGAGCCGTTGCGCGGTCAGGTGCTGGAAGCCGGTGCGCCGGCCGATCTCAAGGAAGGCTTCTATATCGGCGAGGAGTTGGCCGAGGACGACCCGCGGGTACTGGCCGGTCGCTTCAACCACGGTGCCAACCAGTGGCCAACCGAGCTTGCGGACTTTCGCCCGACCATGGAGCGCTATCGCGATGCGATGAACGCCCTCGCGGCACGGCTGATGGGCGCCATCGCGCTCTCGCTGCAACTGCCGGAGGAACATTTCGCCGGCTTCTGCCGCGACTCCATGAGCACCCTGCGCCTGCTGCATTACCCGCCGCAGCCGACCAACGCCGCGCCCGGCGAGAAGGGCTGTGGCGCGCATACCGATTTCGGCGGGCTGACGCTGCTTCTGCAGGACGAGAACCCCGGCCTGCAGGTCTGGGATCGTCACAGCAAGAGCTGGATTCACGCAGCGCCCGTGCCCGGCACCTATGTGGTCAACCTCGGCGACATGATCGCCCGCTGGACCAACGACCAGTACCGTTCGACGCTACACCGGGTGGTCAACATTTCCGGGCGCGAGCGCTATAGCGTGCCGTTCTTCTTCAGCGGCAACCCGGACCATCTGGTCGAGTGCCTGCCGACCTGCCTCGCGCCGGGTGAAGCCCCTCGCTATCCCGCGGTGACGGTGGAAGAACACCACCGCGAGATGTACCGGAGGACCTATGGCTGACATCGTCCTCATCCACGGCGCCTGGGCCGGTAGCTGGGTCTGGGACTCGCTCCTCGAAGGCCTGCGCGATGCCGGGCATAGGCCCCACGCGGTCGATCTGCCGGGCAATGGCCACGACGCCGCGCCGCTCGCAGAAGCCTCGCTGCAGCGCTATGTCGAACACGTCGGCGCATTGATCGAGACGCTGCCTGGTCCGATTCAGCTGGTGGCGCATTCCGGCGGCGGCGTCACTGCCACTGCCGTGGCCGAGGCTTATGCCGAGCGCATCGCCGGGGTCGCCTATGTCGCCGGCATGATGCTGCCCAGCGGCATGGGCTTCGGCGAACTCTGCGCCGAACTCGCCCGCGACTTCCCCGAGGTCAGCGGCATCGGCCCTTATCTCGAAGCCGCGCCCGGCGGCAGCCGCGTACCGGCCGATGCCGCCTGCGCGGTGTTCTTTCACGATGCACCGGCACAGGCCGCCATCGCTGCCGCACGCCGCCTGACGGTGCAGCCCGATGGTGGCCGCGATATCGCCGCGCATTGGACGACCGCGCGTTTCGGTCGTCTGCCGCGCTTGTACATCGAAGCCGCGCAGGACCGCTCCGTACTGCCACGGGTGCAACAGCGCATGCAGCAGCTGGTGCCTGGCGCCGAGCGGGTGGTGCTCGATTGCGGCCATGCGCCGCAATTGGCCATGCCCGGCGCGCTGCTCGCTGCCCTGCTGGATTTCTTCGCTCGCCATCCTCATCCCGTGCACTGACCCGTTTATTGCATCGCGCTTATCACGCCGAACCTTCAAGGAGCTTCACCATGTTCAAGAAAACCCTGCTCGCCAGCGCCCTGCTCGCGCTGTTCAGCCAATCCGCCCTGGCCGCCGACAAGGTGCGCTGGCTCAACGACTGGTTGCCAGCCGGCGACAAGGCCGCGATCTACCTAGGTGTCGAACAGGGCCTGTTCGCCGCAGAAGGCATCGACGTGGAAATCGCCAGTGCCCGCGGCGGTAGCGACGTGGTGACCAAGCTGGCCACCAACAGCGCGGACTTCGGCTCGGCCGGCCTGGCCTCGCTGCTGCAGGCCAAGGCCCAGGGCGAGGTGCCGGTGGTCGCCGTCGCGCCGATCTACAACAAGCAGCCGGACGCCTTCTTCACCACCGAGGGCTCGGGCATCGAGAGCTTCAAGGACATCGTCGGCAAGACGGTGGCCACGCCGACCTTCTCTGCCTCCAACGTGGTCTGGCCGCTGCTGCTGGAGCGCAACGGCATCGACCCGGCCAGCGTCAAGCTGCTCAAGCTCGACCCCGGCGCACTGGCGCCGATGCTCGCCACCGGCAAGGTGGATGCCACCATCAACTGGCTGACCGTCGCGCCCGGCTTCGTCCGTGCCCTCGGTGAAGCGGACAAGACGCTGAAGACTATCCCTTGGTCGGAATACGGCTTCGAGGGCTACGGCCTGTCGCTGGTAGCCTCGCAGCGCTTCGTGCAGCGCCATCCCGAGGTCGCGAAGAAGTTCGTCAAGGCCTACCAGCAGGCGCAGAAGAACGCCATCGCCGACCCGGCTGCAGCGGCCGCCGCGCTGAAGAAAATGGTCGCCGAAGTCGACGAGCAGCAGGCCGAGGAGCAATTCGCCGCCTCGGTACCCCTGATGCAGAACGAGATCAGCGCCGCCGAAGGCACCGGTTTCGACGCCAAGCGCCTGGCCACTACCTGGGAATGGGTCGCCAAGGCCCAGGGCATGCAGATCGACAGCCTCGACCCGGCCAGCGCCATCGACACCAGCCTGAGCGAGTGATGCCATGAACGCCGCCGCCCTGCCCGCCACACCGCGCCCCAACATCAGCTTCGACCGGGTCAGCCAGGTCTTCACCTCCTCCGATGGCAGCGAGGTGGTGGCGCTGGACAACGCCAGTTTCGATATCGGCCGCCACGAGTTCATCGCGGTGCTCGGCCCCTCGGGCTGCGGCAAATCCACGCTGCTGCGCATCCTCGCCGGGCTGGTACGGCCAACTCACGGCCAGGTCAGCATCTACGGCAGTCCGGTGGACGGCCCGCGTGACGAGATCGGCATCGTCTTCCAGCGACCGACCCTGCTGCCCTGGTTGAACATCCGCGACAACCTGACCTTCCCAATGCGCCACAAGTACGGTCGCGTCACCGCACAGGAAATCACCCGCGGCGAGGAGTTGCTGGAACTGGTGGGGCTCAAGGAGTTCGGTAACAAGCGCCCGGACGAACTCTCCGGCGGCATGCAGCAGCGCGCGGCGATTGCCCGGGCGTTGCTGCACGACCCGGAAATCCTGCTGATGGACGAGCCGTTCTCGGCCCTCGATGCCCTGACCCGCGACGAGCTGAGCCTGGAGCTGCTGAATATCTGGACACAGCGCCCGAAGACGGTGCTGTTCATCACCCACTCGATTCCCGAAGCGCTGCTGCTGGCCGACCGCATCCTGGTGATGTCGGCGCGCCCCGGCCGCGTGCAGGAAATCATCGATGTCGACCTGCCGCGCCCGCGGTCCATGGAAACCCTCACGGAGCCGCGTTTCAATGAGCTCGCCAACCATATCCGCCGCAAAGTCTTCTCGCGCCATGCCGACCATTAAGCCCAAGGCACTGCACCTGAAGGCGCAGGCCGACCGCTTCGCGCCCTGGCTCGCCCTGCTCGTTCTGCTGCTGGTCTGGGAAGCGGCCTGCCGCCTGCTCAAACTGCCGAGCTTCGTGTTGCCCTCGCCCAGTGCCATATTCGCGGCGACGCAGAAGGTCGGTCTCGGCACCTGGGCCGAGCATATTTTCGCCACCCTGCGGGTGACGCTGATGGGCTACGGCCTGTCGATCCTGATCGGCATCCCGCTGGCCATCGCTCTGGCCTCTTCACGGGTGATGTCGCGCACCCTGTATCCGCTGCTGGTGATCGTGCAGTCCACGCCCATCGTCGCGGTGGCACCGATCATCGTGGTGGTGATGGGCGCTGGTGATCTGCCGCGGGTGTTCATCACCTTCCTCATCGCTTTCTTCCCCATCGTGGTGTCCTGCGTCACCGGCCTACTGGCGACGCCAGAGGAGCTGGTGGAGCTGTCGCGCTCGCTCGGCGCTTCCAAAGCCCGTGAGTACCGCAACATCCGTCTGCCCTATGCGATTCCGCACCTGTTTTCAGCGCTGCGCATCTCCATCACCCTGGCGGTGATCGGTGCGGTGGTCGCCGAGTTCGTCGCGGCGGAAAAAGGGCTGGGCTATTTCATCAACTTCTCCACCTCGATGTTCCAGGTGCCCCAGGCGTTCGCTGCGTTGATGATGCTGGTGGTAATCAGCCTGGTGCTGTTCCACCTGATCGGGTTGCTGCAGAAGGTCTGCTTTCCCTGGAGCCTGCCCAAGGGTGGGCATTGAAACCCACCACCTCTTAATCTCAGTCTGGATAACGCCATGCCTCTCGACGATCTCGCGCTGCTGCGCAAAAGCTTCGACGTCGCCCGCCGCGCACTGGAAAACGGCACCCACCCGTTCGGCGCCATTCTGGTCGGGCCGGACGGTGAGGTGCTGCTGGAACAGGGCAACGCCTACATGCCCGACCATGACATGACCGGCCACGCCGAGCGCGTGCTGATGACACGCGCCTCGACCCGCTACACACCGGAATTCCTCTCGCGCTGCACCATGTACACCTCCGCCGAACCCTGCGCCATGTGCGCCGGGGCCGCTTACTGGGTCGGCCTGGGTCGCGTGGTCTATGGGCTTTCCGAGCGCAGCCTGAAGGACATCACCGGCAACCATCCGGAGAACCCGACGCTGGACCTGCCGTGCCGCATCGTCTTCGACGCCGGCCAGCGCAAGGTCGAGGTGCTCGGCCCGCTGCTGGAAGACGAGGCTGCCGCCCTGCACGAAGGCATCTGGTAGGCAACGCCAGAATCAGGCAAGCGCCCGGCAGGATCGCCATAACGCCGGCACCGCCCTCCGTCGCAACATTCGAACCACGGCGTCACCGACGTCGCCCGAATCCACCTGCGGAGGACAAACCCATGTCGAACATCAACGGCAAAGTCGTACTCATCACCGGCGCCAGCAGCGGCATCGGCGAAGCCACGGCGCGCCTGCTGGCGGCCCAGGGCGCAACAGTAGTGCTGGGCGCGCGACGCCTGGATCGGCTGGAAAAGCTCGTCGCCGAGATCGACGAAAGCGGTGGTATCGCCGCCTGCCGTGCGCTGGACGTGACCAGCCGCGAAGACACCCAGGCCTTCGTCGACTTCGCCGAACAGCGCTTCGGCCGCGTCGATGTGATCGTCAACAATGCCGGGGTGATGCCGCTGTCCCCGCTGGACGCGCTGAAGGTCGACGAGTGGAACCGCATGATCGACGTGAACATCCGCGGCGTGCTGCACGGCATCGCCGCCGGCCTGCCGCTGATGCAGCGCCAGCGCGCCGGCCAGTTCGTCAACATCGCGTCCATCGGCGCCTACGCGGTGAGCCCGACCGCAGCGGTGTACTGCGCCACCAAGTACGCGGTGCGCGCCATCTCCGAAGGCCTGCGCCAGGAGGTCGGCGGCGATATCCGCGTGACCCTGGTATCCCCGGGCGTCACCGAATCGGAACTGGCCGAGAGCATTTCCGATGACAGCGCCCGCTCGGCGATGGACGACTTCCGCCGCATCGCCATTCCGGCCGAAGCCATCGCCCGCGCCATCGCCTATGCCATCGACCAGCCGGCCGATGTCGACGTCAGCGAGTTGGTGGTGCGCCCCACCGCCAGCCTCTACTGAGGACGCCGCCATGACCCTTCGTACAGGCAACACTCTGGCCGTGTTCGGCTCGCTGACCTTCGCCTCGCTGGAAGCAGCCGGCAACGAGCGCCACGAACGTGGCGTCGAGGTGATGGATCACTTGTCCGGCGGCGCCGGGCAACCGGTGCTCGAAGCGTTGCGCGAGGACTATCTCTTTCTCGCCGAGGGCATCACCCAGTACGCCTTGGGCGATGTCTGGGGGCGCAGCGAGCTGGATGATCGCACCCGTCAGCTGGCCGTGATCGCCGCCTTCGCCGCCCAGGGCAATCTGCAGTACATGAAGGTACACGCCGGCTACGCGTTGCGCCTGGGCGTCACCCGTGAGGAGCTGAAGGAGGTGGTCTACCTGACCACCGTGACCGCCGGCTTTCCCCGCGCCATCGATGCCGCTCAGGCATTGCGCGAGGTGCCGGACCCGGCGCCACGCTGAGTTACGCCGTGCTGCGCAGCCGCGCAAGATCCTTCACCGGCGAGGCGCCGAACAGCCGGCTGTACTCGCGGCTGAACTGCGAGGGGCTTTCGTAGCCGACCCGGTAGCCGGCGCTGGACACATCGAGTCCCTCGGCGATCAGCAGCCGCCGCGCCTCCTGCAGGCGCAGCTGCTTCTGGTATTGCAGCGGGCTCATGGCCGTCAGCGCCTTGAAGCGGTGGTGCAGCGTCGAGCTGCTGAGGTTGACCCGCTGCGCCAGTTCCTCGATGCGCAGCGGCTCGACGTAGTTGCGGTTCAGCCATTCGATGGCGCGGGTGACGCGATGGCCCTGGCTGTCGCGCACTGCGATCTCGTGCAGGTGGCGGCCCTGGCGACCGCAAAGCAGGCGGTAGAAAATCTCGCGCATGGCCAGCGGCGCCAGCACCGGAATGTCCTGCGGGCTGGCGAGCAGTCGCACCAGACGTAGCGTGGCGTCGAGCAAAGGCGCATCGATGCGATCCAGATAGACCCCGCGCGCCGGCCCTTCCACGGGCTGGCTCAACGGCGCGCTTTCGGCGACCAGGGTGGCGACCATTGCCGGATCGATATCCAGGCGGATGCACAGGTACGGCTCGCCGGACGAAGCCTCCAGCACACGGCCAGCCACCGGCACGGTGACCGAGACCACCAGATAGTGCAGCGCATCATAGGTGTACAGCTCGTCGCCCAGGCGCACCTCCTTGCTGCCCTGCACGATGATGCACAGCGCCGGCTTGTGCAGCCCGTGCACCAGCTCGCTCGGCGCACTGCAACGGATCAGAAAGAGATCGTCGATGGCGGTGGGATGCATGCCGTCGTCGCGCACGAGGCCATCGATCAGCCGCGCCAGGGCGGCACGCTGGGCAAGCGTTTCCTCGGCGGAATGAAGGTCCATCTGGTTCATTGCAGGCAACCGGCAGGAGCGGAAAGGACGGTCAGCTTAGCAGCCCAGCCCGGCATATGGTCGTCCCGCCCCACCGCGGTGCATCGGCACGACAGCGTTACCGAGTGAAGCACCAAAGCGATGCACCGGCTAACATCGTCGCATGGCCAACCGGTGGCGCAGCTGCCGTGGCCACGTCGCATCTCAATTCCTGACTGCCTGGCCAGCTTTTTGCTACACCCTGGTCATGAAAAACCCAGCGGACGCCTCCATGCCCGATTCCCAGACCGCGCGCCTCCAGCTCTGCGGCATCACCAAACAGTACCCAGGCTGCCTGGCCAACGACCGTATCGACCTGTCGATCCAGCCGGGCGAGATCCACGCCCTGCTCGGCGAGAACGGCGCCGGCAAGAGCACCCTGATGAAGATCATCTATGGCGTGACCCAGCCCGACGCCGGCGAAATCCACTGGCAAGGCGAACGGGTGACGATGCGCGACCCGGCCCAGGCCCGCGAACGCGGCATCGGCATGGTGTTCCAGCATTTCTCGCTGTTCGAGACGCTCTCGGTGGCGGAGAACATCGCCCTGGCACTGGGCGCCAAGGCCGGTACGCCGAAGCAGCTGGAGCCGAAGATCCGCGAGGTCTCACAGCGCTACGGCATGCCGCTGGAGCCACAACGGCTGGTGCACAGCCTGTCCATCGGCGAGCGCCAGCGGGTGGAGATCATCCGTTGCCTGATGCAGGACATCCGCCTGCTGATCCTCGACGAACCGACCTCGGTACTCACCCCGCAGGAGGCCGACGAGCTGTTCGTCACCCTGCGCCGGCTGGCGGCCGAGGGCTGCAGCATCCTGTTCATCAGCCACAAGCTCAACGAAGTGCGCGCGCTGTGTCAGAGCGCCACGGTACTGCGCGCCGGTCGCGTGTCAGGTGAATGCATACCGGCCGAGTGCTCGGACCTGGAACTGGCGCGGCTGATGGTCGGCGATGCCGAGGGGCTGGAAGCCGAATACCCGAAGAGCGAGGGCCGCGCGCCGTTCCTGCGGGTAGAGCGGCTGTCCTGGCACAACGCCGATCCGTTCGGCGTGTCCCTGAAAGAGGTGGACCTGGAGGTACGCGCCGGCGAGATCGTCGGCATCGCCGGAGTCGCCGGCAACGGCCAGGACGAGCTGCTCGCCCTGCTCAGTGGCGAACAGCGCCTGCAGGCCGCACAGGCCATGCGCATTCGTTTTCTCGGTGACGACGTCGCCCATCTGCGCCCCGGCGCCCGCCGTCGCCACGGCATGGCCTTCGTGCCGGCCGAACGCCTCGGTCACGGCGCCGTGCCGAGCATGAGCCTGGCCGACAACGGCCTGCTCACCGCCTATCAGCAGACCGGCATGGTCGAGCAGGGCCTGATCCGCCGCGGCAGGGTGCGCGCCTTCGCCGAACAGGTCATCCAGCGCTTCGCCGTGAAGACGCCGGACGCACAGACCCCGGCAGCAAGCCTGTCCGGCGGCAACCTGCAGAAATTCATCCTCGGGCGGGAGATCCTGCAGCAGCCGAAGCTGCTGATCGCCGCACACCCGACCTGGGGCGTGGATGTCGGCGCGGCGGCGGCGATTCATCGCGCGCTGATCGAACTGCGCGATGCCGGCGCGGCGATTCTGGTGATCTCCGAAGACCTCGAAGAGTTGTTCCAGATCAGTGACCGCATCGCCGCCCTGAGCGACGGCCGGCTGTCGCCACAGCGCGCCACCGCCAGCACCTGTCCGGTCGAAGTCGGCCGCTGGATGGCCGGCCAGTTCGATACCAGCGACACCCCCGTTTCCACCTCTGCCGCCTGACGAGAATTCATCATGCTGTTATCCCTGCAACCCCGCGGCGAGGCTTCACGGGCCATGCTCTGGTTCTCGCCATTGCTGGCGGCACTGCTAACGCTGCTGAGCGGCGCGCTGCTGTTCGCCCTGCTCGGCCACCCTCCGCTGGAAACCCTCAAGGTGCTGCTGATCGACCCGCTCGGCGATCTCTACGGCGTCTCCGAACTGCTGGTCAAGGCGCTGCCGATCCTGCTTTGCGCCCTCGGCCTGGCGGTGGTCTACAACGCGCGCATCTGGAACATCGGCGCCGAAGGCCAGCTGCTTATCGGCGCCCTGGCCGGCAGCGCACTGGCAGTCAACATCATCGACTGGGACTCGCGCTGGGCGCTGGTGCTGACGCTGCTGCTCGGCACACTCGGCGGCGCCGCCTGGGCCGGGCTCTGCGCCTGGCTGAAGACGGCGTTCAACGCCAACGAAATTCTCACCAGCATCATGCTCAACTACATCGCGCTGAACCTGCTGCTGTTCGCCGTGCACGGCCCGCTGAAGGACCCGGAAGGCTTCAACTTTCCCGAGTCCGCGATGTTCGGCGACGCCACCCGGCTGCCCGAGCTGATCGAAGGGCTGCGGGTGCATGGCGGTTTCTACTTCGCCCTGCTGGCGCTGGTGGTGGTCTGGGTGCTGCTGCAGAAGAGCTTTCTCGGCTTCCAGATCAAGGTGCTCGGCCTGGACAAGCGCGCCGCCGGCTTCGTCGGTTTCCGCGACAAGAAGCTGGTGTGGATCGCCCTGCTGATCAGCGGCGGCCTGGCCGGGCTAGCCGGTGTCGCCGAAGTCACCGGGCCGATCGGCCAGCTCGTGCCACAGGTGTCGCCGGGTTACGGCTACGCGGCGATCACCGTGGCTTTCCTCGGCCGCCTCAACCCCATCGGCATCGTCTTCGCCAGTCTGCTGATGGCGTTGCTCTACCTCGGCGGCGAGAACGCGCAGATGGCGGCCAACCTGCCGCAGTCCATCACCCAGCTGTTCCAGGGCATGGTGCTGTTCTTCCTGCTCGCCTGCGACGTGCTGATTCTCTATCGCCCGCGCCTGAAGCTGTGGGCACGCAAGCCCCAGCTCGTCAGCGCCAAAGAGGAGCCAGCCACATGATCGCCCGCGCTGCGCTACTACCCCTTTCACCCGCTGCCTGCCGCTTGAAGTTCGAGGCCTGACCGATGGACATGGATCTGCTGACCAATATCTTCTACGCCATGATCCGCACCGGCACGCCGCTGCTGCTGGTCGCCCTCGGCGAGCTGGTATGCGAAAAGAGCGGCGTACTCAACCTCGGCCAGGAAGGCATGATGCTGTTCGGCGCGGTGATCGGCTTCATCGTCGCCTTCGCCAGCGGCAACCTCTGGCTGGGCGTGCTGTTCGCCTGCCTGGCCGGCGTGCTGCTCTCGCTGCTGTTTGCCATGGTGGCGCTGGGCTTCAACGCCAATCAGGTGGCCACGGGCCTGGCGCTGACCATCTTCGGCGTCGGCCTGTCGTCGTTCGTCGGTGCCAGCTGGGTCGGCAAGCCATTGGCCGGCTTCGAGCCGATCGCCATTCCGCTGCTCAGTGAAATCCCCGTGATCGGTCGCATGCTGTTTGCCCAGGACCTGCTGGTGTACCTGTCCTTCGGGCTGTTTGCGTTGGTGGCCTGGGTGCTGCTGAAAAGCCGCATCGGCCTGATCATCCAGGCCGTCGGCGAAAACCCCAACGCCGCCAGCGCCATGGGCCTGCCGGTGCTGCGCGTGCGCACCCTGGCGGTGATGTTCGGCGGCGCAATGGCCGGACTCGCCGGCGGCTACATGTCGCTGGCGTACACGCCGATGTGGGCGGAAAACATGACTGCCGGCCGCGGCTGGATCGCCCTGGCGCTGGTGGTGTTCGCCAGCTGGCGGGTCAGCCGCGTACTGCTCGGCGCCTACCTGTTCGGCCTGGCCAGCATCCTCCACCTGGTTGCGCAGGGCCTGGGCCTGGCGATTCCCGGCAACCTGCTGGCGATGCTGCCGTATGTGGCGACCATTCTGGTGCTGGTGCTGCTGTCGAGGGATGCGATCCGTACACGGCTGTACGCGCCGGTGTCGCTGGGGCAGCCTTGGCAGCCGGGGCATTGATTTGTCGGGCCGGTTGACTACGCGGAACCAGGCCAGTTGGCGAGTTGCTTGAGAGCGTGGTTTCGCCCTGCTGGGAGAGTTCCTTTTGGCAGTCGCCCGGATGGCCGGCCCCGCCAAAAGGAACCAAAAAGTCTTGCCCCAGCCATCCGGGTCTCGCTACGCGAGACTTCCCTCATGCCATCACCGCTCCGAGGGTCGCCGCGCAAGGGCCATCTATGGCCCTTTACGGGGGGACGCCTAGTTCTCTCGCGGCATCCATGCCGCTCGCCCCTCTGCGCAGCGATTCCATTCGGCCTCCTGAAAGGGGCGTTTGGTATCGCCTGATGGTTTGTGCAAAAAAATAGAACCAAAACAAACCGCGAGATCTTCCAGGCAACTCGGTCTACGTTCCCGTCAGGAGGCCGAGTGGAGGCGTTGCGCAGGGAGACGCGAGGCAGGACGCCGAGCGAGGAACGAAGGGGCAGGGACGCCCCTTCGTGACGGCCCGCGGAGCAACGCCGGAAGGAGGGAACCCCGGCGCAGCCGGGGCCGGATGTCGGGCGCGCTTTCTCTTTGGTTACTTTCTCTTTCGCGCGAGCAAAGAGAAAGTGACTCGGCCGAGGGGCCGAAACCAAAAGTGTCAGCACACTCGGTAATTGTCCTGAATCGAACCGTCAAAGCGCCCGTATCCGCTGTGAACCACTGGCAGCCACGCTCGACATGCCAGCAACGACACCCAGCGCTCAGCAGCTTCTCAATCCAAGGTGTACTCAAACGTACTCACCACCCGCAGCCGTTTTCCCACGGTCCGCCCGCTGTCCATATCGCTGCCATCGTCATCGATCACCCGAATCACCCCCTGGTTGGCGTTCTTCAACCGCCCCAGCGTGGCGCCAGCATCATCGGCGAAACGCGTCGCCTGCTCACGGGCATTGCTGGTGGCGGCTTCCAGCAACTGCGGCTTCAGTTCGTTGAAGCCGCGCAGCTGATAACGCGGCCCGGCGAAGCCGTTCACCTCGGTATCCAGCTGAACACCTGCCAAGATCAGCGGATCGATGGCATTGGCCGCCTTGCCCACCGCGTCGACGCGCTCGGACTTGACCAGCACCTGGCCCTGACCGTTGAAGCGCAGCGCCACATCGCGCGACGCCCATTCACGCGCCAGCAGGTCCTGTACCTGCAACGGCCGCACCTCGAGTTCCTCATCGCTGAAGCCCTGCTCGCGGAGGAAATCCAGCACCCGCTGGCGATCCTCGCTCAGCCCCTTCTGCACCTCGGCGAACTGATCGCCACCACGGCGAAAACCCAGCGTCCACACCGCGAAGTCGCTCTTCACGTCCATCTCCGCCAGCCCCTTGACCGTCACCGTGCGGTCGGCCATGCGGAAACGCTCAACGCCCTGCCCCACCGACCAGCCGGCGAAGGCCACTGCCGCGGCGATCAACGCCGCCGGCAGAAATCCGATTCGTGCTGTAGCCACCTGCTTCTCCCTATAGGAATAGACCGAATGCGCATGCTACTCCTGCCATGGGCGAACGCCAGTGAGGCGCTCAACCGCGGCCCAGGCGCTGCAACGCCTCCAGCCGGAAGGCGATGTGCTGCTCCAGTTCGCTCAGCTCGCGCGCCAGCCGCGCGCGCTGCTGGGTATCGGCGCAGGCATCCAGCCGTTCGCGCAACGCGGCACGTTGCGCCAGCAACTCCACCTCCCGTGGCGGCACCCCGGCGCTCTTCAGCACCGAGAACGGCAAGCGCAAGCCCGGCGGCGTCTGCAGCCAGCCTTCGTCCATCACCAGCGGTTCGCCTTTTTCCTGCACGCCGCGCTGCCATCTGGCGATATCGCGGGCTATGCGTTGTTCGATGTCCTGATCGCTCATGACTCGCGCCCTCTTCTACCTGCCCCGTCATGAAAACCCAGCTGCGAGGCTTTGTCAGCGGCCGGCAGACGCCAGGTCATTGGCACGTCGGTTGCGTCGCGTCTGTATGATTGCACCCCGCGCGATGCGAACTTTTGCCGCAGCGTTCATTCTTTTGCTTAGCGCCACCGCTACCGATCCGAGGAGCCACCCCTTTGCCCAGTCTCAACCTGCAGATTCTTATCGCGGCCTGCCTGGGTGTCGCCATCGGCTGGCTGACCGGCACACTGCCGACCGACGCGCCGGTACGCGAGGGCGTGCTCTATGCCAGCACCCTGGCCGGGAGCATCTTCATCGGTCTGCTGAAGATGGTGCTGATCCCGCTGATCTTCACCTCCATCGTGGTCGGCGTGGCCAACCTGCAGGCGCATCACCAAGTGCATCGGGTCTGGGGCGGCGCGCTGGTCTACTTCACCCTCACCACCAGTGCGGCGATGCTGGTGGCGCTGGTCGCGGCGAACCTGTTCAAGCCGGGCGCTGGACTGTCGCTGGATCTGTTCGCCGAGGCGATGAACGACTTCGAGGCGCGTCAGCTGACGCTGCCGGAGTTCTTCCTGCACTTCTTCGCCAACCTGTTCCAGAACCCCTTCGCCGCGCTGGCCAACGGCAGCATCCTGGCCGTCGTGGTATTCGCCATGTTCATCGGCATCGCCCTGGTGGCCGGCGGCGACCGCTACCGGAATATCCTCGTGGTGCTGCAGGAATTTCTCGAGCTGATGATGCGCATCATCAGCTGGATCATGCGCCTGGCGCCGCTCGGCATTCTTGCCCTGCTGATCAAGCTTGTGGCCGAGCAGGATGTAGCGCTACTGAGCGCCGTCGGCGGCTTTATCGCGCTGGTGTTCGCCACCACGCTGTTCCACGGCACCGTGGTGCTGCCGGGCATTCTCTTCCTGGCCACGGGCAAATCGCCACTGTGGTTCTTCCGTGGAACCCGCGAGGCGCTGATCACGGCGTTTGCCACCAGCTCCAGTGCGGCGACATTGCCGATCTCCCTGCGTTGCGCGGAGGACAACCTCAAGGTGCGCCCGGGCATTGCCGGCTTCGTGCTGCCGCTTGGTGCGACCATGAACATGGACGGCACGGCGCTCTACGAAGCCGCCGCTGCGCTGTTCGTCGCCAATCTGATGGGTATCGAGTTGAGCCTGGCGCAGCAGGCGGTGGTGTTCTTCACCGCGATGATCGCCTCCACCGGCGCGCCGGGGATTCCCAGCGCCGGCATGGTGACCATGGTGATGGTGTTGCAGGCGGTCGGCCTACCGGCCGAAGCGGTGGCGATCCTGCTGCCCATTGACCGCCTGCTGGACACAGTGCGCACGGCGGTCAACGTCGAGGGCGACATTATCGGCAGTGTGGTAGTGCAGCGTTTCGCTGATCGCGCCTAGCAGGCTGTTGAAAAACTACCTGCGTTGCCATCGCGGCGTTAAAAACAGGCAAAAAATGCTCATTTACAACTCGTAAACTGCGCTTTTTCGCCTGTTTTTGCCTTGCGGTGGCTGCCTCGCCTACGTTTTTTCAAGAACCTGCCTAAGAAGAACCCCGCGCAGCATCAGGTCGACGACTCCTTGCGGGTCTTGGCGATCAGTTCCGGGTCGATGCCCCAGCATTCGTCCAGGTACCAGTCCTCGCCGAACATTTCTGCCGGATGCTGGGTGCGGCCCGCGCCGTTGCCACAGGCCATCGAAGTTGCCGGGCAATAGCGGTCGCAGCCCCAGCACACACGTTCGGGGTGGGAAGGTTCGAGGGGAAATTTCTTGGCCATTGCGGGTGCCTTTTCTGGCGTTGTTGCAGTGGCCACAGGCTAAGCCTCCTCGCCGTCGCCAGACTTGATCACACTCAAGAACGACCGGTATCGGCGCACAACAACTGTATGCACATACAGATAATGATTGCCTGAAGCGCCTTTTGTGCACATGCTTCGCGCCATCGACCGCTGCCGTCACAGCCTCCATGCAACTCTATCTCTGCGAAAAACCTTCCCAGGCCCGCGACATCGCCAAGGTGCTCGGCGCCAACCGGCGTGGCGACGGGTGCCTGCAGGGCGCGGGGGTGACGGTGACCTGGTGCATTGGCCATCTGCTGGAAACCGCCCCGCCGGACGCCTACGACCCGCGCTACAAGCGCTGGGTGCTGGCCGACCTGCCGATCGTGCCGGAACGCTGGAAGATGCTGGTCAAGCCGAAAACCGCCAGCCAGTTCAAGGCGGTCAAGCGCCTGCTCGGCGAATGCAGCGAACTGGTGATCGCCACCGACGCCGACCGCGAAGGCGAGATGATCGCCCGCGAGCTGGTCGAGCATTGCCGCTATCGCGGACCGATCCGCCGGTTATGGCTGTCGGCGCTGGACGATGCCTCGATCCGCAAGGCGCTGGCCGCGCTCAAGCCCGGCGCCGAGACCTTCAACCTCTACCACGCCGCCCTTGGCCGCTCGCGTGCCGACTGGCTGATCGGCATGAACATGAGCCGGCTCTTCACCCTGCTCGGCCGCCAGTCCGGTTATCAGGGTGTGTTGCCGGTCGGCCGGGTACAGACGCCGACGCTGCGCCTGGTAGTCGACCGCGACCGCAGCATCGCCGACTTCATCCCGGTGCCGTTCTGGGCCATCGATGTGCAGTTGCTCGCCGATGGCACCGCCTTCACCGCGCAGTGGCAGGCGCCGGATGACTATTGCGATGATCAGGGCCGCTGCCTCGATCAGGCCCGTGCACAGCAGGCTGCCGAAGCCATGCGCAACGCCGCCTGCGCACGTCTGCTGAAGCTCAAGACCGAACGCCAGCGCGAGGCGGCGCCATTGCCTTTCGATCTCGGCACGCTGCAGGAGGTCTGCTCGAAGAAGCTCGGCCTCGGCGCTCAGGAAACCCTCGACATCGCCCAGGCGTTGTACGAAACCCACAAGCTGATCACCTACCCGCGCAGCGACTGCGGCTACCTGCCGCTGAGCCAGCACGGCGAAGCGCGGGCAATCGTCGCAGCGCTGGCTCAATCCGATCCAACGCTCGCCGCGCTTGAGCCGCATCTGGACCTGTCGCGCCGCTCACGGGCCTGGAACGACGCCAAGGTCGGCGCTCACCACGGCATCATTCCCACCGCAGCAGTGCGGGGTCTGGAACGTCTGTCCGGGCGACCGCGTGCGGTGTACGAGTTGATCCGCGCGCGCTATCTGGCGCAGTTTCTGCCCAACCACGAGTACGACCGCACCCAGGCCGACTTCGACTGCGCCGGCCAGGCGCTACGGGCGGTGGGCAAGCGCATCGTCGAACCGGGCTGGAAACGCGCCATGCCCGAAGCGCTGGCGCCGGCACGGGGCAATCGCGAGGCGCCCGCGCCGCAAAGCCTGCCGACCCTGCAACAGGGTCAGGATTACGCGGTGGGCGAGATCAACCTCAAGGACCAGCAGACCCATCCGCCGAAACCCTTCACCGAAGGCGACCTGATCAAGGCGATGAAGAACGTCGCCAAGCTGGTGGACGACCCGCGGCTGAAGCAGAAGCTCAAGGACACCACCGGCATCGGCACCGAAGCGACCCGCGCCGGGATCATCCAGGGCCTGCTCGACCGCGGCTATCTGCTTCGCCAGGGCAAGGCGCTGGCGGCGACACCGGCGGCGTTCAGCCTGATCGATGCCGTGCCGCGGCCGATCGCCGACCCCGGGACCACGGCGATCTGGGAACAGGCGCTGGACATGGTGCAGAGCGGCGAGATGCCGCTGGAAGAATTCGTCGCCAAACAGTCGGCGTGGATGAGCAAGCTGGTCGAACGCTGCGCCGGGCTGCGCATGACCATCAGCGGCCCGCCGGTGGCCGCGGGCCGAGGGGGAAAACCGTGGAAAAAGAAACGCAGCGCCGCGCCGCGCAAACCGGCTCGGCGACGCAAGCCGGCCGCTGCGGACTGAGCAGCGGCTAGCCCGTCATTCAGTCCTGGCTCAGCTGGGGGTGGCGTGGGAGCGGTTTAGACCGCGAATGCCTTCACCGAGCCAGACCGATACGAGCAGCAGCGCTAGTGAACCTCCAGCACCTCATAGCTCTGTCGTTGGCCATTGACCTGCAGTTCCACCTCATCGCCCACCTGACGCCCCAACAGCCCGTGACCCAATGGCGAACGCGGCGAGATCACCAGAATCTCCCGGCCTTCATGCTGCAGCTTCAGCCCCGCGGCATCCGGGCCAAGGAAGAACCAGCGTTCGACACCATCATGCTCAAGACAAAGCAGCGCACCGACCCGCACGCACTCGTCCGAGCCCATGGTCGGCTGCAGGTTGCGGTAGGCGGCAAGCGCCGTCTCGATCTCGTGCAGGCGCCGTCTTTGCCCGTCAGCGAGGTAGGCGGCTTCCAGGCCGCGGGTGTCGTACTTGTTCTCGGCCTTGCTCTCGGCATGGGTCGCGGCCTCGTGGGTCGCGGCCAGCACAGCCTTGGCGACCTCGCGGTCGGCTTCGAGGGTGGCGATGATCTGCTGCTGAAGGGCGGTCTTGTTCATGGGCCAGGCTTATAGCCGGATGGCGCGCCGAAGGGAATGGCGGCGTCGCTGTTCAGCGCTGCTCCTGCCTCGATGACCTCATCGGCGAGCCAGGGATTGCGGCCCTCGGCGATCCACTCCAGCGTGTCGCGCCAGAAACCGTTGCGGTGCCGGTCATGGAACAGGCCGAAATGGCCGATGCGCTCGAAGCCCATCGCGCGTGGATTGAGCTGCACCAGCTGACGCGGGCTGTTGCGAAAGTAACCCAAGCCCCGACGCATGGCCGCTGGCGTGGCGAACTCGTCATCGCTGGTGCTCACTGCGAGGATCGGCGCGCGGATCGCGGCGAAACGGCTGAACAGCAGCTTGTGCTCGGTGGATGGATAACTGTCTTCCAGCCGCGCGCCGCGCCGCGACCATTCCAGCGCGACACCCGCCGGCAGGTCTTCCAGCCAGCCGAAGCGGCGTCCGGGAAAATAGCCAACCAGGCGGGTCACCGCGGGCATGAACAGATGCCACTTGGCGTACATGCGCAGGCGCTGCTGGGCGGCGTAGTCGCGCCAATAGGCGTACTGCCCGGCAACGTTCAGATATCGATCCACCTCGCTGGCGGCTTCGGCAAAGCCCGGCATGAAGCCGCCGGCGCTATGCCCCACTGCGACCAGCAGCCCGTGCGAATCGCGTTCACGCATGTAGCGCACCGCGGCATCGAAGTCGAACTCGCCCCAGTCGCGCCAACGCATCCGCATGTCGCGCAGGCGCTGCGGCCGCGAGCCACCGATGCCGCGAAAATCGTAGGTCAGTGCAGTAAAACCGTGCTCAGTGAGAAAGCTCGCGTAGCGCGCGTAATAGCGCGACAGCACGCCGGTCGCGCAGCTGATGATCACCGCGCCGCGCGCCGCACCGTGCGGACTCCACAGCTGCGCAGACAGCGTATAACCGTCGCGGCAACGCAGGGAAACGGATTCGGGCATGGCAAGGACCTTTCGAATTGTTGTGCCGCCACCTTGCCGTGCAACGCGCTTTTTTGCCATAACCTGCCGGCACCTTTGCGCAGCGGCCGCAGTCTGTTTATGACAGCCGCATTACCACTGCAGCCAGGTGGGCTGCAGCGCAACACCTCATCGTGGTTTCCACTGACATTACCGCCCCGAACGACTGCGCCGACGCGCTGAGGATCGCTGGCGGCGCGGAGAAAATGCATGACCGGCGAACAGCTGATCGTCTTTGGCGTACTGGCAGCAACGCTGGTGCTGTTCGTCTGGAATCGCTGGCGCTACGACCTGGTCGCCCTCGGCGCGCTGCTTGCCTGTGCGCTGACCGGCGTGGTGCCGGCTGACGAGGTGTTCTCCGGGATCGGCCATCCCGCGGTGATCTCGGTGGCCGCGGTGCTGGTACTCAGCCGCGGACTGCTCAATGCCGGCGTGGTGGACTCGGTGGCGCGGCGCCTGATGCAGGTCGGCGATCGGCCATGGGCGCAGGTCGCCGCGCTGACTGGAATCGTCGCGCTCAGCTCGGGCTTCATGAACAACGTCGGCGCGCTGGCGCTGTTCATGCCAGTGGCAATCTGGATGTCGCGCCAGAGCGGCCGCTCACCCTCGTATCTGCTGATGCCGCTGGCGTTCGGTTCGCTGCTGGGCGGCACTCTGACGCTGATCGGCACCCCGCCGAACCTGATCATCGCCGGTTACCGCGCCGAAGCAGGCGAGGCCCCGTTCGGCATGTTTGCCTTTCTTCCGGTGGGCGCCGCGGTGACGGTCGCCGGCGTGCTGTTCATCGCGGTGCTCGGCTGGCGGCTGGTGCCGCGGCGGCAGGAACAGGAAGGCAACGGCGATCTGTTCGAGATCAGCGCCTACCTCACCGAAGTGCGCGTGCCGGAAAGCTGCAAATACGCCGGGCGCACCCTGCACGCGCTGATCAATGCGGTGAAGGACGAGGCCGATGTGCAGGTGATCGCTCTGGTACGCGGCGACGAGCGCCAGCGCATGCCGTCCACCTACGAGGTGCTGCGCGAGGGTGACATCCTGCTGGTGGAAGCCGACTCGGACAGCCTCAAGGCGCTGCTCGACGTCACCGGTGTCGAGCTGGCAGCCAATGTCGACGAGCACGACGAGGCGACTCAGGCCGAGCAATTGGAGACCGAGCAGGCCGTCGAGGAGGAACGAGCCCGAAAGAGCCACAAGAGCCGCCATGGCGAGCTGACCCTGGCCGAAGCCATCGTCTCGCCACGCTCCATGCTGGTCGGCACGACCGCCAGCGGCCTCGACCTGCGTGAGCGCCACGGCGTCAACGTGCTGGCCGTCGCCCGCCAGGGGCAGCGGCTGCGCCAGCGGCTCGGCCAGATCCGCTTCGCCGCCGGCGACATCCTGCTGCTGCAGGCCCGCGAAAACGCGCTGCAATCAAGCCTGAACAGCCTGGGCTGCCTGCCGCTGGCCTCCCGCGGACTGAGCATCACCACCCCGCGCAATGTACTGCTGGCCAGCGCCATCTTCGCCATCACCCTGGCGACCATCGCCTTCGGCCTGGTTCCCGCCGCCACCGCGCTAGTTACCGGGGCGTTGGTGATGATCCTGGTCGGGCTGATTCCTCTGGGCGGCATCTACGAAAGTATCGACATGCCCGTCATCGTACTGGTCGCGGCCATGCTGCCGGTCGGCCAGGCGCTGGAAACCAGCGGGGGCTCGCAGCTGATCGCCGAAGCCCTGCTGGGACTGGGCCAGTCGCTGCCGCCAGCCGGGACGCTGGCGCTGCTGATGGTGGCGGTAATGCTGATCTCCAATGTGGTCAACAACGCCGCAGCGGCGGTGCTCGCTGCCCCCGTGGCGATCAGCCTGGCGCGCGGCATGGACGTGTCGGTCGATCCCTTTCTGATGGCCGTGGCGATCGGCGCGTCCTGTGCCTTTCTCACGCCCATCGGCCATCAGTCCAACACGCTGGTGATGGCGCCGGGCGGCTATCGCTTCGGTGACTATTGGCGGCTTGGGCTGCCGCTGTCGATTCTGGTGGTGCTCTGCGCCGTGCCGACGATCCTCTGGATCTGGCCGCTATGAGCAACCGCGGGAATCCCGGTCGTCGAGCGTCTGGCGGGTTCTCAGACTACTACCAAGGCGGAGGGGAAATTCGCCCATTGAGCAATGGCGGCAGATGCAGACAGGCCCGACGATGGCTGCCAGAATCGCGTCGTCCTGACCATGCGCGGCGCGCGATGTCAGGCGAAACGGCATGCCCTGCTCTGCGAGCGACGTCTGCAACACGAGATCGCTGATGATCCGCCCACGCCCCAAGACCCCACTGGTATCCGCTCTGCTCATCGCCATCCTGATGGGCTGGGGCAGCCACGCACTGTCCTGGCTCAACAGCGTGGCTCAGCATGGTTCCGAGGCCCACTGGCATGACGATCACCAGCATCACACTGCCGGCCATGAGCGGCAGCCCGGCAACTGCACGCTGTGCCAACTGCAGCATGTGCACGTACTGGGCGATCACATCCACGAAACCCCTCATCCCATGCTGTTGCTGAGCCTGTCCGCGCAACCCGAGCGTGCAGACGTGCCGGCCTGGCCGCGCCCTGCGCTACCGGAAAGCCCGGTGTCGCGCATCGAGCGCCCTCCTCGGGCCTAGCCTCGCTCTGATGGCGGTCACCTGCGGTGACCTGTTCTCACCAGCTCAGGACAATTTCATGCATTCGCAATCCTTGCGCGGGCTCGCTGCGTTCTACGCACGCCTGCGCCACTCGCTGCTGCCGGTTTTCGGCATGCCGCTGTTCTTCCTCGCGTCCGACGCACTCGCCCATGGCGTGGCCGAAGGCGACAAGGGCTTCATCCAGGAAAGCTCGGGCGTGATGCTGCTGCCGTTCATTTACATGGGCGCCAAGCACATGATCACCGGCTACGATCACCTGCTGTTTCTCTTCGGGGTGATCTTCTTTCTCTACCGGCTCAAGGATGTCGCGCTCTACGTCACCCTGTTCGCGGTCGGCCACTCGGTCACGCTGCTGTTGGGCGTACTGACCGAGATCAGCGTCAGTGCCTACCTGATCGACGCCATCATCGGCTTTTCGGTCGTCTACAAGGCCCTGGACAACCTTGGCGCCTTCGAGCGCTGGTTCGGCTATCAGCCTGATACACGCGCGGCCACGCTGGTGTTCGGCCTGATCCATGGCTTCGGCCTGGCGACCAAGATTCTCGAGTACGAGATTGCCGCCGATGGCCTGATCCCGAACCTGATCGCCTTCAACGTCGGCGTCGAGGTCGGCCAGCTACTGGCGCTGAGCGCCATTCTCATTGCCATGGGTTACTGGCGGCGCACCGCCGGCTTCTGGCGCCATGCCTATACCGCCAACGTCGCCATGATGAGCGCCGGTTTCCTCTTGATGGGTTACCAGCTCACCGGCCTGATCGTGTCCCAGTAAGGAATTTTTCGTATGTACAACAACCATCGACCCGACCTGACCGAACTGCCCAGCAGCGGTCAGCTGTTGCGCTCCACCATCATTGCCCTGATTGCCGCCGGCGTGCTGCTGGTAACCGTGGTGATGCCCGCCGAGTACGCCATCGACCCGACCGGTGCCGGCCGCCTTCTGGGCCTTACCCAGATGGGTGAGCTGAAACACACCCTGGCCGAGGAGGCTGCCGCTGAAGCGCAACCACCGGCCGTCGCGGCACCGGCCGGATCTGCCGAGGCTACACCTGCCGAAGAAACGCCCGCAGTGGCACAGGCCGAGCCGGCTCCAGCTGCAGCACCGGTACCTGCCAAACCGGAACAGCCAAAAGTGGCCACCCAGCAGCATGAGGTGAATCTGACCCTGAAGCCCAACCAGGCTACCGAAATCAAGCTGGAGATGAAGGAAGGCGCCAAGGCGAACTTCCACTGGACGGCCAACGGTGGACGCCTCAACTACGACACCCACGGCGATCCCTACAAGGCGCCGAAGGGCTTCTACCACGGCTATGGCAAGGGCAAGAACACACCGGAACAGAAGGGTGAACTGGTCGCCGCGTTCGACGGCAAGCACGGCTGGTTCTGGCGAAACCGCACCAATGAGACGGTGAAACTCACCCTGCGCACCGACGGTGAGTACATCACCATCGAACAGGTGTTCTGAGCTCAGCGCAAAACAGCGCAGCGCCGGCCAAACACGGCCGGTGCTGCGGCTTTGTACGGGAGAAACTCATGTCCTGGATCATCACCAAGTACGCGCTGACCGCCGCCATGGTGGTACTGGTTTCGGAAGCGGCCAAGCGCAGCGACAAGTTCGGCGGTTTCATCGCCGCCCTGCCGCTCATTACCATTCTTACGCTGATCTGGCTGTACCTGGAAAATCAGTCGCCGGAGAAAATCGCCAACCACGCCCGGTATACCTTCTGGTATGTCCTGCCGACCTTGCCGATGTTCCTGGCTTTTCCGCTGCTGCTTCCGCGGCTGGGCTTCTGGCTGGCGTTGCTGACAAGCGCTGTCATCACCGTCGTCTGCTTTGGTCTGTTCACGCTGCTCATGCGCCCGTTTGGGGTGGAGCTGCTGTGACAGCCCAGTGACCTCGACGGCACCAGGCGGCGCCGTCGAACAGGCTGGTGCTCAACCTGCCTTGAAGCGGCTGACATTGTCCAGCAGGGTGCCGGCCAGATCACTGAGACGGCTGGCGGTGTGGTGGTTGGTGCCCACCGCCTCGCCATTCTCCTCGGCCATGCGCGCGATGGTCGTCACCTGCTGAGCGATTTCGGCGGATGCCGCGCTCTGCTCACGCAGCGCATTGGAAATCTCCGCGACAGTGGACAGTACCTGGTTGGCCGCCTCACGAATGCCACCCATGGCCTCGCCGGCGCGCTGAGCGCGGGCGACGCCCTCGTTGACCTTGGCAACGCCCTGCTCCATACCCTGCACCGCGCCCTCGGTGCCCTGCTGAATGGCCGAAACCATCTGCGCGATTTCCTTGGTGGAATTGGCGGTACGCTCGGCCAGCTTGCGCACCTCGTCAGCCACCACGGCAAAACCACGCCCCTGATCGCCCGCCCGCGCGGCCTCGATCGCCGCGTTCAGCGCCAGCAGGTTGGTCTGTGCGGCGATATCGCCGATCACCCCGACGATGGCGGAGATCTGCCCGGAACGCTCGCCCAGCTCGGCGACGGTGCGCGCCGAGTCGCCTACCGATATGGCGATCTGGCTGATTTCCTCGACTACGGCCGCAACGATTTCGCCGCCCTGGCGTGACAGTTCACCGGAGCGATTGGCCAGTGCATCGGCCTCACCGGCGTTGCGCGCGATGCTCTCGATGCCAACGGTCATCTGTTCCACTGCAGCCGCCATGCTCGATGCCGCATCGCTCTGGCACTGCGAGGCGACATGAATCTGCCCCGAAGCGGTCGCCAGGCTGCGCGCCGAGTCGGCGACGTGGTCGGAGTTGCTCTTGATGCTGCCGATCAACTGGCGCATGGCCTCGGCCATGTCATTGAAGCTTCCAGCCACGTAACGCAGCTCGTCCCGTGCGGCCAGCTGGATGTGTGCAGTGAGATCGCCAGCGGCGAGCCGCTCGCTGCCGTCGCGCAGGCTGCGAATGCTGGTCATCACCGACAGGTAGGCGCCCACCGAGAGATAGCCGATCACTGCCAGTACCACCAGCAGCATGGCGAGGTTGCCGAGCAGCATCTGCCGCGCGTCGTCGATGCGCTGCTGCAGCAATTGGTCCAGGCTCGGCAGCAGCACGTCGTACATCTGCGTGTAGCCGATGCCGATCGCTTCGGTGGTCATGTCGAAGAACTGCGCCGACGAGGTGCTGCTGAAATCGCCACGCACCACCATGCCCTGCACCACCCGGTCGACCGCTTCGCCGCGCTCACGCAGGGTCGCCACCGCGCGGTTGAGCTGCGTCTGCAGCTCCGGTCGCTGGGCGATGACCTTTTCCATGCTGCGTTCCATCTCCACCGTGGCCGAACGGATCTCCTCGGTCACGACGATCAACGCCGTGCGCTGCTCATCGCTGATTTCGCCCCGGGCCAGCATGGCCGACGCACTGCCGCGCAGACGGCCCAAGCGTTCGATGAGAAATGGCAGGCGGTTGACCGCGGTGGTCATGAGGTAATAGGTCTGCGGCTCCGGATCGAAAGTCAGGCCGTAAGCATCGGAGAGCAGCGTCTGGAAATTCAGCAGCTCGCCGATCAGTGCGGTATGCGCCTGATAGCTCTGCGGCTGCGACCAACCCTGCACGCTGCGCTTGATCTCGTCCCAGCCGCGGCTGATGTCCTGCCATTCGCGCATGGCGCGCTTGTCATCGGCCAAGGTGCGGTTCATTTCCGCGACGGCCGCATCGACGCTGGCTTGCAGTGCGGTTCGGCGATCGGCCATGGCCACATTGCCGCCCAACAATATCGCCGATACGCCGCGATGCTGCTGGGTCAACTCGACGAGCTTGGACAGCGGCCGCGCCAGGGCGGACGCCACCAGCTCGTTCTCGGCACGCTCGATGGTGCGGTTGAGCTGACTGGCGATGGTCCACATCAGGCTGGCGAAGGCGAGAAACACCAACAAGCCGATTAAAGCGAACTTGCTCGGATAGTTGAGACGGTTCATCAGCAGTTCAGCTGGGGAAAACAGGAGTTTCATCGGACATTCCTGAATGATGCGAGGTGCTGCAGAGGCCGATCGACTTCATGGCGCCCAGATGCGGGACGGCGGCTCGCGCGCGATCAAATCGATATGAGATGTGCCGCGCAAAATACGGATCCGACCCGACGGTCACCCTGACCATAATCAAGATCGGAGGCCAATAAATCGACGCCACCCAGCCGCCTATCGATTCAACTGCCGAAGCGCTCGACGCTTTTCTTCATGGCAGACGAACTCCGCTGCTTCGACGCAATCCCACCTCCCTGTGTTTGTCCTTCTTCTGCGGTAGGGCTTTACCAATGCCCGCAAGCGTGAATAATGCCGCCCCTTTTGACGAGATGAGGTAACCATGACGGCGCCAGCCACTGCAGCGACTCCGCCCCTTTCCGCTCGCGCCGTGCTGTTGCTCGAACTGGCACTGGCCATGGGCGGCTTCGCCATCGGCACCGGCGAGTTCGCCATCATGGGCCTGATGCCCGACGTGGCCGAAGGGCTGGGCATCAGCGAGCCCCAGGTCGGCAACGTCATCAGCACCTATGCGCTGGGCGTAGTGGTGGGCGCACCGTTGCTGGCGATCCTCGGTTCACGGCTGTTTCGCCGGCACCTGCTGTTGCTGCTGATGGGCTTCTTCGCCCTGGGCAATTTCGCCAGCGCACTGGCGCCGGACTACTCGACGCTGATGATCTTCCGCTTCATCACCGGCCTGCCCCACGGTGCCTATTTCGGCGTGGCGATGCTGGTGGCCGCGTCCATGGTGCCGCCGGACAAGCGTGCCCAGGCCGTGGCCCGCGTGCTGATGGGCCTGACCGTGGCAATCCTGATCGGCAACCCGCTGGCCACCTGGCTCGGTCAATGGGCGAGCTGGCGCTATGCGTTCGCCCTGGTCGGCGCCATCGCCCTGCTTACGGTGCTGCTGGTGGCGCTGTTCCTGCCGCTGAACCGCGACGAGCCACGCAACAGCCCATTGCTCGAAATCCGCGCCTTCAACCGGCCGCAGGTCTGGCTGGCGCTGGCAATCAGCTCGATCGGTTTCGCCGGGATGTTCTGCGTGTTCAGCTACATGGCGCCGACGTTGCTGAACGTCACCGGTGTCAGCGCCGGCTGGATTCCGTTTGCCCTCGCCGCGTTCGGCCTTGGCGGCATCGTCGGCAACCTGGTTGGCGGCTGGCTGTTCGATCGGCTGCGCTTCAAGGCGGTCGCCTGGCTGCTGCTGTGGAGCGCGCTGGTGCTATTGGTATTCCCGCTGGCCGCGCACTCGGTGTGGACGATCTTTCCGGCAGTGTTCGCGGTCGGCACCATGGTCTCGTTGTCGCCCGCGCTACAGACCCATCTGATGGACGTCGCCGCGGATGCCCAGACCCTGGCAGCCGCCTCCAATCACGCCGCCTTCAATGTCGCCAATGCGCTTGGGCCCTGGCTCGGCGGGCTGGCGATCACTGCCGGTTTCGGCTGGACGTCCACCGGCTATATCGGTGCCGCCACTGCCGTGGGCGGCCTGCTGGTGTTCGCCTGGGCGTGGAAGATCGAGCGCGCGGTACAGGACGCCGACGCCCGGCCGGCGACCTGCTGCTCCTGAGGCCGTAGCCGATCCACCGCTGGCGGCGACAATGGCGCGCAACATACGGTAATCAGAGAGGCGAGGAGTCGCCTTGCAGATCATTCGGCAAGCGGGTCCTATTCATAGCCCCTGATTCGAGACCCTGACCTTGCAGCGCTTCTTCCTGTTTCGCAGCAAAGCCCGCCGGCTCTGCCTGTTGCTCATCGCCCTGTTCGCCGTTGGCCTGCCGGTGGGTTGCTCGGTGCTCGAACAGAAAGAACGCGAGCTGGTGTTCCGCATCGAACCGGGCACCGCGTCCTGGTTCAGCGGCCTGCCGCGCGGCATCGAAGAGTTGCAGCTGACTGACTCGGCGTTCGGCGACCAGCAGAACATCCACGCCTGGTGGTGGCCGGCCGCCGAAGCCGATGCGCCCGCCCTGCTCTACCTGCACGGCGTGCGCTGGAACCTCACCGGCCATCTGTTCCGCCTGGAGCAGCTGCGCGCACTGGACTTTTCAGTGCTGGCCATCGACTACCGCGGCTTTGGCCAGAGCCTTGGCGACCTGCCGTCAGAACGCAGCGTGTATGCCGACGCGCGCATCGGCTGGGAACGCCTGAAGGAATTGCAGCCGGACGCCAGCAAGCGCTTCATCTACGGCCATTCCCTCGGTGGCGCGGTGGCCGTCGACCTGGCAGCGGAGCTGGGCCAGCAGGCCGAACGCGACGATGCACCGGCCGAGGCGCGCGCGCTGATCATCGAGTCGACCTTCACCTCGCTGGCCGACGTAGCGACGGTGCTGTCCGATACCACGCTGCCGGTGCGCTGGCTGCTGTCGCAGAAATTCGATTCGCTGGAGAAGATCGACCGCATCGGCATGCCGCTGCTAGTGGTGCACGGCACCGATGACCGCTATGTGCCGCCGCGTTTCAGCGAGCAGCTGTATGAGGCCGCGCGCCAGCCCAAGCAGCTACTGCTGGTCGAGGGCGCCACCCACAACAACAGCCTGCGCGTGGCACTCGGCGCCTATGGCCGTGCGTTGCAGGCCCTGCTGGAAGCCGGCGAGCAGCAGCTGGGCGCCGCACAACCGGCCCGAGAGGACATTGCCGAGCGCGGTTAACGGACGTCAGCGCTGCGCTTCCAGGCCCACGAACAGCGCCCCGTAAAACTCGTTAGCCGCCCCACCTGGGTGAGTGGCCCAGGTCGGGGGAAGGCCAACCTCTCTTCGCTTACAGACGGAAGCGCCCGACCAGCTGGTTGAGGTGCGTGGCCAGGCGCGCCAGTTCGTCGCTGGCCACCGAGGTCTGCTGCGCACCGGTGGCGCTCTGCTCGGAGATGTCGCGGATGGCCACCAGGTTGCGATCCACCTCCCGGGCGACCTGCGCCTGCTCCTCGGCGGCGCTGGCGATTACCAGGTTCATCTCGTTGATCTGCCCGACGCGCTCGGCGATCAGCCCCAGTGCCTGATCCGCTTCGCCGGCCATGGTCTGGCTGCGCGTAGCGAATTCACTGCTCTGCTGCATGTCGCGCACCGATTGCTCGGTAGCGCTCTGGATCGCGCCGATCATGCGTTCGATCTCCTGGGTCGAGCTCTGCGTGCGCTGCGCGAGGTTACGCACCTCGTCGGCGACCACCGCGAAGCCACGTCCGGCCTCACCGGCCCGCGCCGCTTCGATGGCGGCGTTGAGCGCGAGCAGATTGGTCTGGTCGGCGATCGCACGAATCACATCCACCACCTGGCCGATGCTCGCCGCCTCCTCAGCCAGCCGGGTCACTGTCCCGGCAGTCTGCTGCAGCTTTTCGCTCAGCTGGTCGATGGTCTGCCGCGTGGCGGTCACCTGCCGACGGCCGTCGTCGGCGACTGTCTCGGCATCGCGCGAGGCATCCGAGGTGCGGTTGGCGTTGCCCGCCACTTCATCCACCGCAGCCGACATCTCGGTGACCGCAGTAGCGGCCATCTGCACTTCCTCGTTCTGCTGATGGATGCCCTGCGCAGTGTGCTGGGTAACCGCGTGCAGCTCTTCGGCGGCGGACGCCAGCTGGGTGGCCGAGCCCTGGATATCCTGCAGCGTATCGCGCAGGGTTTGCTGCATCTGGCGGATCGATTGCTGCACTTCGGTGATCTCGTCCTTGCCGCGACACGCGATGGTGCGGCTCAGATCGCCGGCGGCCACCGATGCGGCGGCCTGCTTCAGCTCTTCCAGCGGCCGGCTGATGCTGCGCAGCAGGACCATGGCGAACAGCCCCCCGCCAATCAGCAGCGCCAGCAACAGGCCGATATTCAGCACCCGGTTGCGCTCGTACAGTGCCAACGCCTCGTCGTATTCGGCCTTGGCTTCGCCAAGCTGCAGATGAATCAGCTCGCTGAAGCCTTCGGAGATGGGGTCGATCAGCGGGTACAGATCATTGACGACGAACGCGGCCAGGCGCTTCTCGCTGTGACGGTCGAGAATGCGCTCAAGATCGTCGAGCGGAGCGTCGGCAGCTTTCATCAAACCCTCCAGGCGCGTCACCACCCGGCGTTCGGCTTCGATCAGCTTGGTGCTCATGAAGTCACCCCAGAGACGACGAATCTCGCCGCGCGCATTACGCACATCATCACGAGCCTGTCCGTAGGTGAGCATGCCGCTTCGCGTCTTGTGCGTGGTATCGACGATCTTCACCGCATACAGATCGGCGATCAGCTTGAGGTCGCGCAGCGGTACGACACGGTCGAGATAGACAGTGTTGAGGCCCGCGACGCTGCGCTGCTGTGCATTCAGCCCGGTCAGGCCGATCACCAAGCAGGCGGTCAGCATCGCCCCGACCAGAATCAACAGCCGGGCTCGGATAGTCAGTTGCTGCATCATTCGTTCTTTTCCATATGGCGTGCCGACCCCGGGGCCGGCAAATTGGCAAGTAAGGCATCAATCTCGAATGGTTCAGTTCATGCCGACGTTGGCTCGCCGGTCTGTAGTTCCTTTGCGGAACCTGCATGCAATGAGATAACGAGGTGCTTTGTTGTTGAATCCCCCGAACGCCTGGTCATCCAGTGAAGGCCAGATGCCAGCGCCCCTCAGCTATCGGCTGTGACAGCGGTCTCTTTAACTAAACCGTGCTGAAACACCTATCCCAGAGCGGTTATTTCAGAACAGGGACGACCGTAGCAGCGGTCTGGCGGTCGCATTGGAAGACGATCTACGGGCTGGAAAACCCTCGGCGATGACCAGTTCACCCGGCCGCTATGCGACTAATGGCGCAGCGCAGACTGTGCGCTGCTGCACAGCGTCCCGACGAACTGGTGGTACCTTCGCGCCCCACAATTTCCAGCTAGGGACCTGTCGTGAAAACGCTTATTCAGAGCGCCATTCTGGCGCTGACCACCATCGTTGCCGGCCATGCCCTGGCCGACGCCCAGCCATCACGCAACCTGGCCGAGGCGGTGAAGAACTTTTCCGACTACAACAACCGCCTCGAACAGGCCATGGCGCAGGGTCTGACGCCCGAAAGCATGGCGCAGATCCACGAGCTGACCTACACGCTCAAGGACGCCCTGGAGAAGATCAACGAAGAGATGGATGGCCTGACCGACACCCTCGAGGAAATTCACATCGCCTCGGAAGCCAAGGACGCGGACGAAGTGAAAAGCTACACCAGCGAATACCTGAAGACCGCGCGGACAGTGATCAAGTAATTCGCCGGACCATCAGGGCTCGACTGGCAGGATGTCGAAGCCGATGCGATTGTCGCTGATCACGCGAAACTCCAGCGTCTGCCCCGCCTGCACCTGCGCCAGCTTCTCGCGGCGCAGGCTGAGCTTGCCGCACAGCGTGTCATCCAGCGGATCGGTGCCGATGCTGACGATGCGCGCGCCGGCCGGCACCTGAAAACGCACCACCTCGCCGACATGAATGCGCGCCGCCAGCTGGCGGTCGATCAGCACGGCGATATAGCAGCCGCCGCCACGCAAGCCGTAATCGCGTGTCACCACCACCTCACCCGCATTCTCCAGCGCCTGCTGATAGGCCAGCACCCGCTCGGCCGGCACCGGAACGATATTCTCGGCATCGGGCTGCCAGGACGAGCAGCCGGCCAGCGAAAGCAGTGCGGCAAAGGCAACGATTGGGCGCATGGGGAACTCCTGTTCGGAAGACGAAACGGCGAGCCGGACGATCGAGCATGCCAGAGCGACAGATGATTGCTAGAGTCAGTTTCCAGTTTTTGACCACGGCGCTCTCAACGTGAACGGTTCGGACGATAGCCAACCCCGCTTCTGGCGCGATGCCGCGCTGCCCTTCCTCGAGGCACGTGCCGTCGCGGACGGACGCAAGGTCTGCTATGCGCCGCATTGCCATGAGACCTTTTCTATCGGCGCGATCACCGCAGGCGCCAGCACCTACTTCAACGGCGACGCTCAGGAACGAATCGCCCGCGGCACGCTGGTGCTGATCAACCCACAGACCGTGCACGCCTGTAACCCCATCGATGGTCGGCCCTGGTCATACCTGATGTTCTACGTCGACGCACGCTGGCTGGGCGCGTTGCAGCATGAGCTGGGCGTCAGCAGCGACGGTCACTTCATTCCCTACGCGCCGATCCAGAGCCTCGACCAGGCGCTGTTCAACGGGCTGACCCAGCTATACGCCACGCTGCGCGATCCGCAGGCGGACACGCTGCGCAAACAGAGCGCCGCGGTGGAATATTTCACGCTACTGCAGCAGACGCTGGCGCCCGCCCCGACTCAGCCACATGCCGAACCGTTGCAGCAGCTGAGCCGCGCTGCCGACTACATCGCCGAACATTGCACCGAGGCGCTGCGCCTGGAAGACATCTGCCAGGCTGCGGAGCTTTCGCCGTCCTACCTCATCCGCACGTTCAAGCAGCACTACGGCATGACCCCGCATGCCTATCTGCTCAACCGCCGCATCCAGCGCAGCCAGCACTGGCTGCGCCAGGGCCTGGACCTCGCCGAGATCGCGCTGGCTGCAGGCTTTGCCGACCAGGCGCACTTCCAGCGCACCTTCAAGCGCCAGCTGGCCGCAACGCCCGGCCAGTACCGCGACCGGACTGCCCGCAACTAGCCCAGCACGAGATAAAGCGCGCTGCCGGCCAGCAACAACGCCATCGTCCGGTTCAACCAGCGCACCCGCGCAGGCTCCTGCAGGTAGCGACTCAGAAAAGCGCCGGCACCGGCCCAGCAAGCGATCGAGGCATAACAGATCAGGAAGTACAGGGCTGCGAACAGCCAGACCCGCTGCACCTCACCGTTCGCCGCGAACAGCCCCATGCCGGCAACGGAAGCCAGCCACGCCTTGGGGTTGAGCCATTGCATCAACGCACCCTGCAACAGCGAAGGCCCACTCGCGGCGCCTTCAGGCTGCAGTCGTCCGTCATCGGTCGCCAGCCGCCAGGCCATATACAGCAGGAACGCCACCCCGCCCCACTGGATACCGCGCAGCAATACCGGTGCGCGCTCCAGCAGCTCGTACAAGCCGAGGCCGATGAGCAACAGCAACAGGGTGAAACCGATGGTTGCGCCGGCTATGTGCCGCCCGCTGGCACGAAAGCCGAAGCGTGCTCCGCAGTTCAGCGCCACCAGGTTGACCGGCCCCGGAGTGATCGAAGAGGCCAGCGCGAACGCGGCCATCGACAGATAGAGTTCCATAAGTGCTCTGCTCGCCAGTCGAAGGAGGCAGCAGACTAGCGGCGCGTGGCAGTCGCCTTATTGAAGGAAATTGCCCTGGCTACAGATGATGACTGCCGGGGTACGGCCGCTCTTCCTCCAGCTCACCGTCGCGGCCGATGACTTCGACCGATGCCGTACGCCCCTCCATGAAGGCGTCGAGGGCGCTGTACATCTCGTCCTTGGTGAGCGTGCGCAGCACGGTTTCCTGCGATTGCTGGTCTTCCAGCTCCCAGCCCATGTCGGTGGGCCTGACTTGATAGATGTTCATGGCGATTCCTATGGCGCGAGTAGCCCGCTGGCGACGCGGGTCCGAATGGGGATGGCTAGCCCGGCTGGCTGGAGCCGTCGCGCCCCTGGATATCCGGGTCGTCCGGCAGCACTTCTGGCTCGTCGGGGTCATCCAGCGACGATGACTGATCGTCGTCACCGGCGGCCTGGTCGTCGAAATCCGGATCTTCACCGGCATTCTTTTCGCCGCCATCGGTCATGGTTACATCAGGCTCATCGCCTGCTTGCTGATCATCTGGCTTCATGGTCGCCTCGGCTGTCGCGGATGGGTGACTGATACCGATTGGAGGCGACAAACCACGCAGCGTTCGAATCGCGCGGCACCGGCGGTCCGAAGGTTGCAAACGGTCATTCGGCGACGCTTCACGCTGGCGCCGGCCGCTAAAGCTCCTGGGCAGTTCGCCGATACCCCCTAATGTATCGAGAAGTGTCGTCCCGTCCTTATCAGCTCGGTCAGGAGATCATCTTGCAACAGCCCCGTGCTCAGATCGCCACGCAGCTTGGCGTGGCACTTGCGCTCATCCTCGCCGTGGTTATCACCGGCAGCACGCTCTTCGCCCTTCGCTCACTAAACGCGGCCAACCTCAATACCCGCGAACAACATCTAGCCAGCGAAGCTCGGCTGCTGGCCGATCAGCTGGCCACCTTCCATGGCACGCTGCGCGAAAATACCCAGCGTCTCAGCGGGCTTTTCGAGAAGCGCTTTACCGATGGATTGCAGCTCGACCCCGAGCAGCGCATCGAGGTCGGCGGCGTCATGACACCAGCGCTCATGCATGAGGGCGCGCCGCTGAACAACGATTTCAGCGTGGTCGACGACTTTCGCGAGATGACCGCCGGTGTCGCCACCGTCTTCGCACGCGACAACGATGACTTCGTGCGGGTCAGCACCTCAGTCACCAAACAGGACGGCAGCCGTGCCATCGGCACCCTGCTGGACCGCCAGCACCCCGCCTATCCGCTACTGCTGAGCGGCAAGCAATACATCGGCCGCGCGTTTCTGTTCGATCGCCATTACATGACCCAGTACACCCCGGTCAAAGACGCCAGTGGCCGGGTGACGGCAGTACTTTTCGTCGGTTTCGACTACACCGAGGCACAGCGCGCGCAGTTCGATGGCCTGGCACGCTTTCGCATCGGCGAAAGCGGCTCGCTCGCCCTGCTCGACGAGAAAAAGCAGTGGCTGGTGGCACCGCCGAACCTGAGCCAGCCGGACCAGGCGGCCAACCAGGTCGCCGAGCTGGGCAGCCAGAGCGGCAAGGGCGCTTACTGGACGGATGGCAGCTCCGATATCTACAGCGTCGCGACGCTGTTCGAGGGCGGCCCGTGGACGGTGTTGGCCAGCATGCCTGCCGCAGAAATCCAGGAGGTAACCTGGAGCATTGGTTCGCGTCTGGCCATCGGCAATCTGCTGGCAATGATCCTTGCGGTCGCCGCCACCATCTGGCTGCTGCGCCATAAGCTCAAGCCCCTGGCGGCAGTCGTACAGCAGGCGCAGGCGCTCGGTGCCGGTGATCTCAGCGTGCGTTCGCAGGTACGCAGCAACGACGAGATCGGTCAGCTGGCGGCCAGCTTCAACCGGATGGGTGAAGCGCTGTCGGAGATGGTCGCGCGCATCCGCAATGCATCAGGCGAAGTCAGCCAGCGTGCGCAACTGCTGGCCGGGCTCTCCGGCGGTGCCAACGAAGGCATGGAGCAGCAGTCCGGTGAAATCACCAGCATGGCCGGTGCGGTCGAAGAGTTCAGTGCCACTTCACTGAACATCGCCGACAACATGCGCGACACCCAGCGCGTGGCCCGCGCCAATGCCGAGCAGACCAGCGTTGGCCGCACCGCCATGGACGAGGCATCCGACGCTCTGGCACAGATCGCTACGGCGTTGAGCGGCACGGCCCGCGTAGTAGGAAGCCTCGATCAGCGCTCGCAGGAAATCGGCAGCATCGTTGGCGTGATCACTGCCATTGCCGAGCAAACCAATCTGCTCGCACTCAATGCTGCGATCGAGGCGGCCCGCGCCGGTGAGCAGGGCCGTGGCTTTGCCGTGGTCGCCGACGAGGTTCGCAGCCTCGCTTCGCGCACTCGCGAAGCCACCGATCGTATTACCGGAATGATCAGCCAGATCCAGGCAGAAACCGGTAACGCCATGAGCACCATGGAACTCGGCCAACGCCTGATGGATGACGGTCTCGAGCGCAATGCCAAGGTGGCCGCAGCCCTGGCACTTATCGACGAGCAGAGTCGCAGCGCGGACGAGCAATTCAGTGCCATCAGTACCGCCACCCAGGAGCAGAGCAGCACCGCGACCCTGCTGAGCAGCAACCTGCAGAGCATCGCGCTGGCGAATCAGGAACAGCGCGAAGTGGTCGCCAACCTGGCTGGAACCGCCAGCGAGCTGGACAGGTTGGCAGCGGAACTGCGCACGCAGGTCGATCGCTTCCGCGCCTGACGTAGAACCAGGCAACTCAGCCTGTGGCGCCAGCCCTGAGCGGCGCCACAGCTGACGCGCAGACCTGCGACTACGCTTCCGATTGCACTGCCCGGGCGGCTCCACCACACTGCCCACTCACACCCAACCGCAGTCGGAGATTCCATGCAGACACTCACCCCACAATCCCGCGCGGCCATTCTCGAAAACCCGGAAGCCCTGGAATGCACCCTGTACCGCCCCGACGAATATGACGAGGAAGCGGAAGAGCAGGACCTGGGCGACGCGCGCATCATCATCAGCGGCCCCTTCGAGGCGCCCGCCGAATGGGACGCCAAGGACCGTGACGACTACTTCGACGGCACCGCGCCGGAAGCCTTCGTCGTCGCCCGCATCGCCTGCCAGGCAGCACCTGATTCCGGCGTTTACTTCACTGCCGTGCCCGGCGACTACGCCGCCGTCACGGAGAGCCCGGGCCAAGTATCGATGTTCTACGTCTGGGACTGCCTGAACGATGCCGAAGGCCAGTACGTGCTGATCCGCGAGGAAGAGGACGACGAGGTCTGACACGCCTCGACTGTCACATCCACCGGGCGGTCCGGTGGATGTGGCAATCCCCCTGTCGGATCTGACATGCAAGGGCGGACGACGGCACAGTCCTTTCCACGCGGGCTGCACCGCCAGCGCCGCCAGGTCGCCGAGCGATGCCTTTCGGCAGACCTGCCCCGCTGGCTCGATTGCTTCTCTCCGCCGCACCGCGCTTTCGCGCAGGTATCGACTTCTTTACCTTGCTTCGCTGTCTACCTCAAAGACGCAACACTCGCCCACCTTCAACGACGAGGCCCCGCATGCGTTCCATGATCAGCGCCTGGCAGTCACCGGTTTCGCGCATGAAGCTGGTCGCCGGTCTTCTGTTGCTGTTGGCCGCCCTGCTCTACATCGTCGCGACGCGCTACGAAGCCAGCCATCCGGCCTGGAGCTACGTCGCCTCGTTCGCCGAAGCCGCCATGATCGGCGCGATCGCCGACTGGTTCGCCGTCACCGCCCTGTTCCGCCACCCGCTGGGCCTGCCGATCCCACACACGGCGATCATCCCGCGCAGCAAGGCGCGCATCGGGCAGAACCTGTCCAGCTTCATCACCACGCATTTCCTCGCCACGCCGCTGGTGCTGGCCAAGCTGCAGGAACTCGACATCGCCTCGCGCCTGGCCGGCTGGCTGCGCCATCCGAGCAATGCCGAGGCGGTCGGCCGCCGGCTCACCGGCGTCGCGCATTTCGGCATCGCCGCGCTGCATGACGAGCGCGTGCGCGCCTTCGTCGAGGCCAAGGTGACCACGCGGCTGCGCAAGTTCGACCTCTCCGCACCGCTGGCCCAGGCCTTGCGCGTACTGACCAGCCAGGGCCGGCATCAGGCGATGCTCGATGAGTTGCTGATCCGCCTCGATTCGATCATGCAGGACGAGGAAACCCGCGCGCTGGTCGCCGACGCCATCAGCCGGGAAATCCGCACGCTGCGCTACCTCGGCCTGAGCCGGCCGGTGAGCGGCTGGTCGGCGAACAAGTTCGTCGATGGCCTGTCCGCATTAATCGCCGAGATCGCCGCCGACCCCGAGCATCTGATCCGCCAGCGTTTCGACGAACACGTCAGCGAATACATCGAGCGCCTGGAGCAGGACCCGCAGTACGCCCTGGAGGTCGAGCGCATCCTCGCGCAGCTCTTGGAGCACCCGGCTACCAGCGCCTATTTTGGCAACCTCTGGCAGGAACTCACCGCCTGGCTGGAGAGCGACCTGGCCAGTGACGATTCACGCATCGGCCGACGCATCGTCAGCCTCTGCCGCGGCCTCGGTGACGGCCTGGCGGCGGACGAATCCATGCGCAACTGGATCAACGAGCAATTGCTGGCCGCCGCGCCCGGCCTGCTGGAGCGCTATCGCGGGCAGATCGGCGCCTATATCGCGCAGCGCGTGGAGAACTGGGAAAGCCGCGAGCTGGTCGAGCAGCTGGAACAGAGCGTCGGCAAGGACCTGCAGTACATCCGCATCAACGGCACCCTGGTTGGCGGGCTGGTCGGTTTGGCGCTGCATGCGCTGACGCAGCTGCTGGCCGGCTGAATACCGCTCAGGCGCTGCGCTGGCGCTCGCTCAGCTGACTGAGACTGACGGCGCTGCCGAGCGGCTCATCGCCGCGCAAGGTCGCCGGGGCGCCGCTCAGGTACCACAGGCGATTGGCCAGATCGTCGGCATCGCGCGGATCGTGGGTCACGCAGATCATCGCCATGTCCGGGTGCCGATCCAGCAGGCGGGCGATCAGGCCGCGCAGCTCGGCGGCGCGCTCGGCATCCAGCGAGGCGAAGGGTTCGTCGAGCAGCAACAGATCCGGCTTGATCGCCAGGCAGCGCGCCAATGCCGCTCTGCGCGCCATGCCCAGCGAGAGCTGATCCGGCAGGCTGTCAGCCGCACCACTCAGCCCGACCTCGGCCAGCAGCCGCTCGATCTCCGCTGCGTCCGCGCCGACCAGCGCCAGGTTCTGCCACACCGTGCGCCACGGCAGCAGACGATGCTCCTGAAACAGGTAGCCGACGCGCAAGCCGGCGCGCTGCTCGATCATCGGCTGCAGCTGCGGATCGAGTCCGGCGATGCCGTTGAGCAGCGTGGTCTTGCCGACACCGGACGGCCCGAGCAGACAGATGCGATCGCCTTCGCGCACCTGCGCATCGATCACGCCCAGCACGGGATGACGGCCATCCAGGCGCAGCTCAAGCATGGCGCACACCCGCTTCGCGCCAGGACGATGCGCGCCGCTCCAGCGGCTGCAACAGCGCCAGTTCGATCAGCTGGACTACGGCGATGAACGCCAGGCTGTAGGCGAGGATGCTCGCCACATCGAACACCTGAAAGGCCATATGCAGCTGAAAGCCGATGCCATCCGAACGCCCAAGCAGCTCGACCACCAGCACGATCTTCCAGATCAGCGCCAGCCCGCCGCGGGTGGCGGCCATCAAATAGGGAAACAGCTGCGGCAGCCAGACATGCCTGATCCGCTGCCAGCGGGTGAAGCGGTACACCAGGGCCATCTGTTCCAGCTTGGGATCGATACTGCGGGCGCCCTCGCGCACGGTGACGGCCACGTTCGGCACCTTGTTGATCACCACCGCCAGCACCGCCGCGGCTTCCACCAGGCCGAACCAGACATAGAGCAGGATGATGGTGACCAGCGCCGGCAGGTTGAGAAACAGCACCAGCAGCGGATCGAGCACCGCATTGGCCAGCCGCGAGCGGCCCATCCACACGCCCAGCAACGTGCCCAGCGCCATCGCCAGCACGAAGGCGAACAGCACTCGGCGCAGGGTAACCAGCAGATGTTCCGGCAGCTCGCCGCTCCGCGTGGCCTGCCAGAAGGTGTCGAGCACGGTGGCCGGGCTCGGCAGCAGCGGCGTCTGCACCACCAGCGCAATCAGCGTCCAGAGCGCCACCGCGCATGGCAGGGCGATCCAGCAGGCCCAGCGCGAGCCGTTCATGGCGTGCTCTGGAACGACGCGGCCGGCATCAGCTTCGCCGGATCGGCACCGGTGAGGGTCAGCAGTCGATGCAGGTCGGCGATACGCGGCTCATCCAGCGGCTGCGGGATGCCGGCGAGGAAACTGTCACGCAGCGCGGCGAACACGCCATCGTCGGCACGCATCAACGGCCGCAGCGCCTGCCAGTGCGCCGGCTCAGTGGCGAGCTGGTGCTTGGTCTGGCCCAGCGCCGTGGCGAAGCGCTGCAGCAGCTCTTCATGCTCGACGGCCCAGGTTTCGGGGAACAGATAGCCGAGCACCGGCAGGTGCGGATCAAGCTCCAATGATCGGAGCAGATCATCGAGACCGAACGCCACCTGCACGCCACCCTCGCCACGCATACGCGCGGAGAAATGCCAGAAGGTCAGCAGCGCATCCACCTGATCGCGGCGCAGGGCCTGGCTGAGCAGAGGCGGCGCGGCGTATTGAACAGTCGCCTGTCTGGCCAGATCGATTCCGCTCTTGGCCGCGGCATGCTGCAGCAGCAGCCAACCCAGCCCGTCCGGCCCGCCGGCGACGCCGATGCGCTTGCCGCGCAGGTCGTCGAGGGTGCGGATGGCGCTGCCTTCGGGCACCAGCACTTCGCCGATCTGCGAGGAAAACGGCAGGTAGCGGTAGGCAGTGCCGGCCTGGTAACGCGCCTGCGCCCAGAGCAGATCGCTCACCGCGCCGTCAACGCTGCCACTGGTCAATGCCAGCCGCGAGGCCGGCACATCGGCCACCAGCCGCACCTTCAGCTCGAAGCCGTTGGCGCGGTCCAGCCCTTGACGCTTTAGATGCTCCAACTCCCAGTGCGGCGTGCCGAACTGCAGGACGCTGAGGGTCAGCACTGGCAGCTCCTGCCCCTGCGCCCACAGGGGCAGCAGCACAAGCGCCAACAGCGCACGGCGAGTGCGCAGAATGAATGTGGTGAGGAAGGGCAATGAAAGCATCATGCCCGCAGGGTACGAAGCCCCCAGGCGGGCACGAATTGTACTTTGGTGTCTGTTGGTTGCTGCGATGGTCGCAGCGGGCTTGACCCCGCCACGACATCGCAGCCTGGTTCAGCCCTGCGTGGCGATCCGCTGCTGCAAGCGCGCCTGGAGCTGTTCCAGATCGGCCGGATCGGCCTTGCCGGCAGCGTGGATACCGAGCCCTTCTCCCGAGTAGCGCGGCACGATATGCACATGGATGTGGAACACCGTCTGCCCTGCCGGCGCGCCATTGAACTGGGCGACCTGCACGCCATCCGGCTGCAGCTCGTCAACAATCACGCGGGTGAGCTTCTGCACCACGGCCATGACCTTGGCCAGCGCCTCGGTATCCACATCGAGAATGTTGCAGGCGGCCGAGCGCTTGGGGATTACCAGCGTGTGGCCGAAGGACTGCGGGAACAGATCGAGGAAGGCCAGTACATCGTCATCCTCGTAGAGCTTGTAGCAGGGCGCATCGCCACGAATGATCTGGGCGAAGATGTTCTGCGGGTCATAGGACGTGGTCAGGGACACCTGGAGTTCTCCGGCAAGTGGAAAAGGCAACCTTAGCATTCTCCGCGCGGCTGCGACCGGTGCAGCGATGCTTCGGAACGTTGCGGGCCTGACGGCGCTCTCAAGCTCATCACCCCCGAGCCGAGGTTGTTCCGATGCCCATCCGCGCCATCGCCCCGATTGCAGCTGCAGTCGCGCTTTGCCTGTCTTCACTGTCTGCCATCGCTGCCGAAATCAAACCCGCCGAGTTGCTTGAGCAGGCCAAGGCCGAACAGAGCGCCTATATCGAGACCGTCAAGCAACTGGTCGCGGTGGATACCGGCACCGGTCAGGCGGCGGGCTTGGCCACGGTCAGCCAGATGCTGGTCGAACGCCTGCAGGCGCTGGGTGCCGAGGTCAGTACCAGTCCGGCGACGCCATCGGCGGGTGACAACATCGTCGGCACCCTGAAGGGCAGTGGCAGCAAGGACTTCCTGCTGATGGTGCATTACGACACGGTCTTCGCCGAAGGCACCGCCGCGGAGCGTCCGTTCCGCATGGACGACAAGCGCGCCTACGGCCCCGGCGTGGCCGATGCCAAGGGTGGCGTGGCGATGATCCTGCATGCGCTGGAGCTGCTCAAGGCGCAACAGTTCGACGCCTACGGCACGATCACCGTGCTGTTCAATCCGGATGAGGAAATGGGTTCGGCCGGCTCGAAGAAAATCATCGCCGAGCTGGCCCGCAAGCACGACTACGTCTTTTCCTACGAGCCGCCGGACAGCGATGCGGTGACTACCGCCACCAATGGCATCAATGCGGTGATGCTGGAGGTGAAGGGCAAATCCTCCCACGCCGGCTCCGCGCCAGAGGACGGTCGCAACGCCGTGATGGAGCTGGCGCATCAACTGGTGCAGCTCAAGGATCTGGGCGACCCGGACAAGGGCACCACGGTGAACTGGACCATGATCGCCGGCGGCGAGAAGCGCAACATCATCCCGAACAAGGCGACCGCCGAGGCGGACATGCGCTACTCCGATATCAGCGAAACCGACCGCGTGCTCACCGATGCGCAGAAGATCATCGGGAACAAGCTGATCGACGACACCCGCGTCGAGCTGCGCGTCGACAAGGGCCGTCCACCGCTGGCGAAAAACCCGGCATCGGAGCGCCTGGCCGAGACCGCGCAGCGCCTGTATAGCGAAATCGACCAGCGTATCGAGCCGATCGCCATGCGCTTCGGCACCGATGCCGGTTACGCCTACGTGCCGGACAGCGACAAGCCGGCCGTGCTGGAAACCATGGGCGTGGTCGGTGCAGGGCTGCATTCGGAAGAGGAATACATCGAGCTGTCGAGCATCGCGCCGCGGTTGTATCTCACCACGGCGATGATTCGCGCGCTGTCCGCCGAGCAGGCGCCCTGACCAACCAGTGCTATGCACGGAACGCACGGCCTCCCCTCCGATGCGTCACAATCGCGCCTTCGCGAGCCGCCATCCGGAGGGAGCATCATGCAGCTGGCCAGGATCGAACAATTGCTCGTCGGCAACGCCGTAGCCTATACCCGCCCCGGCAGCCGCAGCGCCATCGCCAAACAGCCGGTTGAAGGCGCCGTCGCGGTTGGCGTCGAGGGGCTGGCCGGCGACGAACAGGGCGATCGCCGCGTTCACGGCGGCCCGTACAAGGCGGTCCACCATTACCCGTTCGAGCACTATCGCAATTGGCGCGAACAACTCGGCGACTCGCCGCTGCTGCAGCAACCCGGCGCCTTCGGCGAAAACATCAGCACCCGTGGACTCGTCGAGGCGGATCTGTGCCTGGGTGATGTGCTGCGCTGCGGCGATGCGTTGCTGCAAGTCGCCCAGAGCCGGCAGCCGTGCTGGAAGCTCAACGATCGGTTCGGCGTCGCGGACATGTCCCTGCGCGTGCAGCAGAGCGGCATGACCGGCTGGTACTACCAGGTGCTGCAGCCCGGCCAGTTGCAGGTCGGCCAGGCGCTGGTGCTGGAGCAGCGGCCGTTTCCGCGCTGGCCGCTGACGCGGGTAATGGATGTGCTTTACCGGCGCACACTCGAGCGGGACGCGCTGCTGGAACTGGCCGAGCTGCCGCTGGTGCCGAACTGGCGCACGCTGGTGGAGCGTCGGCTGCAAGCGAACACCGTCGAGGACTGGAACAAGCGCCTGTACGGCGCGACCGATGCCTGAGCAATAGCGACGTCATCAGCAACCCGAATCGCCGACCGTCCGGCTGCAATGCAGTAGGCGAAACGCCGTGCTGCGGGTATCTTCGCCACCTCTCATCACAGGACCACCCGCTCGATGCTTCGCCTTCTCACGCTCTGCGCACTGGCGCTGTTCGCCTGCACCGCCCACGCCAAGGTCGAGGTATTGCTGCTGGAGCATGAAGGCCAGGGGCAGGTGCTGGTCGCACGGGTTACCGAACAGATCGCGCCCGGTGACTACGAGGCGCTGCTCAAGGGCATCATGGCCCACCCTGGCAAACACGCGCGCAAGCTGCTGATCCTCGACAACATCGGCGGCAGCGCAGCGGAAGCCATGCGCATGGGCTATCTGCTGCGCGAGACGGGCTTCGACGTGCTGCTACCAGAGGTGGCTGTCTGCCAGGGCAGCTGCATCTACTTACTGGCGGCGGGCCGCCAGCGCACGGTGCGCGGCCATGTCGGCCTGCACCGACCCTACATCGCCAACGGCGAGTCGGCGCTGTCCATCGGACAGCGACCACACCGCGCGCCGCGCATCTATTTTCGGGACATGGGCGTCAACACTCGGCTGGCGGACGACATGCAGCTGATCGAACCGTGGCGCATGCGCGTGCTCACGCAGCGAGAACTGGCGCGCTATCGGCTGCGCTGACGTGCGTCATGCACTGCACTACGGCACTCCCCTCCTCGCGCTGCTGGCGGGACTGGCAGCAGGATTGATCGATGCCTCCGCTGCGCTGGCGACTCTGGCATTTGCCGGGTGGCTGACAGTGCAGCCGCGCTTGCCTGGACCGTTGTGGTTGATCGGCGCACTGCTCGGCTCCCTGTTGCTCGCTGCGCATCTGCTGCCCGGCTTCACACCATTGCCGATCGGGCCGCCGCAGGACCTCGGCGGCGCAGCGCCCTGGCAATTGCGCATCAGCCCGGACAAGGCGATGGTCGCCGCGCTGCTGCTGGCCTGGTGGCTGGGCCAGCCACGAACGGCTTGGCGCTCGATCAGACTCACCCTGCTTGCGTCAGGCGCCTGCCTGATTCTCATCCCGCTGCTGGCGCTGGTCTCCGGCGTGCTGGGCTGGCAACCGAAATGGCCGGCGCTGTTCCTGCCTTGGCTGCTGATCAACCTGGGCATCACCTGCCTGGCCGAAGAGCTGATCTTCCGCGGCCTTCTGCAGCGTGAACTGGTCCGCCGCTTCGGTGCGGCCATCGGCATCGGCCTGGCGTCCGTGCTGTTCGGCGCCGCGCACCTGCCGGCCGGCGCGGGTTTCGCCGGACTCGCCACACTGGCGGGGCTCGGCTATGGCCTGGCCTTCCACTACGCCGGTGATCGGCTGTGGGTGGCGGTGCTGCTGCATGGTGCGGTCAACAGCCTGCATATCCTTCTGCTGACCTATCCGCTGCGCTGATACACAAAATTTCATCGCCCTGTCGATTTCCCCCGCGCCCGTTCGACCAGTGATCGGAGCCGGCGGAAATTGCCGTATGCCCGTCTAGGCTCTTTCCATTCCACTGAAGGAGTCCACCGATGCGTTTCATGGTGATGATCAAGGCCACCCCGCAAACCGAAGCCGGCGAGATGCCCAGCGAGGACGTTCTCACGGCGATGGGCCGCTACAACGAAGAACTGGCCAGTGCTGGCGTACTGCTCGGCGGCGAGGGTCTGCAACCCAGTCGCAAAGGCGCACGGGTCCGTTTCAGCGACGGCCAGTGCAGCGTGGTCGACGGCCCGTTCGCCGAAACCCGCGAGCTGATTGCCGGCTACTGGCTGTTCCAGACCGCCTCGCTGCAGGAGACCATCGACTGGATCAAGCGCTGCCCGCAATCAGCCATCGGCGACGCGGAAATCGAGATTCGCCAGATATTCGAAGCCGAAGACTTCGGCGCCGAGTTCACTCCCGAACTGCGCGAGCAGGAAGAGCGCCTGCGCGCACAACTCAACCACTGACCGCAAGGAGCAAGCCATGAAGATCACCACCTACCTGACCCTCGACGGCACCACCGGCGAGGCGTTTACCTTTTATAAGGACGTGCTGGGCGGCACGCTGGAAATGATGACCTTTGCCCAGGCACCCGATGCCGAGCAGTTTCCCGCCGAGTATCGCGAACGAATCATGCACGCCTGCCTGAATCTCGGCGACGGCGTGCTGATGGCTTCCGATACCTTGCCCGGCACCTGCAGCGGCGGACCGTACGAAGGCATCAAGGGGTGCTCGGTTTCCCTGCATCCGACCAGCGTTGACGAAAGCGAAAAGCTGTTCGCCGCACTGGCCGAGGGCGGCACGGTGGTCATGCCGCTGGAGAAGACCTTCTGGGCCGAGCGTTTCGGCATGCTGACCGACCGTTTCGGCGTGTCGTGGATGGTCAACTGCGAGCAGGGCTGAAGCGATCGGCCTTTTTCACACAGGGTGACCATCGTGGTTGATTCACATTTGGAGAGGCAGCGACTTTTGTTATAACGTATCGCACCTTTCGGCGGGCGCAGCGAGTCTGCGCCCGCATTGCGATCATCCTGCTGTGAGCCGTTAATGCCCTCCCCCGATCTCACTTCGCCAGCCACGGCGCGTCTGCAATCCATCGACGCGCTGCGCGGCCTGGTGATCCTGTTCATGCTGCTGGATCATGTTCGCGAAACCTTCCTGCTGCATATGCAGGTGCCCGACCCGATGGACGTGGCGGTCACCGAGCCGGCGTTATTCTTCAGCCGCACCCTGGCGCATCTCTGCGCGCCGGTGTTCATCTTCCTGACCGGGCTCTCGGCATTCCTTTATGGCGAAAAGCACCAGGACCGCCGTGCCGTATCGAGCTTTCTGCTCAAGCGCGGGCTGTTCCTGGTGGCGCTCGAATTCACCCTGGTCAACTTCGCCTGGACGTTCCAGTTCCCGCCTCAGGTGATCTATCTGCAGGTGATCTGGGCGATCGGTCTGAGCATGCTGGCGCTCTCGGCGCTGCTCTGGCTGCCGCGTCCTGCGCTGATCATGCTGGGGCTGGTGATCATCGGCGGGCATAACCTGCTCGATTCGCTGCAGTTCGCCGCAGACTCTGCGCTGCATGTGCCATGGGCGATCCTGCACGATCGCGGCTGGATCGAGGTTGCGGAAAACCTGCGGCTGCGCACGTCCTACCCGCTACTGCCGTGGATCGGTGTGATCGCGCTCGGCTATGCCGCGGGCCCCTGGTTCGGCCGAACTGCCGACCCCGAGCGACGTCAGCGCTACCTCGGCGGCTGGGCTCAAGGCGCCCTGCTGACCTTCGTTCTGCTGCGGCTGATCAACAGCTACGGTGAGCAGCCCTGGGTCGTCGGCGAGGACGGCCTGCGTACGCTGATGAGCCTGTTCAACGTCACCAAATACCCGCCGTCGCTGCTGTTCCTCTGCCTGACGCTGGGTTGCGGCCTGCTTCTACTGCGTTACTTCGAACGCAAGCAGGGCCGCGCCTGGCTGCGACCGCTCAGCGTATTCGGTGCCGCACCGATGTTCTTCTACCTGCTGCATCTGTACGTGCTGAAGCTGCTCTACGTCGCCGCCGTGGCGATCTGGGGTTTGAACCATGGCAATCACTTCGGCTTCGACGCCGTATGGCCGCTATGGCTGTGCACCGTGGCGCTGGCGGTGGTGCTGTTCCCGGCGGTGCGCTGGTTCGCCGAACTCAAGGCTCGCCGCCGGGATATCACCTGGCTGAAATACCTCTGAAACCGGCCTGGCCCCCGGTCCCGCAAAATTGAGACCCAGCGCAGGGCACCAGTAGCTTTCCCTGGTAGAAGCGCCCCCGCCGGGTAGCCGTCGATCCGGGAAAATGTGAACGACTTGGCAAAGTGCCATCATTGCATGATCATAGCCACCTCACGCTCGCCTCGGGGGAGTCGGCCGCACGCCATCGCCGCCTGCCCGGCCCGGTTCAGCACGGCCGGCCCGCCCCCCAGCTACCTGATGGCACGAGAACACTATGTCGCCCTTTCGTCTCGCTGTTTGGCCATTCGCGCTGATCGCTGCCGTTTTCACGCCATTCGCCTGCGCACTCGGGCTGGGAGAAATCAGCCTGCATTCAGCGCTGGCCGAGCCGCTGAAGGCCGACATCGAGCTGCTCGATGCACGCAACCTGAACAGTGATGAAATCAAGGTACGCCTCGCCCCGAGTGATGTCTTCGCTCGCGCTGGCGTCGAGCGCCCAGCCTTTCTGGCAGGTTTGAGTTTCCTGCCGGTGCTCGAGCAGGGCCGGCACCGTATCCGTGTAACCTCCACTGCCCCGGTGAAAGAGCCGTACCTGAATTTCATCATCGAACTGACGCTACCGGGCGGCCAGCTATTGCGCGAGTACACGCTGCTGCTCGATCCGCCGCTGTATCAGCCGGCGCTTTCGGCGCAACCACAAGCCCAACCAGAAGCGCCGCGAGTCACCCGTAGCCAGCCCACCCGAGCGGAAACCATCGAGCCACTGCCGGCGGCCGCGCAAGGCAAACGCTATCGGATCATGCCGGGCGACAGCCTGTGGAGCATCTCGGGACGGGTGGAGGTTTCCCCGTCGACCTCCCGTGAAGCACTGATGGCCGACCTGTATCGACTCAATCCTGCAGCGTTCATCAATGGGGACCGCAATCGTCTGCGTGTCGGTGCCGAGCTGCTTCTGCCCGATAGCGCAGAGTCCGGCGCATCGGTGGTATCGACCGCAGCGAAGCCCGCTGCGCCGGCGCAGGATCGCGTGGAGCAGCCGCAAGCCCGGTCTCAAGCCGAATTACCCGCGGCGCTCGCCGAAACGCCTGCTGGACAGGACCAGAGCCTGGTCGATGTGCTCAGGCAACTCGAAGCCCAGGTGCTGAGCCTGCAGGCGCAGATGGACGAACAGAATCGCCTGCTCGCCGAAGCGCAGAGCACCCTCGCCCAACGGCAGGCAGCTGCGGCCGTCGTAGAGGCCACCGTAGAGGAAGCTACAGCCGTAACCGGTCATGCCGAACAGCCTGCGCAGCCGAAGCCGCAGACGGTGCCTGTACAGCCAGTAGTAATGTCACCGCCAATGCATGAGCCAAGCGCCGGCAGCTCCTGGCTGATTCCACTGCTGGGGTTACTGAGCCTGCTGGTCGCCTTGCTGTGGTATCGCCGTCGCGCAGTCGCTGTAACCAGCATCAGCGAGCCCCGCCAGGCTCAGGCGAAGCGGGCTGAAGCATCCTTCCCGGATATCAACCCCTTCCAGCGAGACGTGCCGGTTGTAACGGAGATGTCGCTCGACGAGTACCTCGACCGCGCCCCTTCTGCGCCTGCTAGCGTGGCGCTGGTCGCAGCGCAGCCGCAAGCCGCACCACAGCCACAGCCACAGCCAGCGCAGTTGCTGGATGACATGCTCGCCAGCCTGCCGGATGATCTCGATGCACTGACCATCACGCCCCCCGTCGCGGCTGTCGAGGCTGATCTGCGCGAGCGGCTCAACGAAGCACTCGCCAGCATCGACCGCGGCGAGGTCGAGCAGGCAACTCGCCTGCTGATCCGCCTGCTCGACCAGAGCGACAGCGATGACCGTCGCTTCATTGGCGAGCAACTGGCACGCATCGCCTGATGCACTGGCTTGTTTTTCGCCCCTCCAGGCCCCCGGTGGATGGCTGAGCGGATTCGCTTCCGACGACGGGCCGGCGGCCGTCACCGGCGGGGTACGGCATACTAGCCAGCCCAACCAGGAGAGCATGCCCCGTGGATCTTCTCTTTCTCGGCACCTCATCCGGCACGCCCACCCGGGCCCGCAATGTCACAGCTCTCGCGCTGCTGGAGGACACTGGCAAGAGCTGGTACCTGATCGATTGCGGCGAAGGCACCCAGCACCGACTGCTGCGCACGCCACTGTCGCTGCATGACCTGCGCGCCATCTGCATCACCCATGTACATGGCGACCACTGCTATGGCCTGCCCGGCCTGCTGGCCAGCGCCGGGATGATGGGGCGCAAGGCCACACTGACGATCATCGCGCCGCAGGGCATCGAAACCTGGGTACGCACGACGCTGGACATGAGCCAGAGCTGGCTGGGTTACGAGCTCGACTTCCGCGCTGTCGAGTCGCTGGATGAGTGGCGCAGCCCAAACATGCGTATCGAAGCAACCGCCCTGTCCCACCGCGTACCCTGCTATGGCTACAGCTTCACCGAGGCCCGGCCCGATCCGCGCCTGGACATCGAGCGCCTCGAACGCGACGGCGTGCCCCGCGGCCCGCTCTGGGGCCAACTGGCGCGCGGCTTCGACATCGAGCACGAGGGCCGCGTGCTGCGCAGCGATGACTACCTGAGTTTCAGCCGCGCGCCGCAACGCATCGTCATCGGCGGCGACAATGACCGCCCCGACCTGCTCGCCGATGCCTGTCGCGGTGCTCAGTTGCTGGTGCACGAAGCGACCTACACCGAGGCGGTCGCCAACGATGCGCGCAACGATTTCGGCCACAGCACCGCGGCCTCGGTGGCGCGCTTTGCGCAAGCGGTCGGCCTGCCGAATCTGGTGTTGACCCACTTCAGCGCGCGCTATCAGAAGCACCCCGGGCGGGGTCACTCAATCGAAGACCTGCGCGCCGAAGCCAACGTGCTCTACTCCGGCCAACTGCTGCTGGCCGAAGACTTCATGCGTTTGCACCTGGGCAAGGACGGCCAGCTGATAACTGTCGAGGCATCCGACCCACGGTCCTCGCGCTCACCGCGATAGCGCTCGTCGGCAACCCCAGCTTTTCCGGCCCTGCTGACTCCTGTTCGCCAGCGCCTCACAGCCCGCTCAACGACCGGCACTTCTCGATCAAGGCGCCGCCCGGCGATACATCCGCCACTGCATGTTGACGTTTACGTAAAAGAACAGTACTGCTATGCCGTTCGCAACGTTCAGGAATCTCCGTCCATGACCCTCAGTGCAACGCTCGATGACCGCCTGGCCGATCTCTGGATAGAGGACGCCCATGGTCGGACCTTCGTCCGCAGCTGGATCCCCGACGCCGATGCGCTTCGGCCGGACCGGGCACCAATACTGCTGTTGCATGAGTCGCTCGGTTGCGTCGAGCAATGGAAAGATTTTCCCGCCGCCCTCGCCAATGCCACCGGCCGAACGGTGGTCGCCTATGACCGGCTGGGTTTCGGCCGCTCCGACCGGTTGACCACTCCGCCGGCACCGACCTTCGTCGAAGACGAAGCTGCGCAAGGCTTCGCCCGAGTGCTGGCACACCTGGGGATCGAGCGCTTCGTGGTACTTGGACACAGCGTCGGCGGCAGCATGGCCGTGCATTGTGCTGCGCAATATCCCGAGGCCTGTCAGGCGATGATCACGATGTCGGCCGTCACCTTCGTCGAGGCGCGTACCCTCGCGGGAATCCGCGAGGCCAAAGCCTGGTTCGCCGACCCGGCGCAACGCGAGCGCCTGCGCCGCTATCACGGCGATCGCAGTGACTGGGTGCTGAGCGCGTGGATCGATACCTGGCTGGCGCCGGATTTCGCCGCATGGACGCTTGCCCATGCCCTGCCCGCAGTCGGCTGCCCGAGTCTTGCCATCCATGGCGGTGACGATGAGTTCGGCTCCGAACGCCACCCCCAGCTGATCGCCGAACACGCCAGCGGCAAGGTCGAACAGGCGCTGCTCCCCGGTGTGGGGCATGTACCGCATCGCGAGGAACCGGAACAGGTGCTGGAGCGGATCGGCCGGTTCCTGCAGCGGATCGACTAACTCGCTGCGCGGACAGACGCTGCAGAGCAGCTCATGCCTGCTCTGGACGCAGTGCCTTCGCAGCTAGCGAAGGCACTTCTTGAAAGTCAGGCCCGCTGGTTGAACCGGCCCAGGTCCATGTGACGGTTCACGTCCTTGTACAGCAGGTAGCGGAACTTGCCCGGGCCGCCGGAATAGCAGGCCTGCGGACAGAACGCGCGCAGCCACATGTAGTCGCCCGCCTCGACCTCGACCCAATCCTGATTCAGGCGATACACCGCCTTGCCTTCCAGGACGTAGAGGCCGTGTTCCATCACGTGGGTTTCGGCAAAGGGAATGACCGCACCTGGCTCGAAGGTGACGATGTTGACGTGCATGTCGTGGCGCATGTCGCTCATGTCGACGAAGCGCGTGGTCACCCATTTGCCATCGGTACCCGGCATGGGGATCGGCTCGATATCGTTCTCGTTGGTCACGAAGGCCTCCGGGTAGGGCAAGCCCTCGACGGCCTGATAGCCCTTGCGGATCCAGTGGAAACGTACCGGCGTCGCCCCGGTGTTGCGCACGCTCCATTTCGCCGCTGGCGGTATGAACGCATAGCTGCCGGGACGCATGGCATAGAGGGTTCCCTCGATCGTCAGCGAGAACTCGCCATCGACGACGAACAGTACGCCCTCGGCGTTCGGGTCCTGCTCGGGCCGTTCACTGCCGCCGCCGGCACCAAGCTCCACGATGTACTGGGAAAAGGTTTCGGCAAAGCCCGAGAGCGGACGGGACAGCACCCACATGCGCATGTTGTCCCAGAAGGGCAAATGGCTGGTGACGATGTCGCGCAGCACCCCCTTGGGAATGACTGCGTAGGCTTCGGTGAACATTGCACGGTCGGTCAGCAGTTGAGTCTGCTCGGGATGTCCGCCCTTGGGGACGTAGTACGTTGTGCTTGCCATGGTTCTCCAGGTGCATGGAGGGCTTGCCGAACAGCCGCAAGCCAGGTGGATGGAGAGGCAACTGTATACAATGGAGATGTGAATCGTCAAAGATTGTATACAATCTTTTCCACACTATGCCCGCGAGCAGCGCGGCATGGCGGACGGGCGCGCAGAGCTCACCGCGGCGCTGGTAGGGAAGTCATCTGGCTGGATGGGAAAGCCAACTGAGCGGCTTCGAAGTTGCTGGCATCATGGTCGAGGAAGACGTGTCAGGAGGTAATAAAGCTGCGCCGCATGCCGGGCGCGATTCGACGCCATCGGCCCTGTGGCGCTGACACGCGAGGAGCTGAAGAAGTATGTCGATGAGAAGGGAATCAGCGAGCGCGTCCGCATGCCTGAAGACGGTGCATCGCTAGAACTCTGAACATGTACGGGCTGGCCTTCGGGCCAGCCTTCCTGCCGCACCGAATCGCTAGCCCTTGAAGCCCTTCGCCACCAGATAGACCTCACGCGAACGCGGGCGCGAGGCTTCCGGCTTGCGGATCACCACCTTCTCGAACGAGCTGCGCACGTCCTTGAGGAACTCGTCCGAGCCTTCGCCCTGGAACACCTTGACCACATAGTTACCACCGGGTTTGAGCACCTGGCGAACCATGTCGAGGGTGAGTTCCACCAGATACATCGAGGCAGCCTGGTCGGCGGCGGCGACGCCGCTGATGTTCGGCGCGATGTCGGAGACGATCAGGTCGGGCTGCCGGCCGTCGAGCATGTCGAGGATCTGCTGGAACACGGCATCCTCGGTGAAATCGCCCTGCACGAAATCGACGTTGTCCAACCCGCCCATCGGCAGGATGTCGGTGGCCAGCACCTTGCCCTTTTCACCGACGATGCCGCCGGCCACCTGCGACCAGCCACCGGGGGCGGAACCCAGGTCCATGACCAGCATGCCGGGGCGTATCAGTTTGTCCTTCTCGTTCAGCTCGATCAGCTTGTAGCTGGAGCGCGAGCGCAAGCCATCCTTCTGCGCGCGTTTGACGAAGGGATCGTTGACGTGTTCATCCAGCCAACGACGGCTGCTTTTGGATCGTTTCATGTTAGAGCCAACCACGGAGAATCAAGGTAAGACGTGCGCCAACAGGCAGGACCCTGCGCAACTGTCGGGCAAATTGGCGGCGATTATAAGCCGATAATGCCGGCCCGCGGGCGCCGGGCGCAGCACCTGCCCCTGAAGGGCAGCCAGCGCCGCCTGACAGGCGTGCGCGTCGCCGGTACAATCCGCGCCTCATTCTCCCCTCTCAAGTTGCTTCCTCTGCCGGAGTCACCGGCCAGGATTACCGCCATGATTCGCATCACCGAACTGTCCCTGCCCCTCGAGCATCCCGCCGATGCGCTGCGCGAGGCCATCGTCAAGCGTCTGAACATCAGCGACGCCGACCTGCTGGACTTCACCGTGTTCAAGCGCAGCTACGATGCGCGCAAGAAGAACAGCGTCATCCTGTTCATCTACATCGTCGACGTTGAGGTTCGTGACGAGGCGGCGGTCCTGGCGCGCTTCGCCGACGACAACCACGTGCGTCCGGCGCCCGACACACGCTACTACCCGGTCGGTCAGGCCCCGGCCAATCTGACCGAGCGGCCGCTGGTGGTGGGCTTCGGCCCCTGTGGGCTGTTCGCCGCGCTGCTGCTCGCACAGATGGGCTTCAAGCCCATCGTGCTCGAGCGCGGCAAGGATGTGCGCAGCCGCACCAAGGACACCTGGGCCCTGTGGCGCAAGAAGACCCTCACGCCGGAATCCAACGTGCAGTTCGGCGAAGGCGGCGCCGGGCTGTTCTCGGACGGCAAGCTCTACAGCCAGATCAAGGACCCCAAGTTCTACGCCCGCAAAGTGATGCACGAGTTCGTCCGCGCCGGCGCGCCGGAAGAGATCATGTATGTCAGCAAGCCGCACATCGGTACCTTCCGCCTTACCGGCGTGGTTGCGGCGATGCGCGAGGAAATCATCGCCCTCGGTGGCGAGGTGCGCTTCGAAAGCAAGGTCACGGATCTCGTGATCGACGATGGTCAGCTCGAAGGCGTGGTGCTGGCCAGTGGCGAGACACTGCGCAGCCGCCACGTAGTGCTGGCGCTGGGCCACAGCTCGCGCGACACCTTCCGTATGCTGCACCGCCAGGGCGTGTATATCGAGGCCAAGCCATTTGCCATCGGTTTCCGTATCGAGCACCCGCAGGGCATGATCGACCAGGCCCGTCTGGGCAAGTACGCCGGCCATCCGGAGCTCGGCGCTGCAGACTACAAACTGGTCTACCACGCCAAGAACGGCCGTGCGGTCTACAGCTTCTGCATGTGCCCCGGCGGCACCGTGGTGGCCGCAACATCCGAGCCGGGGCGCGTGGTGACCAACGGCATGAGCCAGTACTCGCGTAACGAGCGCAATGCCAACGCCGGCATCGTGGTTGGCATCAACCCCGAGCAGGACTTCCCCGGCGACGCACTGGCCGGCGTGGAGCTGCAGGAGCGTCTGGAATCACGCGCTTATGCGCTGGGCGGCAGCGATTACTGCGCACCGGCGCAACTGGTCGGCGACTTCATCCGCGGCGTGCCGTCGACCGCGTTCGGCGAGGTCGAGCCCTCCTACAAGCCGGGCGTATGCCTGGGCGATCTGGCGCCGTCGCTGCCGGAGTATGCGATCGAGGCCATCCGCGAGGCGCTGCCGGCATTCGGCAAGCAGATCCGCGGTTTCGATCGCGCTGACGCAGTGCTCACCGGCATCGAAACCCGCACCTCCTCGCCGGTGCGCATCACCCGCGATAACGAGACGCTGCAAAGCCTCAACCTGCGCGGGCTGTATCCGGCCGGTGAAGGTGCGGGTTACGCCGGCGGCATTCTCTCGGCGGGCGTGGATGGCATCAAGGTCGCCGAAGCCCTGGCCAAGGCGATGATGGCTGACGCGGGCCAGTCCGAAGTGCAGAGCAACTGAGCGCCGCCTTGATGAAATTCGACGACATCAAAAAGCTGCACCAGAAAAAGTACCGGGCCGAGTTCGGACATTTTCTGGTGGAGGGCGAACATCTGGCGCTGGAGCTGCAGAAAGCCGCCCTGCACAACCCGCAGCTTGCACGCAGCGAACTGTATGTGACCAATGCCTACGAACACTGGCAAAGCCCGTTCAAGACCCACCTGATCAGCGATCGCCAGATGGCGCAGATCGCCGACACCAAGACCCCGCAGGGCATCGTTGCGCTGGTACCGATGCCGGCGACAGGCGCGTCGCTTGCTGCGCCCGTCGCAGGCGAGCGCGCCATCTACCTGCATGAAATACAGGACCCGGGCAACCTCGGTACCATCCTGCGCACCCTGGCCTGGTTCGGCAATTTTCGCTGCCTGCTCAGCCCCGGCAGCGTCGACCCGTACAACCCGAAAGTCGTGCGTTCGAGCATGGGCGCGATCTTTCATGCGCCGATGGAGCTAGATGTGGAGTTGGACTCCTTGCGCACGCGCTTCGAGCGCATCGCCTGCCTGGATATGCACGGCGAGCCCGTGCGATCGGCGGGTTTCAGGGCTTTCGATTGCTACCTGTTCGGCAATGAAGCCCGCGGCGTGCCCCGTGATCAGCTGAACGCACTCGACGCTCAGCCATTCACCATCCCCGGTTGCGGCGCCATCGAGTCGCTGAATCTGGCCGCCACGGTCAACATGTGTGCGTACGAACTCAGCAGATAGCCCTCCCAGGCGTTGAATGCCTGCTCCCGGAAACGCCTTCATGGCATCCCGCAGCGATCTGGCAGTGCGATTGCGAGCCCGCGAGTCATCGCGCTTGGAGTACGAGACTCGGAATAATTCCACCCGTTTGCACGAGTTAACAGTTTTGCGCTTGCTCCGGCGCCAATCGATGACAGTCGCACACGCCCAACGCATCATGCCCGCTCGACGCCGTGCCGCAGGGCCCACGCATGCAACCGACCCTTTCTGACTCATTGCTGGACTACGCCGGGCAAAGCTCGCCCGGGCGCAGGCGCAACCATAATGAAGATGCGCTGCTCTGCGCGCCGCAGCTCGGGCTTTGGGCAATCGCCGACGGCATGGGCGGGCACCAGTGCGGAGAGATCGCAAGCAGCCTGGCACTGTCTGCATTGCACAAAGCGATTGAAGATGGCGAGTCGCTGCAGACTGCGGTCCAGCAGGCCAACCAGGCGGTACTGGAAGAAGCCGTAGACGATGGCATGGGTACCACGCTGGTGGCTGCGCAGTTCAATGGCGCGGATTTCGAGCTCACCTGGGTCGGTGACAGCCGGGCCTATCTGGTCAGCGCCAACGGCATCGAACAGCTGACCCGGGACCACAGCTGGGTGCAGATGATGATCGATGCGGGCGAGCTGAAACCCGCCGAAGCCGAGGGCCACGCCTGGCGCAACATCATCCTGCGTTGCCTGGGACGGGAAGCACCGCTGGAGATCGGCACCGGCAGCGGCACCTTGAAGCCCGACGAACTGCTTCTGCTGTGCAGCGATGGCCTGACCAACGAGCTGACCGACGCGCAGATCCACGCCACCTGCACCTTTGCCGACACGCTGGAAAATCTGGTCGAACAGCTGATCGACCAGGCGAACGCTCATGGCGGTCGCGACAACATCAGCTGCATCGTGATCGGCCGAACCAGCCCGCCACCTGCAGCCGAGTCCCGCGGGCGCCGCTTCATCAACATGCTGCTCAAACCCCTCAAGTCGTAACCAGGCACGAGTTTCTATGACGCATCGGATGCTGGAAATACCGGGCTATCGCCTGCACAAGCGACTCGGGAAAGGCGGGATGGCCGAAGTCTACCTGGCCACCCAGCTATCGCTGGATCGCGAGGTAGCCGTCAAGGTACTGCTGCGCACCGAGGACGCAGCGTTCACCGAACGCTTTATCCAGGAAGGCCATATCGTCGCCTCGCTGCGCCATCCGGCCATCATCACCATTCACGATATCGGCCAGATCGCCGATGGCCGGCATTACCTGGCCATGGAGTACATCGGTGGTGGCGATCTGGCGCAGCACCGCGGCATCGTTTTCTCACCGTCCCGGGCGTTGGACATCATCCGCCAGCTGGCCGGTGGCCTGGCAGTGGTGCACGACGGCGGACTGGTTCATCGCGACGTGAAGCCGGCCAATATCCTCTTCCGCGACGATGGCAGCGTCGTGCTCACCGATTTCGGCGTGGCCAAGTCGGTCGAACTGGACAACGAACTCACGCATTTCGGCATTGCCGTCGGCAGCCCGGCTTACAGCAGCCCGGAACAGGCCCAGTGCCAACCGTTGGACGCACGCAGCGACATCTACAGCCTCGGGGTGATCCTCGCCGAGATGCTCACCGGGACCAATCCGTTCCGCGCCAGCAGCTATCCGCAAACCGTGCTCAACCACCTGCAGATGCCCATCCCGTTGCTGCCGCCAGCGCTGGCACCCTATCAGCCGCTGCTCGACCGCATGCTGGCCAAGCAGCCGGCCGAGCGCTTCGCCAGCTGTCGCGAACTGCTGGCCGCCATCGACACCCTCACCGAGCCGGACATGGACCAGACGCGCATCGCGCCGGCACTGCTCATGGAACCCCAAGCACAGCCCCGACGCCGGCGACAGCGTCGTGCTATTGGCCGCTGGGCGACGGTGGCTGCGGTGCTTGCGTTGGCAATAGGCGCACTGGGCGTGGGCGGCTATCAATGGTTTCAGTACAGCCAGATCAGTGAGTTCCTCACCCGCGCCGAGTCGCGCCTGGGCGAAGGACAGCTGACCGCACCGGCGTACGACAATGCCGACTACTACTTCCGCCAGGCCCTGCGCCTGGACGCGGACAATGCAGAGGCCCTCGACGGCTTGCGCCGTGTCCTCGATGCCCGCATCGCCCAGGCCCTGAAACTGGCGGCGCAGCGACTGGCAGATGATCAACTGCTGGAACCGGCCGAGGACAGCGCCGTGCATTACTACCAGCAGGTGCTTGGCTGGCTGCCGGAGCATCAGGTGGCGCGCGACGGATTGGCCCGGGTCAGCGAACGCTATGTCGAGCTCGCCGAAGCGGCATATGGCAGACGCGAATACGCATTGGCTCTGGAATACATTGAGCAGGGACTGGAAGCCTCACCGGCGTACGCACCGCTGCTGGCGCTGCACGACGCGCATGCCCAGCGTGTCGCCAAGGCAAGAGCACCGCGACCGGTGCCGCGTACCGCTGCCAGTAGCTCGCGCACCCCACCCGCCACCACGCAGACCTCGCAGGCGCCGGCCAATCCGGTCAAGCGCCTGTGGAATCGGATATTCAACTGATGATCACGCCCGATCGCCTGGCTCATGCCTGCGATCGCTCCCGCTCAAGGTAACGCAGACATGCTCAGAATCCACTTCGCAGACAATCGTCAGAGCCCTGTCTGGCTTGCCGATGAACGCTTCACCCTCGGTTCGGACCGCGCCAACAGGCTGGTGATAAGCGATGCCGGCGTAGCGCCCTTTCACGCCGAGCTGATACTGGAAAACCGCTTCTACTACCTGACCGACCTCGGCACGCCAGGCGGCACCTACGTCAATGACGAAAAGATCGGCGAGCGCTATCAGATCCGCTCTGGCGACCGCGTACGACTCGGAGCGCTGGAGCTGGAGATCGTCGATCCGGCCAAGGTCGGCGCCAAGGTGGCGGCGGCGCCTCGCTGGCTGCTGCAGGTGGTCAAGGGCGAAAACCAGGGACACAAGTACCACATCACCGGTTCGATGACCTTTGGCCGCTCGGTCAAATGCGAGCTCTGCTTCAGCGATGCCGAGCTGTCCCGCCGCCATGCGGAGTTCTATCTCAAGGGCGACGTGCTGGAAGTGAAGGACCTGGCCTCAGCCAACGGTTTGCTGGTCAACCGTGAAAAGGTCACCACGGCCGTCCTGCAGCCGGGCGATCAGATACAGCTGGGCAACACCACGCTTTTGGTGATCGGCCCCAAGGTGAGTGCGCCGGAAATCGTCGATGAAGACGCCACCGTGTTCGTCCGCGCGGCGGACCTGCCCGTCCCCTCCCAGCCCAAGCCGGCACGACCACGTCCGGCGACGCCCAATCCGCTGCACGCCGCGGCAATGACTCCGGCAGAAGCGGCAGCGCGCACGGAGAATCCCGGCAGATCCGGCTCGCGCCTGGGCTGGCTGCTCGGCGCGCTGGCGCTGGCAGTTGTCGCCGGAATTGTCGCGCAGCGGTTGGTCTAGCGGCTGCCAGCCTGTTTTCACGGGAGGGGTTTTCGCCTCATTTCAGGACTCGACGGGAGCGTTTTTGCGGCACTCCCGCTCGGGCAGCCCGCAAGGCTTTCGCTCCTTCCACAATCAGCAGCGCTATCGCCGTCCAGATCGCCACATAGGTCAGCCATTGATCCGAAGCGATGCTTTCGCCAAGCAGCAGCGCCACGGCGACCAGCAGCACCGGTTCGACATAGCTGAGCAGGCCGAACAGTGCGAGATCCAGATGTTTGCTGGCGACGATCATCAGCGCCAGGGCCAGGGCACTGAGCGCACCCAGGCCGATGATCAGAAGCAGCAGCGCCGGGCTCGCTGCGAGCTGTTGCAGGGTCTCTCGGTCGGAGAAGGCAAACAGCGCGGCGACCGGCAGGCTGATGATCAGGTCGACCCAGAGCCCGCCGAGACTGGCGGTGCCAATCCAGCGGCGCAGGACGAAGTAGCAGGGATAACCGAGGGCAACGGCGAGTACCGGCCATGACAGTGACGAAGCCAGCAGCAGCTGGTTGCCGACACCCACAGCCGCCAGCAAACAGGCCAGGCGCTGCAATCGACTGATCGCCTCACCGAAGACCAGGCGGCCGGTGAGTACCAGCGTCAGCGGCAGCAGGAAGTAGCCGAGCGAGACGTCCAGGCCGTGGCCGTTGATCGGCGCCCACATGAATAGCCAGAGCTGCAGACCGACCAGCGCCGAGGACAGCGGCAGCGCGAGCCACAGTCGCGGTTCGACCGGTACACGCAGGAGGATCTCGCGGACCTCACCCCAGCGGCCGATGGCGAGCAGCAGCAACGCCAGGCAAGGCGCAGTCAGCAGAATGCGCCAGCCGTAGATCTGCTGACCGCTCAACGGTTCGAGCAGCGAGGTGTAGTAGTACAGCGTGGCGAAGAGCGTCGATGCGGCGAGCGAGCCGGCGACGCCCGCCAGCCTGTTGCGAGTTTCCATGGGCTTCCTGCGATTGACGATTCGTGCCAGCCCCGACCTCAGGGCTCGACCTGGCTCCACTGCTTGTTTAGACGCTTGTCCGAAACCGCCATCCTGGTGCCGAGCTGCTGCGCCCAGAGCGAGACGCGATACTCCTCGAGCATCCAGCGATACAGTGCCAGCTCGGCATCGCGCTTGCCTTCCTGCAGGTGCTTGTTCAGGCGCGTCTGGTACTGCTCCCAGTAGCCGGCCAGCTCGCCGGACCAGACCCGATCACGCTGCAGCTGCGCGCCGATCTTCTCGAAGCGTTGCTCGATGGCCTTGAGGTAGCGGGGATACTCCTTCAGCCACTCGGCAGGTGTCTCGCGAACAAAGCCCGGATAGACCAGATTGCCCAGCTGCGCCTTGATGTCGTTGAGCGCCACCGCCTGGGCCAGGTCGATCTTGCCCTTGAAGCGCTTCTGCAGGCCGTGCCAGTGCTTGAGGATTTCCAGTGTCAGACGTGCCAGGCGCTCGGCATGTGCAGTCCAGTCGCCGCGTTTGCGCTCGGCGAGCGACGCCAGCGCGGCGCCATCACGCGGCAGCTGGGCTTCGCCGTCAAGGATGCAGCTGTCGAGGCTGGCCAGCAGGATGTCCTCGACCAGCGCATCGACCTTGCCCATGTCGCGGTAGAGCAGGCCCAGCTCGGTAAGGCCCGGCAGCTTGTTGCGCAGGTACTTGGCCGGCTCCGCCAGCTGCTGCAGCAACAGGCGCTGCAGCGCGCGGCGGTGTTGCCACTCGGCCTCGGCCTGGGTTGGAAAGCGCCCTTCCTTGACCACCCCTGCCTCTTCCACCAGCGCCGGGTAGACCGTCATCGACAGCCCGGCCATCTTCGCCTGGGCCTTTTCTGCGACCTGGGCAAAACCCTTGGCTTCGACCGGCTTCTGTTCGGCCTTCTGCTGCGGCGGCGCCAGGGCGGCCTGGCTGGCCTCGGCGAAGCGTGCGGTCAGCTCGGCCAGGTCGCGGCCTTCACCAAGAAACTTGCCACGGGCGTCGACCACCTCGATGTTCATCTTCAGGTGGCTCTCCAGCCCGGCTGCCGCTTCGGCCCACGCATCATCCGATACGCGCGCGCCGGTCATGCGCAGCAGCTCGCGACCCAGCGCCTCGGGCAGCGAGCCTTCACCAAAAGCGATCCTGGCCAGCGCAGCGCCAACGAAATCCGGCACCGGCACGAAGTTCTTGCGCAGGGCCTTGGGCAGGTTGCGCACCAGGGCCACCGCCTTGGTTTCCAGCAAGCCGGGCACCAGCCAGTCGAGCCGCTCGCTGCGCAATTGCGGCAGCAGCGGCGCCGGTACGCGCAGGGTCACGCCGTCGCGCGGGTGGTTGGGCTCGAAATGGTATTCCAGCGGCAACTGCAGCTCGCCGATGCGCAGGTAATCCGGGTACTGCGCGGCGGTGACCTCGCTGGCCTCGCGGGCGAGCACGTCTTCCTCACGCATGATCAGCAGCTGCGGGTTCTTCGCACTTTCGCGCTTGTACCAGTTCTCGAAGCTGGCGGTCTGGTAGATGTCCGCCGGCAGGCGCGCATCGTAGTAGTCGAACAGGGTTTCCTCGTCGGCGAGGATGTCGCGGCGCCGCGCCTTGGCTTCCAGCTCGTCGAGACGTTCGAGCAGCTCGCGATTGGCGCTGAGCGCGCGGGCGCGGCTGTTGATCTCGCCGCGCACCAGCCCTTCGCGGATGAACAGCTCGCGGGCAGCGGGCGGGTCGATGGGGCCGTAATGCACCGGTCGACGGCCGACGACGATCATGCCGTAAAGCGTTACCTGCTCGTAGGCCACCACTTGGCCGCGCTTCTTCTCCCAGTGCGGCTCGAAGTGATTCTTCTTGATCAGATGCCCGGCCAGCGGCTCGATCCAGTCCGGCTCGATCTTGGCGACCATGCGCGCGAACAGCTTGGTGGTTTCCACCAGTTCCGCGGCCATCAGCCAGTTGGGCTTCTTGCGGCCGATCACGCTGGAGGGATGCACCCAGAAGCGCCGCTGGCGGGCGCCGAGGAAGTCGCCCTCCTCGGTCTTGTTGCCGATCTGGCTGAGCAGGCCGGCGAGGATGGCCTTGTGCACCGAGGCGTAGCTCTTGGCCTTCTGCGCGGCCTCGCTGGCTTCGGCCTGCTGGCGGAGGATGACGTTGACCTTGGTGTCCTTGGTCGGTGCGGGTTGAGTGCTGACCCCCGCCGAAAGCGCGGAAGAGGCTTCGCCGTCTTCCACCCTACGTGCCTTATCGGCGTGCGCTGCTTGCCCGGAGCCATCCGCCGACCTGCCCGAACCAAGCTTGAGCTCCCGGGCGATGAGCGTCAGCTGGCGATGGGCGTCGCGCCACTCACGCAGACGCAGGTAGTTGAGGAAGTTCTTCCGGCACCAGGTGCGCAGAGGGTTGGAGCCCAGCTCCTGGCGCTTTTCCTCGAAACCGCGCCAGAGATTGATCAGCGCGGCAAAGTCCGAGTCCGGGTCCTTCCACTGCGCATGGGCCTGGTCGGCTGCCTGCTGACGGTCGGCCGGACGCTCGCGCACGTCCTGCACCGAGAGTGCGCTGGCAACGATCAGGACTTCGGCGAGGCTGCCCTGCTGTGCAGCTTCGAGGAGCATGCGACCAAGCCGCGGGTCGATCGGCAGGCGCGCCAGCTGGCGACCCATTGGGGTCAGCTGGTTTTCGCGATTGACCGCCGAGAGTTCCTGCAACAGGTTGAAGCCGTCGCTGATGGCCTTGCCATCCGGCGGCTCGATAAAGGGGAAATCCTGGATATCCCCCAGGCGCAGATGCAGCATCTGCAGGATCACCGCGGCGAGGTTGGTGCGCAGGATCTCCGGATCGGTGAATTCCGGCCGGCCGAGGAAGTCTTCCTCGCTGTACAGCCGAATGCAGATACCCGGTTCGACCCGTCCGCAGCGACCCTTGCGCTGGTTGGCGCTGGCCTGTGACACCGCCTCGATCGGCAGGCGCTGAACCTTGGCGCGGTAGCTGTAGCGGCTGATGCGCGCGGTGCCGGAATCGATCACGTAGCGAATACCGGGCACGGTCAGCGACGTCTCGGCGACGTTGGTGGCCAGCACGATCTTGCGCCCCGGTCGCGGCTGGAAGATTTTCTGTTGCTCGGCCGGCGTCAGCCGCGCATACAGCGGCAGCACCTCGGTGAACTTCAGATTGGCCTTGCGCAGCACCTCGGCGGCGTCGCGAATCTCGCGCTCGCCGGGCAGGAACACCAGCACGTCGCCGGGGCGCTTGCCCACGCTCTGCTCGTGGGCCGTAATTTCGTCCAGCGCGGCGAGGATACCCTGGTCGACGGTCAGATCATCCTCGACCCGGTTGCCATCCTCGTCGATCTCGGCCGCCAGTGGCCGATACCAGGTCTCCACCGGGTAGGTACGCCCGGATACCTCGACGATGGGTGCACCGTCGAAGTGCTCGGAAAAGCGCTGCAGGTCGATAGTCGCCGAAGTGATGATGACCTTCAGGTCCGGCCGCCGCGGCAGCAGGGTCTTGAGGAAGCCGAGCAGGAAATCGATGTTCAGCGAACGCTCGTGCGCCTCGTCGACGATGATGGTGTCGTAACGCTCGAGGAAGCGATCGTGCTGCGTCTCGGCCAGCAGGATGCCGTCGGTCATCAGCTTGATCAGCGAGCTGTCCTTGCTCTGATCCTCGAAGCGCACCTGATAACCCACCAGCTCGCCGAGTGGCGTGCCGATTTCCTCGGCCACCCGCGTGGCGACGCTGCGTGCCGCGAGCCGGCGCGGCTGGGTATGGCCGATCAGCCCGTGTACACCACGGCCGATCTCCAGACAGATCTTCGGCAGCTGGGTGGTCTTGCCCGAGCCGGTCTCACCGGCGATCACCAGCACCTGATGCTTTTCCAGCGCGGCCTTGATCTCGTCGCGCTTGGCCGCGATCGGCAGGCTGTCGTCGTAGCGAATGCTCGGAACACTCCGACGGCGCGCCTCGACCTTGGCTACGGAGGCCTGAAAACGTTCCAGCCATTGGGCGAGCTTGGCCTCGTCCGGTTGCTTTCTCAGCTCATGCAGCTGCCGGCGCAGGCGATGGCGATCAGCGAACAGGGCCTGGTCGAGATTCTTCAGCAGGGTATCGATAGCGGGCGTTGCGTCGGTCATGGACAGCCGTGGGGCAATTCGAGAAGGGCGCGATTGTCGCAGATTTGAACGGCCGGCCGAAGGGAAAGGGGTGTTTGGAGGGAACCGCGCCGGCTGGCCGGCGCGGTATTCAGGCGATCAACGGATCCAGTGACCCCAGCGCGACTTCTCCTGCACTTGCTGGATGCGCATGGTGCCGATGCTCTGCTCGGCCGCTGCGGCGATCTCGTCATCGATCATCTTGGTCGACAGCGAGAGCCAGCTGGTGGCGAAGGCCAGCGCATCGCCATGCAGCTCCAGGGCTTCGGTGGAGATGTTGCCCAGGTTGTCGCACGGCGTGTGATAGCACTGATCGAACGACTCCCCGGCGATGCCGCCATAACGCTGCGCCTGCTCCTCGGTCTTGATGTCCTCGGCCCCGGTGAACAGTCCGCCGAAGGCGATGCCGTCTTCGAAGAACTGCGCGTAGTCGGAGCGGAAGTCGATCTCGGTGCCTTCAGACGGCGCATTGCGCAGCTGGAAGTAGGTGCGCAACAGGCGTTCGATGGCGGCCGAGCCGGGTGGACCCTGCAGGCCGAAGTCGGAGCCGTCGCCGTCATAGATGAAGTTGGCGTAGTTCGGCGAACCGATCATATCGACGTTCAGGTAGGCCTTGATGCGCCGCTTCTGCTCATCCGGCAATTGCGTGACGTAGTAAGTCGAGCCGACCAGCCCGGACTCCTCGGCGCCCCACCAGGCGAAACGCACCTTGTTCTCCGGCCGGGCCTTGCTCATCAGCAGTGCCATTTCCAGCAGCGCGGCGCTGCCGGAACCGTTGTCGTTGATGCCGGCACCCTCGAATACCGAATCCAGGTGCGCGCCGACCATGATCACGTTGCTCGGATCGCCGCGGCGGGTTTCGGCCAGCAGGTTGTAGGTCTCGGTCTGCTCGCGCACCACATCGACGTTCATGCTCAGCTGCAGGCCCGCGGTCTGCGACCAGGCCACGCCGTTGTCGTAGGTGGAGAACATCACCGGGATGCCGCCGCTATAGTCCTCGCCCAAGGTCGCGACCAGCAGCCCCTTGCGGTCCTCGGTGTCGCCCTGATTGAAGATGATTGCCCCCGCCGCACCGGCCGCCGCGGCATTGGTCGCCTTCTGCCCGAACGGGCAGGTGCCGCGCTGCATCAGCGCGATGGCACCGGCCGGGAACCCGGCGAAGTCCTCCGGTTCGCAACCGCTGGTAGACGTGTTGCCGGCACCGAGCGCCAGGTCAACCGGCACCACCGGTGCGGTGACGTTGCCAGGGTCGGTCTGATCGGCATAGGAGAAATCCTCTTCCCAAACGTACTGCACCGGCTGTGGCGCCACGGCGCTCAGCGTGCCAGGGCTGACCGGATAGAAGGCGAGGAAGGGAAAGGCCTGTACCTCGACCCGATAGCCTGCCCGCTGCAGGCGGCTGCGGACATAGTCGATCGAGGCCTGATAGCCAGGCTGACCGGACGCACGATTGCCGTCATTCATCGTGGCGATATCCTGCAGCGCCTCCAGATGCTTCATGACGTTGCTCGCCTGCATGCAGCGCGGCAGACCGACCGGCGTGCCGACCAGCAGTGGCGAACGGCAAAGCGCGGCGTTCGGCTTGTCCGGCGACCAGAAGTCATTGAATTGAGCGGTGTCTACCTGCGGCGCCGCGAAAGCGGCACTGCCGGTAAGTAATGCGAGAGAAGCAACTACCCGAACAGCATTGTTTTTCTTGTGCATGGGTAACTCATCCTTGCAACGGATTGATGGGCAGGCCGCCTGTGGCTTGCGCCATCGTCCCCTACAGCATTAAGCGGACGCGGCCATAGGGAGCTAGACCGAACGGTTGCCGTCTCGGTTCTGAGACAGCCGCCCGCCGGTAGCACCGTTTATCGGGATGAGGGAACTTCGCTGGAGATCACCGGCGTTCGGAAAGGAATTCCGTGCCTTGGCGGCAGGCATTGCACCTGCCGCCCAGCTGCATCAGATGCGGAACTGACCCACCAGCTTCTGCAAGCGCTCGGCTAGCCCATTGAGCTCGCGCGATGTCTGCGCACCCTGCGCGGCATCGCTGGCCACCCCATCCACCGCATCGGCGATGTGATGCACGCTGCGGTTGATCTCCTCGGCCACCGCGGTCTGCTCCTCGGCGGCGGCAGCGATCTGCGCGTTCATCGAGTTGATCGTGCCGATCAATGCAGAGATCGCATCCAGCGACTCACCCGCCTGGTTGGCCTGATCACGGGTGCTCTCGCCTTTCTCGCCGGCGCGCAACATGGTGGAGACAGTGTTCGAGGTCGCGCTCTGCAGGCGGTCGATCATGCCCTGGATCTCCCCGGTGCTCTGCTGCGTGCGACTGGCCAGGGCACGGACCTCATCGGCAACCACGGCGAAACCACGGCCGGCCTCACCGGCACGTGCCGCCTCGATGGCCGCGTTGAGTGCGAGCAGATTGGTCTGCTCGGCAATCGCGCGGATCACATCGAGCACGCCGACGATGCCCTTCACGTCCTGCTGCAAGCCTTCCAGCGACTCGCCACTGCCACGCAGCTCGCCAACCAGTTCATGGATCTGACGGATGCTCTGATCCACCACCTGCTTGGCTGCAACGCCCTGCTGATCGGTCTCCCGCGCCGCTTCGGCGGCACGCTGGGCGCTCATTGCCACTTCATGCGCCGCGGCGGACATCTCGTTGATGGCCGTGGCGACCTGATCGGTCTCGCTGCGCTGATCGGCCATCGCCTGCTCGGAGCGCTGTGCCTGACTGGCTACCGCGCCGACCAGACCGCTGAGCTGGGTGGTGGTGCCGGCGACCTGCTGTACCAGCGAATGGATCTTCTCGACGAAACGATTGAACGACATCGCCAGCTCACCCAGCTCGTCCTGGCTGGTGATCGGCAGGCGCTGGGTCAGGTCGCCGTCGCCCTGAGCCATATCGTCCAGGTTGCGCTTGATCAGCAGCAGCGGGCTCAAAAGTGCGTTGCTCATGAAAATGGCCAACAGTGCCATCAGCACCAGCAGCGCGAATGCCGACACGAGCATGATGGTCACCAGGCCGTCGATGCGCTTCTGAAATTCTGCCCGCGCGGCCTGCACGTCGCGCTCGACACCGTCGAGGTTCAACGAGGTACCGAAGACCATCTTCCACTTCGGCAGGAACTCGGCATACCCCACCTTCGGCACCAGCTCGCTGCTGTTGCCCAGCACGAAGCTGTAATCGACATAGCGGCTACCGTCCTGCCCCGCCCGCACCAGCTCACGGATGGCGTAGACGCCGTTGGGATCGCGGTAGTCATAGAAGCTTTGGCCGATCTTGTCCTTGGTATTGCCTTGCAGAATGCGTACGGCCTGGGTGTCGTAACCCCAGAAATAGCCGTCCTTGCCGTAAGAAAGCCGTTCGAGAATGGCCACGGCCTGATCACGGGCCTGCATGTCGCCCTCGGCGGAGCGCTCGTAGATCGGGCCGATGGCATTGCGCGCCAGCTCGACGTAATGCTTGAGTTCGGCGCGGCGGTCCTGGATGAGGCTGTCACGGGTGTGCGCTTCCTGCTGTTCGGCAAGGCTCTGCAACTCATACACCGCAATCCCGCTGAGCAGGATCGCAAGCAGCAGAATCGGGCCCAGCGCGAGCAGCAGCAACTTCATTCGTAGACGAAGATTGGAAAGCATATGGTTCGATCCCGTAGGTACGTTGAGCGGAATAAATGCGACAGAAAACAGGCGCCACTTAAACGCCATGACCGCAGTACTCTTTCGTTGTCGACCTCGGTGATCTTTTCTTTACCTCGAAAGCAGCGAAACCCTGCCAGGCAGGGTTTCGCTAAGCCGCTGGCTAGAGCGGTTATCAGATTCGGAACTGGCCAACCAGACGCTGCAGCTGCTCGGCCAGGCCATTGAGCTCCCGGGCCGTCTGCGCACCCTGCGCGGCATCGCTGGCCACCCCATCCACCGCATCGGCGATGTGATGCACGCTGCGGTTGATCTCCTCAGCCACTGCGGTCTGTTCCTCGGCGGCGGCGGCGATTTGCGCGTTCATCGAGTTGATCGTGCCAATCAATGCGGAGATGGCATCCAGCGATTCGCCAGCCTGGTTGGCGTGATTCCGCGTGCTTTCGCCCTTCTCTCCGGCGCGCAGCATGGTACCGACGGTGTGTGAAGTCGCATTCTGCAGCCGATCGATCATGCCCTGGATCTCCCCGGTGCTCTGCTGCGTACGACTGGCCAGCGCACGGACTTCATCGGCAACCACGGCGAAACCACGGCCGGCCTCACCGGCACGCGCCGCCTCGATGGCCGCGTTGAGTGCAAGCAAATTGGTCTGCTCGGCAATCGCGCGGATCACATCGAGCACGCCGACGATGCCCTTCACGTCCTGCTGCAAGCCTTCCAGCGACTCGCCACTGCCGCGCAGCTCGCCAACCAGTTCATGGATCTGACGGATGCTCTGATCAACCACCTGCTTGGCGGCAACGCCCTGCTGATCGGTCTCCCGTGCCGCCTCGGCGGCACGCTGCGCGCTCATTGCCACTTCATGCGCCGCGGCGGACATCTCGTTGATGGCCGTGGCGACCTGATCGGTCTCGCTGCGCTGATCGGCCATCGCCTGCTCGGAGCGCTGCGCCTGACTGGCTACCGCGCCGACCAGACCGCTGAGCTGGGTGGTGGTGCCGGCGACCTGACGCACGAGAGCGTGAATCTTCTCGACGAAGCGATTGAAGGAGGTCGACAGTTCGCCTAGCTCATCGCGGCTGGTGATCGGTAGCCGATGAGTCAGGTCACCGTCACCCTGGGCCATGTCGTCAAGGTTCTGCTTGATCTGCAGCAGTGGGCGCAGGATGGCGTTGCTCATCAGGACCGCGAGGCCAGCCATCAGAATCAGCAGCAGCAATGCCGAGCCAAGCATGATCAGCGTGAGGCTGTCGATGCGCGCCTGGAAGACAGCGCGAGCTTCGACAACGTCGCGCTCCACGTCATCCAGATTCAGCGAAGTGCCGAATACCAGGTTCCACTTCGGCAGGTATTCCGCGTAGCCGACCTTGGGCACCAGCGCATTGCTGCCGGGAACGGCAAAGCTGTAGTCGACATAGTGGCTCGAATCCTGTCCCGCCTTGACCAGCTCGCGAATGGCAAAGACGCCATTCGGGTCGCGGTAATCAGCAAAGCTCTCGCCAATGCGCTCACGCGTGGCACCCTGAAACACCCGCCGCGACTGGCCGTCATAGCCCCAGAAATAGCCTTCACTGCCATAGCTCAGGCGCTCGAAGATGGCCACCGCCTGGCTTCGTGCCTGCATGTCACCTTCGGCGGAGCGTTCATAGATCGGCCCGATGGCGTTCTTTGCCAGTTCGACGTAGTGCTTGAGTTCGGCACGGCGATCACGGATCAGGCTCGCCCGGGTCTGTGCCTCCTGCTGGTCAGCCAGATCCTTTAGCTGTACTACCGAAACTCCACTGAGCACTACCGCAAGCAGCAGAATCGGGCCAAGCGCAAGCAAAAGCAGCTTCGCCCGCAGGCGTAAGGACGACAACATCTGGTAAATCCCCAAAAAAAACATGGTTAAGTAGTGCCATTGTGCCACCGACTACAGAACCAGGAGAACGCGACCAAATGCCAATTAAGGGAATTGCCGACGCTGCCGATGAACGCCGTTCGCATAAATAAAAAACCCCGCCGAGGCGGGGTTATTTTTTGCGTTGCGGTGCTTACTTCTTATGCCCCAGCTTGCGCAGTTCCTCGTCGCGCAGCTCGCGACGCAGGATCTTGCCGACATTGGTGGTCGGCAGGCTGTCGCGGAATTCCACGGCTTTCGGCCGCTTGTAACCGGTCAGGTTGTCATGCATGTGCTGCATGACCTGCTCCTTGGTCAGGCTCTCGCCCGGCTTGACCACCACGAACAGCTTGATCGCCTCGCCCGACTTCTCGTCCGGCACGCCGATGGCAGCGCTCTGCAGCACGCCCGGCAGGCTGGCGAGCACGTCTTCCAGCTCGTTGGGATACACGTTGAAGCCGGACACCAGAATCATGTCCTTCTTGCGGTCAACGATGCGGATGTAGCCATCTTCCTGGATGACGCCGATGTCGCCCGTCTTGAACCAGCCCTGCGCATCGATTACTTCGTCGGTGGCCTCCGGCCGCTGCCAGTAGCCCTTCATCACCTGGGGACCCTTGATGCACAGCTCGCCGATCTCGCCCTGCGCCAGGTCCTGGCCGTCATCGTTGATGACCTTGAACTGTGTAGAGGGAACCGGGATGCCGATGGAGCCGAGCTGAATGTGCTCGATGGGATTGACCGAGGCCACCGGGCTGGTTTCGGTCAGGCCGTAGCCTTCGCAGATCGGGCAACCAGTGACCTGCTTCCAGCGTTCGGCCGTGGCCAGCTGCAGCGCCATGCCGCCAGACAGGGTGACCTTGAGCGCGGAGAAATCGAGCTTGCGGAAGTCTTCGCTGTTGCACAGTGCAACGAACAGGGTATTGAGGCCAACGAAGCCGCTGAAGCGGTACTTGCCGAGATCCTTGATCATCGCCGGCAGGTCGCGCGGGTTTGAGATCAGGATGTTGTGGTTGCCGCTGAGCATCATCGCCATGCAGTGAAAGGTGAAGGCGTAGATGTGATAGAGCGGCAATGGCGCGATCAATACTTCGCTGCCGTCATTGAGGTTCGAGCCCATCAGCGCCTTGCACTGCAGCATGTTGGCGACGATGTTGCGGTGGGTCAGCATGGCGCCCTTGGCCACGCCGGTGGTGCCGCCGGTGTATTGCAGCACGGCCACGTCATCGCTCTTCGGCAACGCCTCGCGCACAGGCTTGCCACGGCCCAGCGCCAGCGCATCGTTGAGCTTGACGGCTTTCGGCAGGCTGTAGGCCGGCACCATCTTCTTCACGTGCTTGACCACCGCGTTGACCAGCATGCGCTTGAGCGGCGGCAGCATGTCGGCGACTTCGGTGATGACCACGTGCTTGATGCCGGTCTTGGGCAATACTTCCTCGGCCAGATGCGCCATGTTGGCCAGGCATACCAGCGCCTTGGCGCCAGCGTCGTTGAACTGGTGTTCCATCTCCCGCGCGGTGTACAGCGGGTTGGTGTTGACCACGATGAGGCCGGCACGCATGGCGCCGAACACGACGATGGGGTACTGAATCAGGTTGGGCAGCTGCACGGCGATGCGGTCGCCGGGCTGAAGATCGGTGTTCTGCTGCAGGTAGGCGGCGAAGTCACCAGAGAGCTTGTACAGCTCACCGTAGGTCAGGGTCTTGCCGAGATTGCTGAACGCCGGCTTGTCCGCGAAGCGCTCGCATGACTGTTTAAGCACAGCCTGGATGTTCTGGTATTCGTCAGGGTTGATCTCGCTGGAGACCCCAACAGGATATTTATCCTTCCAGAAGTTATCGGTCATGAACCCCACTCCTAAGCAACAGCTTTATCACTGCGCGATGGCAGCTGTTTTGTTGTGATTTGTTAACTTTTGTACCGCGTATCGGGCAAAAAGCGTTCCCGAGGTTAGCAGCTTTGCATTGGAGCGAATAGAGCCCGAGACGGGTCTATTCGACATAAAGTGACCGAAACAAATATCCCGGTCACTTTCGTGGGTTTCCCTGAAACCACCTTCAGGCAGAGTCGTCAGGCGATATCGCGCAGTTCACGCCGCAATATCTTGCCTACTGGCGTCATCGGCAGTGCATCGCGGAATACGTAGTGCCGCGGCATCTTGTAGCCGGTGAAATTCTCCCGGCAGTAGGCATGAAGCTCGTCCTGATCAAGCGTCGGATCGCTCGGTACGACGAACAGTTTGACCGCCTCGCCGGACTTCTCGTCCGCCACGCCAATGGCAGCGCATGCCGCTACCTTCGGATGGGCCATCACCACGTCCTCGATCTCGTTGGGGTAGACGTTGAAGCCAGAAACGATGATCAGATCCTTCTTGCGATCGACGATGCTGACGAAACCGTCCTCGTCGATCACCGCGATGTCGCCAGTCTTCAGCCAGCCCTCCTCGTCCAGCACTTCGGCCGTGGCGTCGGGGCGCTGCCAGTAGCCCTTCATCACCTGCGGGCCCTTGACGCACAGCTCGCCGCGCTCGCCGAGCGGCAAGGCGTTGCCTTCGTCATCGATGACCTTGACCGTGGTGCCGGGCACCGGCAGCCCGACGGTGCCGAGGCGCGAGTGCTCGCCGTGCGGGTTCGCGCAGACCACCGGCGACGTCTCGGTCAGGCCGTAGCCCTCGACAACCGTGCAGCCGGTCATGCTCTTCCAGCGCTCGGCGACTGCCGACACCAAAGCGGTACCACCCGAATTGGTGCCTTTGAGACGGGAGAAGTCGATCTTTTTGAACTGCGGGTGAGCCATCAGCGCGACGAACAGCGTGTTGAGCCCGAGGAAAGCGGAAAACTGCCAGCGCTGCAGCTCCTTGACGAAGCCGTTGATATCCCGCGGATTGGTGATCAGCACGTTGTGGTTGCCAGTGACCACCATGCACATGCAATTCACCGTGAATGCATAGATATGGTAGAGCGGCAGCGGCGCGATCATCACTTCCTGGCCTTCACGGATAATCGGGTGGCCGTGCTCGTCCAGCTGCTGCATGTTGGCTCGCACCTGCTGCATGTTCGCCACCAGGTTGCCATGGGTCAGCATGGCGCCCTTGGCCACGCCGGTCGTGCCGCCGGTGTACTGCAGCACGGCGACGTGATCGAGCTCCAGCGGCGCCGGTTTGTGGTTGTGGCGGGCCCCGTCACGCAGCACGTCCTTGAAGGAAATGGCTTGCGGCAGGCTGTAATCCGGCACCATCTTCTTCAGGTGCTTGACCGCCGCGTTGACCAGCACGCCCTTGAGCGGCGGCAGCATGTCGCCGATGCGCACTTCAATCAGGTGTTCGATGGCCGTATCGGGCAGCACCTCCTGCACGTTATGGCCGAAGGTATTGAGGTACACCAGCGCCCGCGCACCGGAATCCTGGAACTGGTGGCGCATCTCCCGCGAGGTGTAAAGCGGGTTGGTATTGACCACGATAAGACCGGCGCGCAGAGCACCGAATACCGCGATGGGATACTGCAAAAGGTTGGGCATCTGAATGGCGATGCGGTCGCCAGGCTGCAGATCGGTATGGTGCTGCAACCAGGCGGTAAAAGCGGCGGAGTGGCGCTCCAGATCGGAGTAGCTGAGGGTGACACCCATATTGCTGAATGCAGGGCGGTCCGCATGGGTCTTGCAGGCGCGCTCGAACACTTCGACGACCGAGCGATAAACCCCCATATCGATGTCGTTGGGCACGCCGGCAGGGCGTTTGTCATTCCAGAATTCAGGCTGCATTGTTATTGGCCTCTTTACCTGAGAGTGTCTGGCCCACGCATGGTGGGCTCTGGCGAACTTAGCAGGTCGACGTCGCGACGCAACAGCTCAAGCCGCACAAATCACTGATGTGAATCTTCCGTCACGCTGCCGAACGCGTCCGGGCCCGGGACAACCGGGGCACATGCCTCTAGAATGCTGCCCCAGCGCGCGGACACCGGCTGTAGCGGATCGCGCGACACGCTTCGATCCATCGGGCGCAGCATCTGGCGCGCCGACCAGCCTGAGGACACTCCATGAGCACTATCAGCAATACGCCCTACGCCGAACTGGAAGTTGGCCAGCAAGCGAGCTTCGAAAAACACGTTGAGGAAAGGGACATCCAGCTGTTCGCTGCCATGTCCGGCGACCGCAACCCGGTCCACCTGGACGCGGATTTCGCCGCCGGTACGCTGTTCAAGGAGCGCATCGCCCATGGCATGTTCAGCGGCGCGCTGATCAGCGCTGCCGTCGCCTGCACCATGCCTGGCCCTGGCACCATCTATCTCGGCCAGACCATGAAATTCACCCGCCCGGTGAAGATCGGCGACACCCTGACCGTGCGCCTGGAAATCCTCGAAAAGCTGCCGAAGAACCGCGTGCGCATCGCCACCCGCGTGTTCAACCAGAACGAGGAACAGGTGGTCGACGGCGAAGCCGAAGTGCTCGCGCCGCGCAAGCAGGAAACCGTCGAGCTGAAGGAACTGCCGCCGATCACCATCGGCTGAGCATTACCAGGTTCACTACCCCGTCGCGTGACGGGGGCAATCTGAGGGCGCCTGGTTGGCGCCCTCAGCATTTCCAGCAATGCCCGACCGGGGGACAAGCAGAACGCCATTACGGCCTGGGCCTACGCCCCGGGCAGAGCCCTAGCGGAGGATGCGTGTCGGATACCTCGGGCTGACCATCGAGCGAGCAGTACAACAAGAACAACAATGGGACCTTTCCATGCTCATTCGCTCGATCGCTTACCGGCGCCTGGCGGCGCTCGTCCTCGGCGGCTTGTCGCTGGCCATGCAACCCGCTTCGGCTGCCCCGCTCGACCATGGCTCCGACGAAGCCCTGCTCTACTACCAGCGCGCCGACGGCGACTACAACGGCTGGGGCCCACACCTGTGGAATACCCCCGACTGCAATGGCAGTGCGACTGAAACCAGCTGGGCGCAACCGCTCACAGCAGCCGGGACCGATCCGGAGTACGGCGCGTTCTACCGCATCCCACTGAGCGTCGACGCCAGCTGCCTGAACCTGATCATGCACAAGGGCGACGAGAAGGATCTCGGCGGTGGCGACCTGACCTGGCGCTTCGACGAGCTGGGCCGTCGCGTCTTCACGGTCAGCGGCAACCCACAGCTGTCCAGCACGCCGCTGAGCGGCAGCGCAGTGGCGATCAAGGGCGCGCGGGCGCATTGGCTCGATCCGTTCACACTCGCACTGGTGAACGGCGCGCCGGGCGCCAGCCGGCTGGAACTGCGCTATGCCAGCGACGCCAGCATCCGCATCGACGGCGAGGCACGTACCGTCAGCGGCGGGCAAAGCCTGGTGTTGCAGCCGTCTGCCCTGCGCAATGGCCTCAAGCGCCAACACCCGCATTTGGCGAACGCCCCTGCTTATCGGATCACCGCAGGTGCAAGAGACATTCGCCGCGCCGTGATGAGCCAACTGGTGGTGGTCGCCTATGACGCCGATGACCGGGTCATCGATGCCACCGAGGTGCAGACTGCCGGCATCCTCGACATGCTGTTTGCATACAACGGCGAGCTGGGTGCGACGCTCGCTGCCAAAGGCGTCTCCTTCAAGCTCTGGGCGCCGACCGCGCAGCGGGTTCGCCTGCACGTGTTCGATGCCGCCAAACGGCTGCTACCCGGTTATCCCAAACTTATGCAGGAGCGGCTCGGCGTCTGGAGCCTGGAAGGCCCGCGCTCACTGGATCGGCAGTATTACCAGTACGAAGTCACCGCTTACCGGCCAAGCACCGGCACGATCGAGACAACACTGGTCAGCGATCCCTACGCCCTGAGCCTGTCACGCAACAGCCAGTACGCCCAGGTGGTCGATCTGAACGCCGATGATCTCAAGCCCGCCGGCTGGGATGCCGTGCGTCCGCCACGCCCGCAGCGTCCCGAGGCGAACGTGATCTACGAAACCCATCTGCGCGACTTCAGCGCCAGCGACACCAGCCTGCCAGCGGCGCTGCGCGGCACCTACGCAGCGTTTACCCATCAGCACAGCGACAGCATGCGGCACCTGCGCGATCTGCAGAAAGCCGGGCTCACCCATGTGCAGCTGCTGCCGGTGTTCGACATCGCCACCATCGACGAAGACCCTGCCCGGCGGATCAATCTGGACGACCCTTTCGCCAAGCTCTGCGACCTGTCGGATGCCGCCCGGGAGCGCTGGGCGCAGTACTGTGGCGCAGCGAGCATCCGTCAGGTGCTAGCGGGCTTCGACCCGGCCAGCGGTCAGGCGCAATCGCTGTACAACGACTTGCGCGGGCTGGACGACTTCAACTGGGGCTACGACCCCTTCCACTTCACTGCGCCCGAGGGCAGCTACGCCAGCGACGCCGAAGGCGTGCAGCGGATCATCGAGTTCCGCCAGATGGTGCAGGCCTTGGCCGGCAACGACCTGGCCACGGTGATGGACGTGGTCTACAACCACACCAACGCCTCCGGCCTGGCCGAAAAATCCGTCCTGGACAAGGTCGTGCCCGGTTACTACCACCGCCGCAACCCCACCACCGGCGCGGTGGAAACCTCGACCTGCTGCGAGAACACCGCCAGCGAGCACCGCATGATGGCCAAGCTGATGACCGACTCGCTGAAGGTCTGGGCACGCGACTACAAGATCGCCGGCTTTCGCTTCGATCTGATGGGTCACCATATGCGCGAGCAGATCATCGATGCGTATCGCGCCGTTCGCCGTATCGACCGCGACACCTATTTCTACGGCGAAGGCTGGGAATTCGGCGAGGTCGCCGGCAACGCACGCGGCATCAATGCCAACCAGGCGAACATGGCCGGTACCGGTGTCGGCACTTTCAACGACCGGCAACGTGATGCGGTCCGTGGCGGCAGCCCCTTCGACAGCGGCGACAGCATTCGTCGCAACCAGGGCTTCGCCAACGGCCTCTATCTGCGGCCCAACGAGCTGAGCGCCGCCGGGGCGCAGGAGAAGGCGCAACTGCTGCACGCCGCCGATCTGATCCGCGTTGGCATCGCCGGTGGCCTGCGCGATTTCCAGTTCGTCACCGCCGACGGCAGCATGCGCAAGGGCAGCGAGATCGACTACAACGGCCAGCCCGCCGGCTATACGCTGGACCCGCAGGAGACCGTCAATTACGTCTCAAAGCACGACAACCAGACGCTATGGGACAACAACCAGTACAAGTTCGCCAGCAGCCTGTCGGTTGCCGACCGGGTCCGCCTGCACCTGGTGGCGCTGTCGGTGCCGCTGTTCAGCCAAGGCGTGCCCTTCATCCATCTCGGCTCCGACATTCTGCGCTCCAAGTCCATGCAGCGTGACAGCTACGACTCGGGAGACTGGTTCAATGCGGTGGATTTCAGCTACCAGGACAACAACTGGAACAAAGGCTTGCCGCGTGCGGACAAGGACGGCGACAACTGGCCGCTGATTCGCAGAATCATCGTCGACCCACAGGCCAAACCCGGCCCTACCGAGATCGTCACGGCGAAGCGGCGTTTTCTTGAGCTGCTGAAAATCCGTAGCGACAGCCAGCTGTTCCAGCTCGACAGCGCCCACGAAGTGCAGCGACGCCTGCAGTTTCACAACACCGGGCCCGAACAGCAGCCTGGGGTGATCGCCTTCAGCCTGGCGGATGCACCGCACGACGGTCGCGATCTGGACCGCCGGTACAGCTCATTGAAGGTGGTGATCAATGCATCGGCCCAACGGGCTCGGCTGCCGGGCGCCGACGGCTACCAGCTGCATCCGGCGTTGAAGAGTTCGATCGATCCGATCAGTCGCCAGGCCAAGGTCGTCGATGGGGAGTTCCAGGTGCCGGCGTTCACGACGAGCGTGTTCGTCCAACCCCAGACCCGTCGATAAATCGCGCGCAAAAAAAAAGGCGACCATGGGTCGCCTAAATGCCTTGCGTGCTCTTTGAATCTGTCGGGATCAGCTCTTCTTGTGAGCGTCCCGCCAGATGAAATATCCGAAACCTGCGAGGAAGGCGACCATCAGGCCGACCGTGACCACCCCTGCGAGCACCACATTATCGACAAACATGAGACCTACCTCCGACACTTGATTCGCTGTTCGATGGGTTCAAGTTAAACCCGCTGCCGCAGAGAAAAATTGACCCGGATCAATGGCCGCAAAATGGCGGGCACAGGCGCGCGCAACGACTGATCCAAGTCAAGAAAACAGGGGTATAGGAGTCGAAAAACAGCAGGGAAAGCGCAAATGCGCGGGGAAGTACAGGCAGCTAATAGCGAATCGATATGTGCGATATGAAGAGGGACCGCAACTAACGCTTCTTCGAAGTGCGTTTGCCTTTCTTCTTTGCCTTGCCCAGCGGCAGCACCTGCTCGAAGACCTTGCGCATCTCTTCGAGGCGTTTGTCATTGAGGTCATGCACACGCTTGGCGCGCTCGGCGCTGAAGTCGATCAGTTTCTCGTCGGTACTCATCGCGTCGGTCTCGGCTGGATCAGGCGGAAAGTCAGGTTGAGACGCGGTTCCAGCACTTTGCTGGTCCGCGCGATCTGGTGCTGCCAATGATGCTGCGTTACGCCCCCCATGACCAGCAGCGAGCCATGGCCCAGTACAAGTGAATGCTGGATCCGCCCGCTGCCCTTGCGTCGCAGGTCGAAGCGCCGCTCGGCGCCCAGGCTCAGCGAAGCGACGGTGGGGCAATCGCCCAGCTCGGGCTCATCGTCACTGTGCCAACCCATGGCGTCGCGTCCATCGCGATACAGGTTCAGCAACACGCCGTTGAAGCGCTGGCCGGTGTCCTTCTGCAGACGCTCACGGATTTCCTGCAACAGCGGCGTCCAGGCCAGCGGATCATGGCGCTGGCCGGAATAGCGATACCCGGCGTCCGCGTCGCCGTACCAGGCGACCATGCGTGGTACTGCAACCTGGCGGCCATAGATGCGAATTTCGGGTTGCGACCAGGGCGTGGCGCTGATGAGTTCCTCCAGCCAGGCATCGGCGGTTTCGCTGTCGGCCCACCCCGGTTGGTAGTCCAGTGCGGCATCCGGCAACTCGATCGATGAAGCGTGGCTCGGGTCGGTCGTGAACACCTCAGACCTCGACATCAACCCAGAGCCCCTGTCGCGGCAGCTCCTCAAGCTCGGCCTGGTCCTGCTCATCGGTCTCGCCGGTCGCCAGCTCCTCCGGGGTGTAACCCCGGCGCTGACGCCGCCGCTGCTCGTCGCGCAACATCTGCTCACTCTCTTGAGGGTGCCGGCGGTCGAGGCTGACTGCGCTTTCGCTGGAGCTCGGCTGCACGGGCGTAACCGGTGCGATCTCCGGGCGCGGCTTGACCACGTCCTGCTGGGCGTTGACCGGAAATACGCCTGATGGGATGGGTGGCAGCATGCTCGTTACCCCTCTATACCGATGAATCGGCGTGGCACCAGCCAACTTTAACAGGACCGCTACACTTCATGCGTCACGCAGTCGCCATCGGCCGTCGCTCTGATGGCGACGTTCCGTTACCATAGCCGGCTTTTTCACAGCGGGAGGCAGCATGGCGCAGCAGTATCTACCGGGGCAACGCTGGATCAGCGACAGCGAGGCAGAACTCGGCCTCGGAACCATCCTGACCCAGGATGGACGGATGCTCACCGTGCTCTACCCGGCGACCGGCGAAACGCGCCAGTACGCGACACGCAGCGCCCCACTGACGCGGGTGCGCTTCGTTCCCGGTGACGAGATCACCCATTTCGAAGGCTGGAAGATGACCGTGCGCGAGGTCGACGACGTCGACGGCCTGCTGGTCTACCACGGCCTGACGGCGCAGAACGAAGCTCGCACCCTGCCGGAAACCCAACTGTCGAACTTCATCCAGTTCCGCCTGGCCAGCGACCGCCTGTTCGCCGGGCAGATCGACCCGCTGGCCTGGTTCAGCCTGCGCTACCACACCCTGCAACACCAGAGCGCCCAGTTGCAGTCTTCGCTGTGGGGCCTCGGCGGCGTGCGTGCGCAACCCATCGCGCACCAGCTGCATATCGCCAAGGAAGTCGCCGACCGCATCGCTCCGCGCGTACTGCTGGCCGACGAAGTGGGCCTGGGCAAGACCATCGAAGCCGGCCTGATCATCCATCGTCAGCTGCTCTCCGGCCGCGCCAGCCGGGTGTTGATCCTGGTTCCGGAAAACCTCCAGCACCAGTGGCTGGTGGAAATGCGCCGCCGCTTCAACCTGGAAGTCGCCCTGTTCGATGCCGAGCGTTTCATCGAGAGCGATGCCAGCAACCCGTTCGAAGACACCCAGCTGGCACTGGTATCGCTGGAATGGCTTAAGGAAGACGAACGCGCCCAGGATGCTGCCTTTGCCGCCGGCTGGGACGTGCTGGTGGTGGACGAAGCGCACCATCTGGTCTGGCACCCGGAAGGTGCCAGCGCCGAATACAAGCTGGTCGAACAGCTGGCCGAAGTGATTCCCGGCGTGCTGCTGCTCACCGCGACCCCGGAGCAGCTCGGTCTGGACAGCCACTTCGCCCGTCTGCGCCTGCTCGACCCGAATCGCTTCCATGATCTCGAAGCCTTCCGCGCCGAAAGCTCCAGCTATCAGCCGGTGGCCGAAGCCGTGCAGGAACTGCTCGACGAGGGCCGCCTTTCGCAGCAGGCGCACCAGACCATCCATGACTTCCTCGGCGCCGAAGGCGAAGCCCTGCTCGCCGCCGCCACCGATGGCGACATCGAGGCCAGCAGCCGCCTGATCCGCGAACTGCTCGACCGTCACGGCACTGGCCGCCTGCTGTTCCGCAACACCCGCGCCGCCGTGCAGGGTTTTCCGGAGCGCCAGCTGCATCCGTATCCGCTGCCCTGCCCGGCCGAATACCTCGAACTGCCGCTGGGCGAGCACGCCGAGCTGTATCCGGAAGTGGCCTTCCAGAGCCAGCAGGATGATGGCGAAGCGAGCAACCGCTGGTGGCAGTTCGATCCGCGTGTCGAGTGGCTGATCGACACGCTGAAAATGCTGAAGAAGTTCAAGGTACTGGTCATCTGCGCCCATGCCGAGACCGCCCTCGACTTGGAAGACGCACTGCGCGTGCGCTCCGGCATCCCGGCCACAGTGTTCCACGAAGGCATGAGCATCCTTGAGCGCGACCGCGCCGCGGCCTACTTCGCCGACGAGGACTTCGGCGCGCAGGTACTGATCTGCTCGGAGATCGGCAGTGAGGGCCGCAACTTCCAGTTCAGTCACCATCTGGTACTGTTCGATCTGCCGGCGCATCCGGACCTGCTCGAGCAGCGCATCGGCCGTCTCGACCGCATCGGCCAGCAGCACACCATCCAGCTGCACGTGCCCTATCTGGAAACCAGTCCGCAGGAGCGCCTGTTCACCTGGTATCACCAGGCGCTGAATGCCTTCCTCAATACCTGCCCGACCGGTAACGCACTGCAGCACCGCTTCGGTCCGCAGCTGCTGGCGCAGCTGGAAGAAGGCGACGATGACGCCTATCAGCTGCTGATCGACGAGGCCCGCGCCGAGCGCGAACGCCTGGAAGCCGAACTGCACAGCGGCCGCGACCGCCTGCTGGAGCTCAATTCCGGCGGCGGCGAACAGGGCAAGGCACTGGTCGAAGCCATCGAGGAGCAGGACGACCAGTTCGCCCTGCCGATCTATATGGAGCAGTTGTTCGACGCGTTCGGCATCGACAGCGAAGACCACTCGGAAAACGCCCTGGTACTGCGCCCCAGCGAAAAGATGCTGGATGCCAGCTTCCCGCTGGGCGACGACGAGGCCGTGACCATCACCTACGACCGCGAACAGGCCCTGGCCCGCGAAGACATGCAGTTCCTCACCTGGGAACATCCCATGGTGCAGGGCGGCATGGACCTGGTGCTGTCGGGCTCCATGGGCAACACCGCGGTCGCGCTGATCAAGAACAAGGCGCTCAAGCCGGGTACCGTGCTGCTCGAACTGCTGTTCGTCAGCGAAGTGGTGGCGCCGCGCGCGCTGCAGCTGAGTCGCTTCCTGCCGCCGCTGGCGCTGCGCTGTCTGCTCGACGGCAATGGCAACGACCTGGCCTCGAAGGTGGCCTTCGATACGCTCAACGATCAGCTGGAAAGCGTGCCGCGCGCCAGCGCCAACAAGTTCGTCCAGGCCCAACGCGACGTGCTGGCCATGCAGATCGCCGCTGCCGAAGCCAAGATCGCCCCACGCCACACCGAACGTGTTGCCGAAGCCAAGCGCAAGCTCAAGGCCGGACTGGACGAGGAATTGGCGCGTCTGGTGGCGCTGCAGGCGGTCAACCCGAGCGTGCGCGACAGCGAAATCGAGGCACTGCGTCAGCAGCGCGAAGAAGGCCTGGCGGCACTGGACAAGGCTGCACTGCGCCTGGAGGCGATTCGAGTGCTGGTGGCTGGTTGAATTGGCAGCTTGCCAGTGTGCTGCGGATGGGCTGAAGCCCATCCTGCTGCGTTTGGTTGAGCGCTAGCGGTCAGACCGCAGCGCTCGCGACCGGAGCGAATCCAACCGCCCCTCAGCCGCAGCACTTATGATGGAGCAAAGGGTGCCTACCCCTGCTCTTTCCGCGCGATACCCCAGTAGGCGCCAATTCGCCCAACCAGGGCCTTCGGCGGCTCGGCATACAGCCTGCGACCGAGGCGCAATGCACGCTGCTGCAACTGCGCGCGCCGCTGCTCGATGCAGCGCTGCAACACGTCGCGGGTTTCCGGCGGACCGAACAGCTCCGGCTCGTCCTGCATCAGCTGCGTCATCACCGCCAGGTCGTGATCGTCCCCCAGTGCATCGGCCACCTGCTTGAGCTGCTCGGCACGGCTTTCCAGCGCATCCGGCCAGCACGGCGACAGCAGCTGGCAGTGATACCAGTGGTCTTTCACCCGCTTGCGCCACTCATGCAGCAGCTCGTCAGAGCCATCCTTCTCCGCACGCGCCAGATCCCGCACGCCGTCGGTGTAGGTCCGACGGATGCCGTCGGCCAGCAGGCCGAAGCCCTTGCCCGGGAGCTTCCAATGCTGCACATCCTGGATCAGTGCGCGCAGCTCGCCCAGCACTTGCGCCACGTCCGCCTCGAAACCGCTATGCACGTCGCCCTCCGGCGCGGCGCGCTGCTGCAAGTGCAGGCGGATCTGCCGAAACGCATCGCCAACGAACAGCGACTGGTCGGTGCGCGCCAGGGCATCCCAGCTTTCCAGCATGGCCGCTGCATCACGCGATTCCGCCAGGGAGCGTCCCATGTCGCGCAGCCGGCGATTGTCGAGCTTGAATCGCGCACCGAGAGGCTCGCGCACCAAGCGCAACAGCGCACGCAGCTCCTTGAAGCGCTTGCGCGCCTGGTGCACCCCTTCCGCACGCTCGGCCGGCTCGACGCAAAGCGCCTGGATCGCCTTTTCGATGCGCTGCAGGGCGACCTTGCGCACCTCCTTGGCGGCGTTGCGTGCAGGGCGTATGCGATAGGCCATCAGGTTCTCCTCGATAAGGACGCTCCGTTTGAGCACCAGTACTGGGACCCGTACGCCAAGCCCGGCGTTGACACGCGAGTGTGAAGTTTATGTGTCAGCGCGTGACGTCGTTCCCGACTCAACCGTAGCGCTTGCGCGCCTCGATGGCCAATCCGCTGCCGATGCTGCCGAAGCGATTGCCTTCGACATGCCGTGCACGGGGGAGCAGCCCGGCAACGCTGTCGCGCAGTGCAGGAATAGCGCTCGAGCCACCGGTGAAGAACACCGTATCGACCTCATCATGGCGCACGCCGGCATCCGCCAGCAGCTGATTGATGCTGCCACCGATACGGTCAAGCAGTGCGGCGATGGCGCTTTCGAAACCCTGACGCGTCAACTCGGCCTGCAAGTGCGGTTCAATGCGCTGGAAGTCGATGGCGAAACGCTCCGCCTCGGTCAGCTCGATCTTGCCCTGCTCCACCTGCATGGCCAGCCAGTGCCCGGCACGCTGTTCGATCAGGCGGTACAACCGATCAATGCCGGTAGGATCGACGATGTCGTAGCGCATGCTCTGCAGCGCTCGTAGCGAGGCCGGCGCGTAAACGGCGTTGATGGTGTGCCAGGTGGCCAGGTTGAGGTGCGTACTGGTCGGCATCGGCGCATCGCTCTTCATCCGGCTGCCATAGCCGAACAGCGGCATCACCCCGCTCAGGCTGAGCTGCTTGTCGAAGTCGGTACCGCCGATATGCACGCCGCCGGTAGCGAGAATGTCCGCCTGACGATCATCGACAGCCCGGCGCTCGGGCGATAGCCGCACCAGCGAGAAGTCGGAGGTACCACCGCCGATATCGACGATCAGCACGCGCTCTTCGCGTTCGATACGCGACTCGTAGTCGAACGCCGCGGCGATCGGCTCGTACTGGAAGGACACGTCCTTGAAGCCGATCTTGCGGGCGGCAGCGGCGAGGGTGTCCGCCGCCTCGCGGTCGGCTTGCGGGTCGTCATCGACGAAAAACACCGGTCGCCCCAGCACGACCTGCTCGAATGGCCGACCCGCAGCCGTTTCGGCGCGCTGCTTGAGGGTGCCGAGAAACAGGCCGAGGATTTCCTTGAACGGCATCGCGCTGCCCAGCACCGTGGTTTCGCTTTTCAGCAACTTGGAGCCGAGCAGGCTCTTGAGCGAGCGCATCAGGCGTCCCTCGTAGCCTTCGAGGTATTCGCTCAACGCCTGGCGACCATAGACCGGCCGGCGCTCCTCGAGGTTGAAGAACACCACCGATGGCAATGTCGGCTGCTCGCCCTCGAGCACGATCAGCGGGTCCATGTCCGGGCGCCACCAACCAACCGTGGAGTTGGAAGTACCGAAGTCGATGCCGCAGGCGCGGGCAGGTAGGACGTTGGGCATGGTCTTTTTCCGCGGGTACTGAAAAACGGCCGCGCAGTGTAAAGGAGGCCGCCCTCGGTTGCAGGCCTATCGTCAGCCGCGTTACTTGAGGCCAAAAAAATGCCCGGCCATCGCTGGTCCGGGCACAAACCCCATAACGCTACGCCGTATCAGGCAGGCACTGCCTCCGCGCCAGGCGCATCCGCCGTCATCCCGGCAGTCATGCGCTTGGCATCGGCACAGAACGTCCGCGACGCCTGGAAGAGGAACACCATGGTCAGCAGCAACGAGGCGGGTATCAGGTACATCGCCCCGTGCAGCCCCTCGGCGCGGAAGGCCTCGGCCATCTCGCTGGCGCCCGCCGCCAGCATTGCTGCTTCGGCGAAATGGTCCGAGAGCAGGCCGACCACTACCGTCCCCATACCGCCACCGAGCAGATACAGCCCGGCGAAGAACAGCGCCATGGCCGTGGCCCGCAGACGCGGCTCGACCACGTCCTGAATTGCCGTGTAGACGCAGGTATAGAAGTTGTAGGAGAACAGCCAGCCGATGCTGAACACCGCGACGAACATGCCGACCTCGATACGCCCGGCCAGCAGCGCATAGCCGGTCGCGATGGTCGCGATCAACATGCTCACCGCCGCGAAGATCAGGCGACCGCGGGCGAAGCGCTGGTGAATGCGATCGGCAACCCAGCCACCCAGCGTCAGCCCGAACAGACCGGTCAAGCCGACGATCACGCCGGTGGCCACCGAGGCTTGGACCAGCGAGACCCCGTGATAGCGCATCAGCAGCGGCACCATGAAGGCATTACAGGCATAGGTCGCGAAGTTGAACGCCAGCCCGGCCAGCACCAGCCACCAGAAAGTGCGGATAGACAGCACCTTGCGCATCGGCTGCTTCACCGGTTCCTGGGATACCTTGACGGTCTCGGCGGCGCCACGCTTGGGCTCCTTGATGAAGAAGATGAACAGCGCCAGCACCAGGCCTGGCACGGCAGCGATAAAGAACGGCGCACGCCAGCTGCCGAACGCCTCGACCATCGAGCCGATGGTGAAAAAAGCCAGCAGCAGCCCCAGCGGCAGGCCGAGCATGAAGATGCCCATCGCCCGCGCGCGTTTGTGCGCCGGAAACAGGTCGCCGATCAGCGAGTTGGCGGCCGGCGCGTAACTGGCTTCGCCGATGCCGATGCCCATGCGCACCAGGAGGAAGCTCCAGAAGTTCCAGGCCAGCCCGTTGACCGCCGTCAGGCCGCTCCAGGCAGTCAGCCCCCAGCCCATGATCTTGCGCCGCGAACCGAGATCGGCCATGCGCCCCAGGGGCAGACCGGCAATGGCATAGACGATGGTGAAAGCGGTGCCGATCAGGCCGAGCTGGAAGTCGTTGAGGCTCCACTCCAGGCGGATCGGCTCGGCGATGATCGCCGGAATGGTGCGATCGAAGAAGTTGAACAGGTTCGCCAGAAACAGCAGAAACAGCACGCGCCAGGCGTTGGATGCTTGGGTGGAAGGCTGCATGACGTCGGTCTCGATTGTTCTTATATTTCCGGCCGCAGACCAGCCGGGACTCGACGATGACTCTAGAGTCTGTGCCTGCTCCTGTCTCCGAACATCACCTTCGCTTATGCCGCGCGATGGCTCACCGCTCGCGCCAATCGGCCAGCCAGCCCAGGCTGGCATCGGTGCCCTGCTCGCCCGGTTTGTACTCGGCGCTCAGCCAGCCCTGGTAGCCGGCGGCCTGCAAGGCTTGCAGCGCTGCGCTGAAGTCCAGCTCACCGCTACCGGGCGCGCCGCGGCCCGGGCAATCGGCGAATTGCACATGACCGATGCGCTCACCCAACTGGGCGATGCAGTTGGGCAGGTCCAGCTGTTGGCGGGCCATATGGTAGAAATCCAGCTGCGCCATGCAGTTGGGGTGATCGACCCGCTCCAGCAGCGCCTCGAGATCCGCCGCGCTGTTGATCAGAAAGCCCCGCATGTCGAGTGGATTGATCGCTTCGCAGAGCACGCGGATGCCGAGCATGTCGAAGGCGTCGGCGGTTTTCCACAGATTGTGCTCCAGGGTCTCCAGCGCCAGCTCTCGGTCGACGCCCTCGGCGAGGCGACCCGGCAGCACGTTGACGCTGGCCGGGCGAACCATCAACGCATAGGTCAGTGCCTCCTGTAGCGCCGCGTCGAAGGCCTCCTGCCGATCCGGCACCGCCGCCAGACCTGGCCCGCCCTGCAGCAAATCGCCAGCGGGCAGATTGATCAGCACCAGCGGCATGCCGGCGCGCTCGAGCTGTTCTTTCAGGCGCATGGCCGGCACTTCATAGGGAAACTGGATCTCCACCCCATCGAAACCGGCGACGCGGGCGGCCAGGATGCGTTCGGTTAGCGGCAGTTCGGTGAACAGCAGCGACAGATTGGCGGCGATCTTCATTGCTCGTCCTCCCAGTACATCTGCACCAGCGTGGCGGGATCGCGCTCCAGATTGCCCTGGCTGCCGTGCAGACGCATCAGCTGTGCCGCCAGTCCGCTCAATGGCGTCGCCGAACCCTGCTCGCGGGACAGTTTCACTGCGGTGTCGAGGTCCTTGAGCAAGGTGCGCACATGCCATTTCACCGGTTCGAATTCACTCGCGGCCATCTGTGGAGCGAGGATCTGCAGCGGCCTGGAATCGGCGAAGCCTCCAGCCAGTGCCGGTGCCAGCAGGCTGGCGTCGACCCCGGCTCGTTCGGCCAAGGCCACCACCTCGGCGATCACCAGCGCATTGCAGGCGACAATCATCTGATTGCAGACTTTCGTCACCTGGCCGGCCCCGACCTCGCCCATATGGGTCAGGCGCTGACCGAGATTCATCAGCACCGGCCGCACCCGCTCGACATCCTCGACGCGCCCGCCCGCCATGATCACCAGGCTGCCGGCTTCCGCCCCCGGAGTACCACCGGACACCGGCGCGTCCACCCAGCGCATGCCACTGCGAAACTCCAGCTCAGCGGCCATGTCACGGGTAGCGGCCGGTTCGAGACTGGAGTGATCGACCAGCAGCTTGCCGGCCTTGCCACCTTCGGCAATGCCGCCCTTGCCGAACAGCACCTCGCGCACAGCCGCGGTGTCAGCCAGGCAAAGCAGGACGATGTCCGCCTCCGCGCAGAGTTCGGCAGGCGTGGCTACTGCCCTAGCGCCCAGCGCGACCAGCGGCTCGCACTTCTCGGGCGATCGATTCCACACGACCAGACGATACCCCGCGGCGAGCAGGCGCCGGCACATTGGCAGGCCCATCAGGCCGATACCGGCAAAGGCGAGAGTTGGCAGGTCGGACATGGGGCGACTCCTTGGCGAACGAGGCGCTGATTCTAGCGCCGCAGCGACCTCGGCAGCCATGCGCCGTGCCTGCTGGCAAGCCGAAGCTGACGTCCGCCTGCAACTTGATGCCACAATGTCACAACGCCATATCCAGCAAATTGCCCGACCAACCGGAACGATCCGCCTTTGAGCGCCTCTGAAGGAGGCCTCGAGGCATCACCTCGCGCAGACCATCCGCTCAACGCACGCCCGTCTCGACAATGCGCGTGCATCAGAAGACATCGCAGGAAAACGCAATGGATTTACTTCAGATCATCGTCCTGGCCATTGTGCAGGGGCTTACCGAGTTCTTGCCGGTATCGAGCTCGGCTCATCTGATCCTCTTCCCGCATCTGGCGGGCTGGGAAGACCAGGGATTGGCATTCGATGTCGCCGTACATCTCGGCACGCTGTTCGCCGTGGTCTGGTACTTCCGCCAGGAAGTGTTCGGCATGACCCGCGACTGGTTCGCTTCGCTGGCGAAGCGTGAACGCGTGGGCGACAGCCGACTGGCGTGGGCCGTGATCCTCGGAACGATTCCGGCTGGCATCGCCGGGCTGCTGTTCAAGGGCTTCATCGAAGAGCAGATGCGCTCGCCACTGGTAATCGCCTGGGCGACCATCGGCTTCGGCCTGTTGCTGTGGTGGTCGGATGTGGTCAGCCGGAAAACACCGCAGCCACGTGATGAACACAGCCTCAGCTGGAAAGACATCTTGTTGATCGGCTGCGCTCAGGCCCTGGCGCTGATCCCCGGGACCTCGCGCTCGGGCGTGACCATGACCGCCGGCTTGCTACTGGGGCTGTCGCGCTCAGGCGCCGCGCGCTTCTCCTTCCTGCTGTCGATCCCGATCATCGTGCTGGCCAGCGCCTTGAGCATGCTCGATCTGGCGGAAGGCGGCGTAGCCGTGGACTGGACGGCGATGGGCCTTGGCGTGGTGTTGTCGGCGGTGAGCGCCTACCTGTGCATCCACTTCTTCCTGAAGCTGTTGGAGCGCGTCGGCATGCTGCCGTTCGTGATCTACCGTTTGATCCTTGGCGTGGTGCTGCTGGTTCTATTCAGCGGCGCCTGAGCACGACTGATACGGTGAACACCTTGCCGCGCTTCGCGATCCCTCGCTTCCGCGGCGCCGGCCGGAGCTCCATGCGCTATCAACCCTGGGGCAGATCGATCAGCAATGGGCCAAGCAGGACAGCTGCGATACGTGCTTCGGTGAACATTTTCTCGGTCAGAGGCACGCTACGTACTTCGGCGCTGCCAACAGGTTGCGCCTGAATTCTCGCTACCTCTCTGAATGAGTGACCATCTGCCCAGACCATGGTGGACCGACCCTTCTTATCGCACTTCACATTCGCTTCCTTTGCCTGCGGGGTGGCACATTGCATTTATTCGGCCACTACAGATCACTTAGGTTTGGGGTCTGAAAAAAGTTCGTCGTGTTACACGATATTTCTGCACTGAACTGCACGACGAATGCTCCGAGCGTCCCTGCTCAGCTTTCGCTTGGCGTCGCACGCCTCCCGCGCTCTATAATCCGCGCGCTTTTTCCGCTATTGAACCGGAGAACCCTCAATGCTGAAGCGCTCCCTGGCAGCCGTTGCCGGCTTTGCCCTGTCCCTGTCTATTGCCACCACCCACGCCGCTGAAGCCCTGCGGGTTTCTGCCATCCCCGACGAAGCACCGACCGAGCTGATCCGCAAGTTCAAGCCGCTGGGCGAATACCTGGAACAGCAACTGGGCATGCCGGTGAAGTTCACCCCGGTATCGGACTATGCCGCTGTCGTCGAATCCCTGGCCTCCGACCGCCTTGATCTCGCCTGGCTGGGCGGCTTCACCTTCGTCCAGACCCGTCTGAAGACTGGCAATGCGATCCCGCTGGTACAGCGTGAGCAGGACGAGCAGTTCACCAGCAAGTTCATCACCGCCGATCCTGCGGTGAAATCACTGGCCGACCTCCAGGGCAAGACCTTCGCCTTCGGCTCGGTATCGTCGACCTCCGGCAGCCTGATGCCGCGCTACTTCATGCTCAAGGACGGCATCGAGCCCGAGAAATACTTCAAGCGCATCGCCTACTCCGGCGCCCACGACGCCACCGCCGCCTGGGTCGAAGCCGGCAAGGCCGACGCCGGGGTGCTCAATGCCTCGGTATGGGACAAGCTGGTCGCGGCCGGCAAGGTCGACACCGCCAAGGTCCGCGTGATCTCCACCACGCCGCCCTACTACGACTACAACTGGACAGTGCGTGGCAATCTCGACCCGGCTCTGGTCGAGAAGATCAAGGCAGCGTTCCTCGCCCTCGACCCGGCCAACCCCGAGCACAAGGCGATCCTTGACCTGCAGGCCGCCAGCCGCTTCATCGAGACCAAGCCGGAAAACTACGCCGGCATCGAAGAAGCCGCGCGGGCGGCCGGACTGCTGAAGTGACGTTGCGCGTTTCACGCACATGAGCACCTTGCAGGCGCCGCCAATGCCAGACTGCGCGGCCGAACCCGAACCAATGGTGAAGCTGGCCAGCGTGGGGCATACCCACGCGGGCGGCCAGGTTGCCTTGCGCGGAATCGATCTGCAGATCGCCCAAGGTGAACGCGTCGCGATCATCGGGCCATCCGGGGCTGGCAAGACCACGCTGCTGCGTCTTCTGGCCACCTCGCTCAAGCCCGACCAAGGCGAGCTCGATTTGCTCGGCAAGCAGCCCTGGACGCTTGCCGCCACCGCCCGGCAACGACTGCGTACACGGATCGGCCTGATTCACCAGGCGCCGCCGCTACCTCCAAGGCAGCGCGTGGTCACTGCGGTGCTGGCCGGCCGGCTTGGTCAGTGGTCTCTGTTCAAGAGCCTGTTCAGCCTGATCTTTCCACTGGACCGTCAGGGCGCCGCCGATGCGCTCGGGCGTCTCGATCTTGCCGACAAGCTGTACATGCGCTGTGACCAGCTATCGGGCGGTCAGCTGCAGCGGGTCGGAATCGCCCGCGTGCTTTATCAGGCCCCGGATCTAATTCTCGCCGATGAACCGGTGTCGGCCATGGATCCGGTGCTCGCCAGCCACACGCTGGACGTGCTCAGCCGCGAAGCGCAGCGCCGCAACGCCACACTGCTGGCCAGCCTGCACGCAGTGGAGTTGGCGCTGGAGCACTTCCCGCGCATCGTCGGCGTGCGTGACGGTTGCATCCTGTTCGACAAACCCGCCACTGCAATCGGTCATGACGAGCTGACCGCGTTGTACGCCAACGAGCAGCTCGAGCATGCCCCGTCGCCACCCGCTGCGCCGCCCCCGCTGCTGAACATTCCGCGATGCTGAACCCCGCGCTGGTCCGCCAAGACCCCGCTACCGCTTCACGCCTGATGCTGACATTGCTGGTGGTGGCGTTGCTGTGGCCCGGGCTGAAACTGAGCGAGCTGGACCTTGGCGTGCTGTTCGACGGCAGCAATGCCGACACCATGGGCACCTTCGTCTCGGCGTTCTGGCCGCCTGAGCACAGCGGCGAGTTTCTCGAGCTACTCTGGCAGGCCACGCTGGAGACCCTGGCCATCGCCACCGCCGGCATGGCCCTGGCGTTGGGTGTCGCCCTCCCCTGCGCTCTGCTTGCGACCCGCGCAATGTCCCTGTCCGCGCTCAGCCGCGGCGGCCGTCCGGCCTGGTGGGCACAGGCCTTGCGCTGGCCGGTGCGCGGATTGCTGATCGTTTTGCGCAGCGTCCCGGAAATCGTCTGGGCCTTGCTGTTCGTTCGCGCCGTGGGGCTGGGCCCGACCGCCGGCGTGCTGGCCATCGCCATCACCTACGCCGGCATGCTCGGCAAGGTCTACGCGGAAATCTTCGAGTCGGTCGACCCGCTGCCCGCCCGTGCCCTGCTGGGCGCCGGTGCTTCGCGACTGCAGGCGTTCCTCTATGGAGTACTGCCGCAAGCCACGGGCGAGATGCTCTCGTACAGCGTTTACCGCTGGGAGTGCGCGATCCGCGCCTCGGTGGTGATGGGCTTCGTCGGCGCCGGCGGGCTGGGCCAGCAAATGGATCTGTCGATGCGCATGTTTGCCGGCGGTGAAGTCGCCAGCATGCTGCTGACGTTTCTCATGCTGGTGCTGCTGGCCGATCTGCTCAGCCGCCTGCTGCGCTGGAGGTTCGCATGAGACTGCTGTCGCGCCTGCTGATCCCGGCCGGGCTGGTCGCCGCCGTCGTAGCGGCGTTCGCCTACCTGCAGCTGGAGAGCGCGGCACTGCTGAGTCGCGATGGCCTCGCGCAGATGGCCGCCTATGCGTCGGGCTTCATGGCTCCGGACCTGTCGGCCGATCATCTGCAGGCGATCGTCCACGGCACCCTGGAAACCCTGGCGATGTCCGCCATCGGCACCTTGCTCGCGGCCATGCTCGGCTTGCTGTTGGCACTGCCGGCGGCGGGGCGCTTCGGGCTGCTCGCGCAGGCATCGTCGCGCCTGCTGCTCAATGCGCTGCGGGCGATACCGGAACTGGTGTGGGCGGCGCTGATGGTGCTGGCCGCCGGGCTCGGGCCGAATGCCGGGACGCTGGCGCTGGCGCTGCACACCGCGGGCGTGCTGGGCCGGCTTTTCGCCGAGGCGCTGGAGAACACCCCGCCACAGCCCGGCGATGCGTTGCGCCTAACCGGTAGCGGCCGCATCGCGGCATTCTGTTACGGCACCCTGCCCTCGCTCTGGCCGCAACTGGTGGCCTACACCCTGTATCGCTGGGAAAACAATATCCGCATGGCCAGCGTGCTCGGTTTCGTCGGCGCCGGAGGGCTGGGTCAGATGCTTTACATGAGCCTCAGCCTGTTCCAGGAAGCCCAGGCCTCGACGGTGATCCTGGCCATGCTGGCGATGGTGCTAGCGGTTGACAGTCTCAGCGCGTGGGCGCGGCAGCGCTGGGTGCGAGGCTAATCGCCGCGGCCGACTCCGTTGACTTTTGTGAACTAATTCACCGAATATCCGTGATGTCGTTTTGAGATCATCAAGGATGATGAAGTGCCGGCCCTACCGCGCCAGTTGTCTACGCTACGAACCGTACTGGCATTGCTGGCAATCCTGCTGGATCCCTTCGGCCTGACTACGGCCACCGATGGTGCATCGTCCCGCCTGCTCAATCAGCTGCAAGCCAACGCCTACGGCGATGCCGGCGCCAGACAGCAGATCGCAGTTGTGATCATCGATGACGCTTTTCTGCGCCAGCGCGAAAGCCATTGGCCACTGCCCTACAACGAACAGAGCAAACTGTTCCGCCAGCTACTGGCCTATCGACCAGCCGCGGTCATGGTTGACCTGATGTACAGCTACGACCACTCCCGCGGACGCAACGGCGACAGTAGTCGATTCCTGTCCAACGTGTTCGAACGCTATCGAGCTGCCGGCGTGCCGCTGTATCTCGCCAACTCCGGCAGCACTGAATCCAATGCCTTGCCGATCTTTACCGAAGTTAGCGAGCCGGCACTGGTGAGCTGGAGCGGTTATGAAGATCAGTACCCGCTGGCAGCCGAGACCGCATACGGCTGGATGGACAGCGCAGCCTTCGCCTTATACAGAAGCTACTGCACGCGCCATGCCTGCCAGCCGCTACCAGCAACGGCACAGCTCGCCGGAGAGCAACCGCCGATCGCTCTGCAATGGGGCGGTGACCCGGCGCGTGAGCAGCGTCTGGTCAGCGACGTCAACCAGTGCGCTTCATCATCTGGACTTTGGAGCCGGATTTTCAGCCAGCTCGCCCAGTCGGTCTTCTGGCGTCTCAGTGCTCCTACCGAAACACGCTGCCCATTTCACCTGACAATCACCGCGAGTGCCCTGGCTACGACCGTACCGGAGGAGCGCGCCGTGTTACGTGAGCTGCTTGGCGATCGCCTGGTAATGGTCGGCGCCTCCATCAGTTCCGCCGAGGATCTCACCAGCTCGCCGGTTCACGGCAAGTTGCCGGGCGTCTACGCCCACGCCATGGCGCTGGATAACTTGATCGAATATGGCCAGGACTACATCGCCGCACCACCGCAACTGTTCAACACCGAAATCGATGTCCTGGACCTGCTCGAGTTCATCTTCGCTTTGGTCATTCTCTGGTTTCACTCGGCCCGTTCAGGCCTTTTGCCTGGGCATCGCCTGGCGTTCGCGATCGGCGCAACGCTCTGCCTGCTGCTAATCAGCGTGCTGCTTTATCAGTTGCGCGTCACTCCAGTGAACATCCTCGGCTTGTTGCTGCTGATTGGCGTGTTACTGCCAGAAGAACCGGAATCCCCCTCCCTCCCCTCGACCAGCACACGAAAGGAGTCATCATGCGCAAACCCCTCACACTGCTCTGCGCCCTGTTGCTCAGCAGTACCAGCTACGCAGCCGGATTGACCGTAGAGCAATACACCAACGATCCGATCGCCCTGCTTGATGCAGAGGGTCGTTTGCTGAAGAAGATTGCACGCTCCGAGTTACCCGCCACACCACTGGCCGCACAGCAGTGGAATGACGATCTCGAACTGGTGCAGGTCGAGGTAGCCGGACAGCTGGTCTGGCTGGATGGTGTCGATGTCCGCCTGAGTCAAGGCAAGACCGTTCCCATGCCGTGCGCAGCACTGCCCAAGGCCCGCGCAGATAGCGCGACCAATCTCTCCACCATTGGTTACGGGGCTGGCTGTGCGAAGAACTGACCTACTGCGTAAGCGTGCCGCATTGGCGGCGGCTTTACTGCTGACTTGTCTGGGCGGGTGCAGCACGCTCAAAGGAGCACCTGACGCGCTGATCAATCTTGCAGGACAAAGCACGCAAAGCGGGTTTCAGGGCAAGTACCTGGAGCAGGAGGAGGTTCGCAGTTACTTCCGCCTCGATCCGCAGCACAACCACAACCTGCGGCTGAGCTATGACGGCCGTAGCCTGCCAGCCAATGAAATCCGCCAACAGAACGTGGTGCTGATACCTGCGCTGCAGAACTATCTGCAAGGCATCGTCGAACGTCTCGCCAAGGGTTGGCCTGGCGAGCAGCCGCAATTGCGGGTAACGGTCACCGACAGTTATTCGTTCGGGCCATCAGCCGACCCGTACGGCAATCTCTACGTGCCGCTCGGCATGCTGGAAAGCGTAGAAAGCGAGGACGAAATCGCGGCGATGCTGGCCCATGAAATGAGCCATGTGCTGCTGCGCCACCATGATCGCCGCCAAGCCTTCAACGAGCAGCGGGAACTGCTGACCAACATTGCCACCACTGCGGTAATCGCGACGATGGTCGCCGACTCTCGCCTGGATCGTGGAGCGTCGAAATGGAAGGTGGTCAGCAAAAATCCGCAAGCCACGCAGAAGGCCGTCGGTGAGACGGTGCTCTACACCTCACTCGCCAACACCTTTTCAGACAACGTATGGAACACCGCCTGGGGTCGTGCTCAGGAAGACCAGGCAGATCTGCTGGGTACCGATCTACTGATCAAAGCGCGTTACGCGCCGCGCGGTGCCAGCCACAGTCTGCAGCGGCTTAGCGATTTCCAGGGAAAGCAGGAACCCCTCCTGGCCGGTTTTATCCAGGCGCGACGGGGCGCGATGCAAGATTCGCTGCAGCGCCTCGACCTGAACGGCTTTACCCAGGAGATCAACACGTTCGTCAATCAAGGCCTGATGACGACCGTCAGCGCAGTCGGCCAGCACCTCACCCGCTCACACATGTCAGCCCAGCGTCGCGATGACGACCTGCGCCAATATCTGCAGCGCGAGTACGATGCCGAGCGTTATCACCGGGTGAATAAACGGAACTGGCTTACAGTCCGCAACACCCCAAGCGTGAAAGCCTCACTGGACGCTTACAAGAACGCCTACGGAGCCAACGAGGCCCTGGCTCAGAAGAATCTGAAGGATGCCCGAACCTTGGCCGAGCGAGCCCTGAAGTCTCCGGTGGCTAACCAGCCAGGCATTCGTCGTAGCCTCTTCAACGTCCACATGGCAACTGGTGACAAACGTCGTGCACTGGCGCAGCTCAACGCAATCAAGGACTGGTCGCTAGCGGGACCGGAGGTCTACGAACAACTGGTTCACTATCATCTGAACAATGGCGATGCAGTTGCGGCCCTTGCAACCATTGAACGGGCTGAACGCCACCTGGGTTCACAGGAACAGTTCATTGTCGAAAAGATGCTCGCTCATAAGCTCAAGAAAGATGAGAGCGAACTGCGCATGCTCGGCGAAAAATGCAAGCAGATGCCAAATCGAAAGGATGTCTGCAAGAAGATCGGCTGACCTTGAGAGGGCGACGCTGGTTGCGCAGTCGATTACCCGGCTGCGCGCCTCGCCCAGTTTCAGTGCACCACGGGCTGCTGTTCACGCTCCTGCACCAACACCCAGGGGGCCACCACCACGGCCCACAAGGTGGGGTCGCGCTGCTGCCAGTCCTGCGCCTGCTCGGCCTGCATTTTCGCCAGCTGTCCAGCATTCAGCCATGCGGCCACCCTGGCCTGATCGTCCTCGGCGACGGCCTGCGCCACTGCGACCAGATCGGCATCCCCCGCCACCTGTAACAGCGCTCCGCGAGCGAAGAACGGCTGCAGTTCCTGCCAGGTTATCGCTGCAGTTTCGCCCAGCAGCTTGGCATAAAGAGTGCTTGCGTCGTCGGCCATGGGACTCACCAGATACGAAAAAGGCGCAATGATACCCGCGCCCCGATTCCCATCAAACGGTTGAATCTGCCGGCTGTGCAAACGCAGGAGACACTTCTACACTGTGCCGGTACAGTTGCCGGAGCGTTTCGGGATGTTCGCCTCTTAACGGCGCTCCGGCCCGCAGGATTCAAACAATAACGATGCAAGTGGAGCACTTATGAAGACCAAGCAGCGTCTTTCGAAAATTTTCCTGGCAATGGCACTGACCGGCGCAGCCAGCTATACCCTGGCCGCCGATACCATCCGCATCGGATTGGCAGGGCCGGTAACCGGGCCGGTGGCGCAGTACGGGGACATGCAGTTCATCGGGGCCGAAATGGCCATCGAGCAGATCAACAAGGCCGGCGGGGTGAACGGCGCGCAACTGAAGGGTGTTCGCTACGACGACGCCTGCGATCCGAAACAGGCCGTGGCGGTTGCCAACAAGATCGTCAACGACAACGTCAAGTTCGTGGTCGGCCATCTCTGCTCCAGCTCCACGCAACCCGCGTCCGACATCTACGAGGACGAAGGCATCCTGATGATCACCGCGGCTTCCACCAGCCCGGACATCACCTCCCGCGGTTATGAACTGATCTTCCGCACCATCGGCCTCGACAGCTTGCAGGGCCCGACCGCCGGCAACTTCATCGCCGACCACGTCAAACCGAAGAACGTTGCCGTCATCCACGACAAGCAGCAGTACGGCGAAGGCATCGCCACCGCGGTCAAGCAGACCCTGGAAGGCAAGAACATCAAGGTCGGCCTGTTCGAAGGCATCAATGCCGGCGACAAGGACTTCTCCTCGCTGATCGCCAAGCTCAAGCGTGAAGGCGTGGACTTCGTCTATTACGGCGGCTACCACCCGGAACTGGGTCTGCTGCTGCGTCAGTCCAAGGAAAAAGGCCTGAACGTGCGCTTCATGGGCCCGGAAGGCGTCGGCAACTCGGAAATCTCCGCCATCGCCGGCCCGGCCTCCGAAGGCATGTACGTGACGCTGCCGAAATCCTTCGACCAGGACCCGCGCAACAAGGAACTGGTAGACGGCTTCAAGGCCAAGAAACAGGACCCGAGCGGCCCGTTCGTGTTCCCGGCCTACGCGGCGGTTCAGGTCATCGCCGAAGGCATCGAAAAGGCCGGCAGCACCGACACCGACAAGGTCGCCGAAGCGCTGCGCAGCAATACCTTCGACACCCCGACAGGCATGCTCTCGTTCGACGAGAAAGGCGACCTGAAGGACTTCAATTTCGTCGTCTACGAATGGCACCAGGACGGCACCAAGACCGAAGCCAAGTAATTTCCATCAGCCTGACGAAGCCCACACTCGCTTGTGGGCTTTGTTTTAGCGGGCGGCCCCGCCACAAGCATCGGGCCGCCTTGCCGTACCTGTAATCCGACGAGCGGCCTGAACAGCAGGCCCGCCTCGAACCGGCGCCGTGTGTGATCCGCAAGGCACCGTACCGCAGTGGCACCGCGCCAGGAGGGGCGGTGTGTTCGAAGTGGGCAGCGCAGCCGGAGCGGAATGGAATTGCAGGGACTTCGGGAGAGCAGTGATGCCTGAGCTTTACCACTACCTACAACAGCTGATCAACGGGCTTACCGTTGGCAGCACCTACGCGCTGATCGCCATCGGTTACACGATGGTCTACGGCATCATCGGCATGATCAACTTCGCCCACGGCGAGGTGTACATGATCGGTTCGTATGTCACCTTCATCGCGATCGTCGGCCTGTCCATGATGGGCCTGGACGCACTGCCGATCCTGATGATCGGCGCATTCGTGGCCGCCATGATCGTCACCAGCGCCTACGGTTACAGCATCGAACGGGTCGCCTATCGCCCGCTTCGCGGCAGTAACCGGCTGATCCCGCTGATCTCCGCGATCGGCATGTCGATCTTCCTGCAGAACGTCGTGCTGCTGGCCCAGGACTCCAAGGACAAGGCGATCCCCAACCTGATGCCAGGCAACCTGGTCATCGGCGAGAGCGCCATGAACGGCGTGGTGATTTCCTACATGCAGATCCTGATCTTCGTGGTGACCTTCGTCGCGATGTACGGCCTGACGCTGTTCATCTCGCGGTCACGTCTGGGCCGCGCCTGCCGCGCCTGCGCCGAAGACCTGAAGATGGCCAACCTGCTGGGCATCAACACCAACAGCATCATCGCCTTGACCTTCGTCATCGGTGCTGCACTGGCTGCCGTCGCGGCGGTGCTGATCAGCATGCAGTACGGGGTGATCAACCCGCACATCGGCTTCCTTGCCGGTATCAAGGCCTTCACCGCGGCTGTGCTCGGCGGTATCGGCAGTATCCCAGGAGCCATGCTCGGCGGGCTGGTACTTGGCGTCGCGGAAGCCTTCGGTGCGGACATCTTCGGTGACCAGTACAAGGACGTGGTGGCGTTCAGCCTACTGATCCTCGTGCTGCTGTTCCGCCCCACCGGCATCCTCGGTCGTCCGGAGGTGGAAAAGGTATGAGCGGCAATCTCCGTACAGCCTTCTTCAGTGCCCTGCTGGTCATCGCCGTGGCGGTGCCGGTGTTCGGCCTGAAGCTCACCACCGTCGGTATCCGCGTCGAAGTGCATGGCGCCGAAATCGGTACCTTCTGGATCATCGCCGCCTGCGCCGTTGCCATGTTCGTCTGGCAGCTGTTCCGCACGCACTTGGCCGCTGGCTGGGCCGCGAGCCCCAGCTTGCCAACCGTGCCTGCTGGCGCCGGCAACTTCCTCACGCTGCCCTCGACGCAACGCTGGATCATCCTGGCGCTGGTACTGGTTGCGCTGGTCTGGCCGTTCTATGGCTCGCGTGGCGCGGTGGACATCGCCACGCTGATCCTGATCTACGTGATGCTCGGCCTCGGCCTGAACATCGTTGTGGGTCTGGCCGGCCTGCTCGATCTGGGTTACGTCGGCTTCTACGCCGTCGGTGCCTACACCTATGCGCTGCTCTCGCATTACTACGGGGTCGGGTTCTGGACCGCCTTGCCCATCGCCGGCGCGATGGCGGCGCTGTTCGGCTTCCTGCTGGGCTTCCCGGTGTTGCGTTTGCGCGGTGATTACCTGGCGATCGTGACGCTCGGCTTTGGCGAGATCATTCGCATCCTGCTGCGCAACATGACCAGCGTGACCGGCGGCCCGAATGGCATCAGCGGCATCGACAAACCGACGCTGTTCGGCCTGTCCTTCGACCGCCGTGCCGCCGAAGGCATGCAGACGTTCCATGAATATTTCGGGGTGGCCTACAACTCGGTGAACAAGGTGATCTTCCTCTACCTGATCGCCCTGCTGCTGGTACTGCTGACCCTGTTCGTGATCAATCGTCTACTGCGCATGCCGATCGGTCGCGCCTGGGAAGCCTTGCGCGAAGACGAGATCGCCTGCCGCGCATTGGGCATGAACCCCACCGTGATCAAGCTTTCGGCGTTCACCCTGGGCGCGACCTTCGCCGGTTTCGCCGGCAGCTTCTTCGCCGCCCGTCAGGGGCTGGTATCACCGGAATCCTTCACCTTCATCGAGTCGGCGATCATCCTCGCCATCGTGGTGCTGGGCGGTATGGGCTCGCAGCTCGGGGTGATCCTCGCGGCGATCGTGATGATCCTGCTGCCCGAGCTGATGCGCGAATTCAGTGAGTACCGCATGTTGATGTTTGGCGCCCTGATGGTGCTGATGATGATCTGGCGCCCGCAAGGTCTGCTGCCGATGCAGCGCCCACACCTGGAGCTGAAGCAATGAGCCGCCCGATTCTAGAAGTACGCGGCCTGATGATGCGTTTTGGCGGCCTGCTGGCCGTCAACGAGGTGGGGCTGACGGTACATGACAAGCAAGTGGTCTCGATGATCGGCCCCAACGGTGCCGGCAAGACCACCGTGTTCAACTGCCTGACCGGCTTCTACCAGCCGACCGCCGGGGAAATCCTGCTCGACGGCACGCCGATCCACGGTCTGCCCGGCCACAAGATCGCTCGTCAGGGGGTGGTACGCACCTTCCAGAATGTCCGTTTGTTCAAGGACATGACGGCGGTGGAAAACCTGCTGGTGGCGCAGCATCGTCATCTGAATACCAACTTCCTCGCCGGCCTTCTGAAGACTCCGGGTTTTCGCAAGAGCGAGCGCGCGGCGATGGACTTTGCTGCGCACTGGCTGGAGCAGGTGAATCTGACCGACGTAGCCAACCGCCCGGCTGGGACCCTCGCCTACGGCCAACAGCGCCGCCTGGAGATTGCCCGCTGCATGATGACGCGTCCGCGCATCCTCATGCTCGACGAGCCGGCGGCGGGCCTCAACCCGAAGGAAACCGAGGATCTCAAGGCGTTGATCGCCATGCTGCGTGACGAACATGGGGTCACCGTGCTGCTGATCGAACACGACATGAAGCTGGTCATGAGCATTTCCGACCACATCTACGTGATCAACCAGGGCACGCCGCTGGCCGATGGTTCGCCCGAACAGGTGCGCAACAATCCGGACGTGATCAAAGCCTACCTGGGGGAGGCGTAAGCATGCTGACTTTCGAAAACGTCTCGACCTTTTACGGCAAGATCCAAGCGCTGCACGACATCAATGTGCAGGTGGAGCAAGGCGAGATCGTCACCCTGATCGGCGCCAACGGTGCCGGCAAGTCGACGTTGCTGATGACCCTTTGCGGCTCGCCGCAGGCGGCCAGCGGCAGCATTCGCTTCCAGGGCGAGGAGCTGGTCGGCCGGCAGACCTGCGACATCATGCGCAAGGCCATCGCCGTGGTGCCTGAAGGGCGGCGGATCTTCGCTCGCCTGACAGTTGAAGAGAACCTGTCCATGGGTGGCTTCTTCACTGGCAAGACGGACTTCCAGGAGCAGCTGGACAAGGTGCTCGGCCTGTTCCCGCGGCTCAAGGAACGCTATCAGCAGCGCGGCGGCACGATGTCCGGTGGCGAGCAGCAGATGCTCGCCATCGCCCGCGCACTGATGAGCAAGCCCAAGCTGCTGTTGCTCGACGAGCCGTCGCTAGGTCTGGCGCCGATCATCATCCAGCAGATCTTCGAGATCATCGAACAGCTGCGCGAGGATGGCGTGACGGTGTTCCTGGTCGAGCAGAACGCCAACCAGGCGCTCAAGCTGGCCGACCGTGGCTATGTACTGGAGAACGGTCACATCGTCATGCAGGGCAGCGGCGAGGACCTGCTGACTGATCCGAAGGTCCGTGACGCTTACCTGGGCGGCTGACACCGCAACCATGGTCGACGAAAGCCCTGCCGTCCTGGCGGGGCTTTTTCGTTCTCCGATCCCGACATGCCGCCAGACGAACCCGCACGCTGCGCGTACGGTCGAACAGCCGCTATGCTTGCTCGATGCCTCTATCCCCTAATGCCCGTCAAGGAGACCTCACGATGCGCCACTGCCTGTTCGGCCTGCTCATGGCTGCCAGCGTCACTGCGAATGCCGCGATTCAGACGCAGGAAATCCCCTACACCGCTGCCGACGGCACCGAGATGATCGGCTACTACGCCTACGACGACGCCATCGAAGGCAAACGCCCCGGCATCGTCGTGGTCCACGAATGGTGGGGGCTGAACGACTACGCCAAGCAGCGCGCCCGCGACCTCGCCGAGCTGGGCTACAGCGCCCTGGCCATCGACATGTACGGCGAAGGCAAGAACACCGAGCATCCAAAAGATGCCATGAGCTTCATGCAGGCGGCCCTGAAGGACGCCGATGCTGCCAAGGGTCGCTTCAACGCTGGCCTCGATCTGCTCAAGGAACAGGCGCAGACCGATACCGCCAAACTCGGCGCGGTAGGCTACTGTTTCGGCGGTAAGGTCGTGCTGGATATGGCCCGCCAGGGCGTCCCGCTGGATGGTGTGGTCAGCTTTCATGGCGCACTGGCCACCGAGACACGCGCCGCCCCGGGCAGCGTCAAGGCACGCGTGCTGGTCGAGCATGGCAGCGAAGACAGCATGATCAGCAGCGACGATATCGCCGCGCTGAACGTCGAGATGGTCAAGGCCGGCGCCGATTACCAGTTCGTCAGCCTGCCCGGTGCCAAGCATGGCTTCACCAATCCGGGCGCCGACGCCCACCAGAAAAACGGTCTCGACGTGGCCTATCAGAAAACGGCGGACGAGCGCTCCTGGGGCGATATGCGACGCTTCTTCGAAGAGACGTTCGGCGCACCAGCAACCGCTCGGGCACAGTGAAGGCCTCGCCTTCTCGTCCGTGATTCGCCCGGCGGCGCGCCTGCCGCCGGGACGCGTGCTAGCATTGCGCGCATATTCATCGTCGATCACGAGTCATGGCCGAACACGATTTCCGCTACACCCTGCTCAACCCCGCCCACACCCTTACCGAATGCCGCGCTTTGGCGCCAGGTCGCTATCAGGTCACCGGCAATGGCGGATCGATTCGCAGCGGCGACGTGCTGATCGTCACGCTCAAGGGCAGCCGCGATCTATCGCAACGTCTCACCGTCGAAAAGGTACGCCACCTCATCAATCCACCGGGACAGTGGATGGCCGTGGCAAGCGGACCGGTATTCCGCGAACTTGAAATCCTCAACTGGCAGGTCGCTTGCGATAGCTGCGGCAAGCAGCTGGACTTCGAATTTGCGGTCGACGCCAAGCTGGGCGAAGCCGCCCGCAAGCCTGCCGCGCAGGCCCGTATCGCCGAATTGGGCTGGTCTGGCGCTGATGGCCAACACCGCTGCCCTAGCTGTCAGAAGGAGAAACAGGCATGACTTTGCGTTTGTTGCCCTTGGTCGTAGCCGTCGGCCTGGCCGGTTGTGCGACAGAGCCATTGGAGCTTCAGCGAGACGTCACCTACATCGCCGAGTGGATCGGTGACGAGCCGGTGATCGGCCGCACTGCAGTATCGCTCACGCTCAGTGAGGGACGCGCCTACGGCAATGCCGGCTGCAATCACTGGTTTGCCAGCTACGAGCAGAGCGGTCAGCAGATCCGCTTCAGCAACCTGGGCAGCACACGCAAGCTCTGCCCGGAAGAGATCATGGAACAGGAGCATGCGTTCCTTGACCTGCTCAACCGGGTCGAGCGCTGGGACGTTTCCAATATCGACCAGCTGCGCCTATGGCCTGCCGAGGGCAGCGCCCTACGACTCTGGCCCGAACAGGAATAGTTGCGCCAAATGTGCGCAAGCAACAGACATTGCGCACTGCTATCAGGCGGCCGCTGCGCCCCCGCAATTCCTACGTTCAAGCGCCAGGCTGTCAGGCTACAAACAAACCCCTTGTTTTTCCGGGGCACCACCGTTTGCAGCGTCGCAGCGCATCCGCTTTTAACGAAACTGGCATATCCAGTGCATAGACTGGATTAACCCAGTTTCGGGGACCCTGGTACAGGCAGGCCAGGGATTCCCCTCTTTTATCCGCAACCCCACGCAGCCGCTCCCGCAGAGCGGCTGCGTGCCCTCTGCGAACAGCAGCGGCGACGTAGTCGTCAGAACAGCCGCAACTGCTCGAAACCGCCACGCAGATCGATCAACCGCACCCCGACCCCGATCAACCGAACCGGTCTGGCGCCCCGGGAGAAAGCGATGGCGAGCAGGTCCGAATAGTCATCCAGCTCAAGCCCGGCACCAGCCTGCTCCAGGGTCGTCTGGGTGAAGTCATGGAATTTCAGCTTCACGAACGGCTTGCCGGGTCGGTAACTACCGTCGAGCCGGGCCATGCGTGTTGCAAGCTGTTGAAGCAGCTCCGGTAGTCGCTCCAGGCAAGCGGCCAGGTCGGGCAGATCACGATCATAGGTCTGCTCGACACTGACCGACTGGCGGCGGTTCTCGACCTGCACCGGGCGCTCGTCAATTCCCCGCGCGAGCCCCCATAGCCGCTCGCCGAATGCACCAAACTCGCGAACCAACGCCAGCCTGCCCCACTCGCGCAGGTCGTTGCAGGTGTGGATACCCAGCCGCGCGAGCTTCTCCGCCGTGACGCGTCCCACACCGTGCAGACGCTTGACCTCAAGCTCCTGCACGAACTCGTCGACCTGAGCCGGCGTGATAACGAACAGGCCATCAGGCTTGTTCCATTCACTGGCGATTTTGGCGAGAAACTTGTTCGGCGCGACACCGGCCGAGACCGTGATCCGCAGCTGTTGCCAGACTCGTCGACGGATGTCCTCAGCGATACGCGTGGCGCTGCCGGAGAAGTGCTCGCAGGCGGTCACATCCAGGTAGGCCTCATCCAGCGACAGCGGCTCGATCAGCTCGGTATAGGTGCGAAAGATGTTCTGAATCTCGCGCGACGCTTCGCGGTAAGCCTCCATTCGCGGACGCAGAATCAGCAGATCTGGGCATAGCTTCAACGCGTGCCCCGAGGCCATGGCCGAGCGCACTCCGTACGCGCGCGCTTCGTAATTGCAGGTAGCAATGACCCCGCGCCGATCCGCAGCGCCACCCACTGCAATGGGCCGCCGAGCCAGGCTGGGGTCGTCGCGCATCTCGATGGCGGCATAGAAGCAGTCGCAATCGATGTGGATGATCTTGCGCAGGTTGGGCTGACTCACGAAAACAGTGCACCGGGCAGGAGTGAACGAATCTTCAGCGCGACGGGTCGGTTATTCAGATGGTAAGTCCTTTTACCGCCCCGATAGTCGGAGGTTCAGATGAAAATCTTGTATGCAGGCGCGATCGTCCTAAGCGGTCTTTTTTCCGCAACCGCGATGGCTGACCAGGACATGATGAACACCCTGCCGCAAGGCACCAATATTCAGCAAGAAAAACACGGCGATGATCAGGTTCGCGACAACAAGGATGACGTCGATCCGAAAATGAAAAAAGAAGTACAGGACGATTGGCGCGAGGATGCTGAAAAACGTCGCGATAGCGACGTGATGAAGCCCGAGCAGCGCGGCTAGCCAACTACCAGCCAGTTACAGCTCCAGCGGGTACGGCTGCAACAGCGCCTTGCCGTAGCCGTCGACGAACTCCGGCGGCATGCGCTTGGGTTTCCCGCTGGAGAGCTCGATACAGACGAAGGTGGTCTGCGCTCGCAACAGGGTGGCGCCGTCGGCAGGTCTGATCAGCTGAAAATTACGTTTCATCTTCAATCGCTGATCCGACTCGGATATCCAGGTTCCGAGCTGCAAAACGTCACGCTCATAGGCAGCAGCCAGATAATCGATCTCATGCCGTAGCACCGCCATGGCGCGATCAAGACGATGGTAGTCTTCGATGCCAAGCCCGAGACTTTGCGAGTGCTGCCAGGCACAGCGCTCAAGCCAGGTCACGTAGACCGCATTATTGGCATGCCCAAGTTCGTCGATGTGCTCGGGCTGCACCTGCAGATCGATGATGAATGCTTGTGGCTGGTCCCAGCTCATTCGTCAGATGCCTCGATAGCTGATTGCGATGGGCCTATGAAAGCGCAGCAACGCCGGCGAGTCACGCAGGTTGTCGTACGCGATGACGCGACATTCAGAAGCCAGCCGCCCTGCCCTGTTTTTCACCGCACAAAACAAAAAGGGCCATCTCATGAAAGATGACCCCTTGAAGCCCAAAACGGGCAATAAAAATGGCGTCCCCTAGGGGACTCGAACCCCTGTTACCGCCGTGAAAGGGCGGTGTCCTAGGCCACTAGACGAAGGGGACGAAACCTTCGCAAACCTGCCGATGAACCGCTTATCGACAAGCCGTGATTGGTGGAGCTAGACGGGATCGAACCGTCGACCTCTTGCATGCCATGCAAGCGCTCTCCCAGCTGAGCTATAGCCCCGGATTTATCGTCTCTCGACGCGCGATGCAAGCATCGCTGAATAATGGCGTCCCCTAGGGGACTCGAACCCCTGTTACCGCCGTGAAAGGGCGGTGTCCTAGGCCACTAGACGAAGGGGACGCAAACCCTTCAAGCGCAACCCGTATTTCCATATCTGGTGAATACAGGTTGGTGGCAAATTCTGCTCTTCGAGATTGGTGGAGCTAGACGGGATCGAACCGTCGACCTCTTGCATGCCATGCAAGCGCTCTCCCAGCTGAGCTATAGCCCCATCTCGAGGACGGGGCGCATATTAGGGGCGCCCCCAGGCAGTGTCAACAACAAATTTCGACCGACCCGCAGATTTTTTGGCATTAGGAACAACTACTTACCGTCCATCGGCGGGACTGACCAGCAGGGTCGCCCCTGCTCGAAGCGGTCAGACGATAGACACCAGCAGCTTTTCCCACTCCTTGGCTTCCTTCTTCGAGGCCCCACCGAGCAGCTCGAGCGCATTGCGCAGACGGAAACGCGTCAGATCCGGACCAAGGATTTCCATCGCATCCAGCACCGACACCGAACTGGCCTGCCCGGTTATGGCAGCGAACATCAGCGGCATCACATCGCGCAGCTTGAAGCCGAGGTGTTCGGCTACCTGCGTGATGCAAGCGGTGATGCGCTCCTTTTCCCACTGGCGCAGCGCCTCGAGCTTCCACAGGATCAGCTGCATCACCTGGCGCACCTGAGCGGCATCCAGCTTCTTGTGCGCAAACAGCGCTGGATCGAGCGGCAATGCACCTGAGAAGAAGAAGCCCGCCAGCGGCGCGATCTGGCTGAAGGTTTCCACGCGCTGCTGCACGTGCGGAGCGATCTGCATCATGTACTGGAGATTAAACGCCCACTTCTGCACTTCGGTAGCGAACTGTTCGACCGACAGCTCGCGCAGCCACTGGCCGTTGAGCCAGGACAGCTTCTCCAGATCGAAGATCGGCCCGCCGAGCGACACGCGCTGGATATCGAAATGCTCGATCATCTCGTCCAGGGTGAACTTCTCACGCTCGTCAGGCATCGACCAGCCCATGCGCCCGAGATAGTTGAGCATCGCCTGCGGCAGAAAACCCATGCGCTCGTAGAAGGTCACCGAGGTCGGGTTCTTGCGCTTGGACAGCTTGCTCTTGTCCGGATTGCGCAGCAGAGGCATGTAGCACAGCTGCGGTTGCTCCCAGCCGAAGTATTCGTAGAGTTTGATCAGCTTGGGTGCCGATGGCAGCCACTCCTCGCCACGCAGCACATGGGTGATACCCATCAGGTGATCATCGACCACGTTGGCAAGGAAATAGGTCGGCAGGCCGTCGGCCTTCATCAGCACCTGCATGTCCATGCGGTCCCAGCCGATCTCGACGGTGCCGCGCAGCATGTCCTGCACCTGACACACGCCTTCGCTCGGCACCTTCATCCGGATCACATGGGATTCGCCAGCAGCGATGCGACGCTGTGCTTCGGCCGGCTCGAGGTGCATGCAATGGCCGTCGTAACGCGGTGTTTCCTTGTTCGCCATCTGCTCGGCACGCACCTGATCCAGGCGCTCGCTGCTGCAGAAGCAGGGGAAGGCATGCCCCTTGGCAACCAGCTCGTCCGAGTACTTCTTGTAGATCTCGCCGCGCTCGCTCTGCCGGTACGGGCCGTGAGGACCGCCCACATCCGGACCCTCGTCCCATTCGATGCCCAGCCAACGCAGCGCATCATAGATCTGCTGCTCGGACTCACGAGTCGAGCGCAGCTGATCGGTGTCCTCGATGCGCAGAATGAACTGACCGCCGTGCTGACGGGCGAAGCACAGATTGAACAGCGCGATATAGGCAGTTCCAACGTGAGGATCACCGGTGGGAGACGGCGCGATACGGGTGCGGACGGTGGTCATGAATGATCTCGAACGAATAGGACGAACAGAAAAACAGAAGGGCCGAATGTTAACAGGCGAGGTGCAGCCGGCTCCAGCCGGACACCGACTGGAGCACTTTGCTACGCACAGCGGAACAGAGAGCGGCTTCGGCGCCACCGTAAACGATGGCCCTGAGGCTAAACAGGCAGAGGAGCCTCAGACCTGCAGCAGGCGCTCGCGCAGCTTGTGGATCTCGTCGCGCGCCTCGGCAGCCGCCTCGAACTCCAGGTCGCGCGCCAGGCTGAGCATCTTCTCTTCCAGCTGGCGGATGCGCTTGGTGATCTCGCTCGGCGAGCGCAGTTCGTTCTCGTAACGCGCACTCTCCTCAGCCGCTTTCGCCTCACCACGCCGCTTCTTGCTGCGCGAACCGGGCACCGTGGCGCCTTCGAGGATATCCCGCACATCTTTGGTGACACCCTTCGGCACGATGCCGTTGGCCTCGTTGAAGGCAATCTGCTTGTTGCGCCGCCGTTCGGTTTCATCCATGGCGCGCTGCATCGAGCCGGTTACGTTGTCGGCGTAGAGGATGGCGCGGCCATTGAGGTTGCGCGCCGCGCGGCCGATGGTCTGGATCAGCGAACGCTCCGAGCGCAGGAAGCCTTCCTTGTCCGCATCGAGGATCGCCACCAGCGACACCTCGGGCATGTCCAGGCCTTCGCGCAGCAGGTTGATGCCCACCAGCACGTCGAAAGTGCCCAGCCGCAGGTCGCGGATGATCTCGACCCGCTCCACGGTATCGATGTCCGAATGCAGGTAGCGCACCCGCACATCGTGATCGCTGAGGTAGTCGGTCAGGTCTTCGGCCATGCGTTTGGTCAGCGTGGTAACCAGCACCCGCTCCTCCTTGACCACGCACTTGCGGATCTCCGACAGCAGGTCGTCGACCTGCGTCAGCGCCGGACGCACCTCGATCTGCGGATCGACCAGGCCGGTCGGACGCACGACCTGCTCGACCACGCGGCCAGCATGCTCGGCCTCGTAAGGGCCGGGCGTCGCGGAGACGAAGATGGTCTGCGGGCAGATCGCCTCCCATTCATCGAAGCGCATCGGCCGGTTGTCCAGCGCCGATGGCAGACGAAAGCCGTACTCCACCAGGGTTTCCTTGCGCGAACGATCGCCCTTGTACATCGCGCCGACCTGCGGCACCGAAACGTGGGACTCGTCGATCACTAGTAGCGCGTCGGCAGGCAGGTAGTCGAACAGGGTGGGCGGCGGTTCACCGGCATCGCGCCCGGACAGATAGCGCGAGTAGTTCTCGATGCCGTTGCAGTAGCCCAGCTCCATGATCATTTCCAGATCGAAGCGGGTACGCTGCTCGAGCCGCTGCGCCTCCACCAGCTTGTTCTGACTACGCAGGTAATCGAGCCGCTCGCGCAGCTCGTCCTTGATCTTCTCGATGGCATCGAGCAGCGTCTCGCGCGGCGTCACGTAGTGGCTCTTGGGGTAGAAGGTGAAGCGCGGCAGCTTGCGAATCACCTCGCCGGTCAGCGGATCGAAGGCGGACAGGCTTTCCACCTCGTCGTCGAACAGCTCGATGCGCACCGCTTCCAGATCCGACTCCGCCGGAAAGATGTCGATCACATCGCCACGTACGCGGAACGTCGCGCGAGCGAAATCCATGTCGTTGCGCGTGTACTGCAGGCCAGTCAGCCTGCGTAGCAGCTCGCGCTGATCGAGGCGGTCGCCGCGGTCCACATGCAGGACCATCTTCAGATACGACTGCGGATCACCCAGGCCGTAGATGCAGGACACCGTGGTCACGATGATCGCGTCCGGGCGCTCCAGCAGCGCCTTGGTCGCCGACAGACGCATCTGCTCGATGTGGTCGTTGATCGAGGCGTCCTTCTCGATGAAGGTATCCGACGACGGCACGTAGGCTTCCGGCTGGTAGTAGTCGTAGTAGGAAACGAAATACTCCACCGCGTTGTTCGGGAAGAACGCCTTGAACTCGCCATAGAGCTGCGCGGCCAACGTCTTGTTCGGCGCCAGCACCAGCGTGGGCCGCTGCACGTGGGCAATGACATTGGCGATGCTGAAAGTCTTGCCCGAGCCGGTGACGCCCAGCAGCGTCTGGTGCGACAGGCCCGCCTCGATGCCTTCGATCATCTGCCGAATGGCCTCCGGCTGATCGCCGGCCGGCTTGAAACGGGTGACCAGTTCGAACTTGGACATTTCGCCTCTCTAGGTAACGTGTGCGAATTTCAAAAACCGGACCTTGCGCAGCCGTCCAGCGAGGTTTAGCGCGACGGCGAGCCGACTTCGAATCAACCGCCTGGCATGAGCGCGCAAAGCCGGAAAACCGTCCATCTTTCCAGTACGCAAAACGCACCGAAAGTGATCAGAAAACCTCGGTAGCATATCGCAGGCAACAGGCATGACCGCTATACTACCGCCCCGTTTGCGCATCACCCTGCGCGCCGACGCGAGGGTGGTAAATCTAGTCACTCTTCTCTTTCGAGCCCCCTCACCATGAGTTTGTTCTCTGCTGTCGAAATGGCGCCGCGTGATCCTATTCTCGGCCTCAATGAAGCCTTTAACGCCGACACGCGGCCGAACAAGGTCAACCTCGGTGTCGGTGTCTATTACAACGAAGAAGGTCGCATTCCGCTGTTGCGCGCCGTAGTCGAGGCGGAGCATGCCCGCATCGCTGCCAATGCGCCGCGCGGCTACCTGCCGATCGAAGGCATCGCCGCTTACGATGCTGCCGTACAAAAGCTGCTGTTCGGCAACGATTCTTCGCTGATCGCCGAAGGCCGGGTCGTGACTACCCAGGCGCTTGGCGGCACCGGGGCACTCAAGGTCGGCGCGGACTTCCTCAAGCGACTGCTGCCCGATGCCGTGGTTGCCATCAGCAACCCAAGCTGGGAAAACCATCGCGCACTGTTCGAGTCGGCCGGTTTCCCGGTACAGAACTACAGCTATTACGACGCAAGCAACCATGGCATCGATCGCGCCGGTCTGCTGCAGGATCTGAAAAACCTGCCGCCCCGCTCCATCGTCGTACTGCACGCGTGCTGCCACAACCCGACCGGTGTCGATCTGAACCTGGAAGACTGGAAACAGATCCTCGAAGTGCTACGCGCTCAGGATCACGTCCCGTTCATCGACATCGCCTACCAGGGCTTCGGCGACAGCATCGAGGAAGACGCCGCCGCCGTGCGCCTGTTCGCCGAGTCGGGCATGACCTTCTTCGTTTCCAGCTCGTTTTCCAAGTCGTTCTCGCTGTACGGCGAGCGCGTTGGCGCGCTTTCGATGGTCACCCAGAGCCGCGAGGAGTCCGCGCGGGTGCTCTCGCAGGTCAAGCGCGTCATTCGCACCAACTACTCGAACCCGCCGACCCATGGCGCCACCATTGTCGCTTCGGTACTCAACAGCCCGGAACTGCGCGCCATGTGGGAAGCCGAGCTGGGCGAGATGCGCAGCCGCATCCGCGAACTGCGGCTGAGCATGGTGGAGCAATTGACGGCCAAAGGTGCGAAGACGGATTTCAGTTTCGTTGCAGCCCAACGCGGCATGTTCTCCTACTCAGGCCTCACGGCTGAACAGGTCGAGCGACTGCGCGTCGAGTTTGGTGTTTACGCCATCAGCACCGGCCGCATCTGCGCCGCCGCACTGAACCGCAGCAACATCGGGCACGTCACTGACGCCATCGTTCAGGTGCTCTGATTGATCCCACTTCGGGGCCTTTTCAGGCCCCGAAGTGGCGCCGCTCCTATCGCGCAGAGGGTTGACTTCTCTTTTGCAAACAGTAGGATACGCACCGTTGTTCCGCGATAGCTCAGTCGGTAGAGCAAATGACTGTTAATCATTGGGTCCCTGGTTCGAGTCCAGGTCGCGGAGCCAAATCTGAAAGCCTCGGTTGATACCGGGGCTTTTTTATTGCCTCTGGACTCTCACCAGGGACTGCGTCCCAGGTTATTCGCTTCGCCCACCCCTTCGGGCCACGCTGAAAACGCGCCCAACTGGCTAGCGCTTACTCAGGCACCGGCTCGCCTGTCCGCTGGCGCCACCAGGCTTGTGCCAACATCCAGCCACACCAACCGGACAGGACGCCCAACACGTTCGCGACCATGTCCCAACGCGATGCCGTTCGATGCGGCAGCATGCCCTGTGCCATTTCGATCCCGAACGCCGCCGCGAGCGTCAGGCCAACGCCCCAGAATATCGGCAGACGTGGAAACGCAAGTCGCAGCGTAAAGACAAGCGCCGCAAACCCCATCATGTGATGAAGCTTGTCCTGCTGACTGAAAAGCTGCGGCACCGGGTCTGGCTTGAGACCGGCAAAGAGAACGACCGCCAGCACGATCAGAAAGGGCAACATTCGCAAATAAGGCATACGGCAGGGGACTCTCGTTCGATGATTGGTCGAGGCAGACTCGGTCTCGACGCGTGCTCTGACCGGCAAATTGCGATAAAGATCGGTGAGCTCGAACGCCATCCTTTACTGGATATCTCAACCACCAACAAAAATGCCCGCATCGTTCGATGCGGGCATTCGCAAAAACGCTGTTGTGGCGGTTGAGACTCAGGCCTCGGTCTTGCCCACAGCGGACTTGATCAGCGTCTGCAGCTCACCCTTCTCGAACATCTCGAGGATGATGTCGCTACCACCGACCAGCTCACCGTTCACCCACAGCTGCGGGAAGGTCGGCCAGTTGGCGTAGGTCGGCAGGTTGGCGCGAATCTCGGGGTTCTGCAGGATGTCGACGTAAGCGAACTTCTCACCACAACCCATTACAGCCTGAGTCGCACGAGCGGAAAAGCCGCACTGCGGAGCATTGGGCGAGCCCTTCATGTATAGCAGTACCGGGTTGTTGGCGATCTGTTCTTTGATGGTTTCGATGATATCCATGGAGTACCTCGGCTAGACACGGTTGCCGCGCATTGTAACGGAAAACGTTAGCGAAAGCCGAGCGGAGGACTCGGCTTTATCATGGCGCAGGGGCCGCCAATACTGCGATTCAGCCCGATATGGCTGGCATAGGCCGGATTTGCGCCTGCGCTTGCTTTCTGGATAAGATCGCGCCTTTCCCGTTTCGTCGCTCCCCGTGCGACCCCCAGTCGTCGGTCCCCTTTTTCTGTCGAAAAGCAATGGATCGCGCTGCGGCAATAAAGGTAGTTGATATGAGCGCAAGGCACTTTCTCTCACTGATGGACTGCACGCCCCAGGAGCTGAACAGCCTGGTTCGCCGCGGCATCGAGTTGAAGGATCTGCGCAAGCGCGGCGTCCTGTTCGAGCCATTGAAGAACCGCGTGCTGGGCATGATCTTCGAGAAGGCCTCGACCCGCACCCGACTGTCCTTCGAGGCCGGCATGATCCAGCTTGGCGGCCAGGCTATCTTCCTCTCTCCGCGGGATACCCAGCTAGGTCGCGGTGAACCCATCAGCGACTCAGCCATCGTCATGTCGCGCATGCTCGACGCGGTGATGATCCGCACCTTCGCGCATTCGACACTGACCGACTTCGCCGCCAACTCCAGCGTACCGGTCATCAACGGCCTGTCCGACGATCTGCACCCCTGCCAGCTGATGGCCGATATGCAGACCTTCCATGAGCACCGCGGCAGCATCGCCGGCAAAACGGTGGCCTGGATCGGCGACGGCAACAACATGTGCAATACCTATATAGAAGCGGCCATCCAGTTCGACTTCCAACTCAAGGTCGCCTGCCCCGAGGGCTACGAGCCCAACGCCGAGCTGATGGGCCGCGCCGGTGATCGCGTGCAGATACTGCGCGACCCGCGCGAAGCGGCCGCAGGCGCACACCTGATCAGCACCGACGTCTGGGCCTCCATGGGCCAGGAAGACGAAGCCGCCGCGCGCCTGGCGACGTTCCGCCCTTATCAGGTGGACCGCGCCCTGCTCGACTGCGCCGCCGCGGACGTGCTGTTCATGCACTGCCTGCCTGCCCACCGCGGTGAGGAAATCAGCCACGATCTGCTCGACGACCCGCGCTCGGTAGCCTGGGACCAGGCCGAGAACCGCCTGCATGTACAGAAGGCGCTGCTTGAGTTCCTCGTCGAGCCGGCCTATCACCACGCATGAAGACCGAGCCGCCACTGCTGCAACTGCGTGATCTGGCCTGCGGCTACGGCGAGCAGAGCATCGTCCAGCACCTCAACCTGCATCTGAACCGCGGCGACATTGGCTGCCTGCTGGGCCCCTCCGGCTGCGGCAAGACCACTACCTTGCGGGCTATCGCCGGGTTCGAACCGGTACACCAGGGTGAAATCCAACTGGCAGATGCGGTCATTTCCCGTGCCGGTCTTACCCTGGCGCCGGAGAAGCGCCGCATCGGCATGGTCTTTCAGGACTACGCGCTGTTTCCCCATCTGACCGTGGCGGAGAACATCGCCTTCGGCATCCGCAGGCAGCCGGACTGCTCGCGCATCGTCTCCGAGATGCTCGAACTGGTGCACCTGTCAGCACTCGGCAAACGCTACCCCCATGAGCTCTCCGGCGGTCAGCAGCAACGCGTGGCACTGGCCCGAGCATTGGCGCCGGAACCCGCGCTGCTGCTGCTCGACGAGCCATTCTCCAACCTGGACGTGGAGTTGCGTCGGCGCCTCAGCCATGAGGTGCGCGAAATCCTCAAGGCGCGCAACACCAGCGCAATTCTGGTCACCCATGATCAGGAAGAAGCCTTCGCCGTGAGCGATCAGGTGGGCGTGTTCAAGGATGGTCGGCTTGAGCAATGGGACACCCCGTTCAATCTCTATCACGAACCGCTGACGCCCTTCGTCGCCAGCTTCATTGGCCAGGGCTACTTCATCCGCGGGCAATTGCTCGATCCGGAGACCGTGCAGACCGAGCTCGGCATGATCCGCGGCAACCGCGCCTACACCTGGCCAGCAGGCAGTTCGGTGGATGTGCTGCTGCGCCCGGACGACATCGTCTACAGGCCGGACAGTCCGCTGCGCGCGCTGATCGTTGGCAAGACATTTCTCGGTGCGTCGACGCTGTACCGGCTGCAACTGCCTACCGGCAACCAACTGGTTGCGATCTTCACCAGCCACGCCGACTACCCGACTGGGCAGGAGGTGGGCATCGCCATTGCTGCCGATCATCTGGTGGTCTTCCCGGCCCAGGGCAGCGTCGCCGCCCATGAAACGCTGCAGCCGACAACAGCGGCGCGCTAACCCTTCTGCCGGCGCTGGCGGAAGAACTCGCTGAGCACCGTCCCGCACTCCTCGGCCAGCACGCCACCCTCGACCAGCACCCGGTGGTTGAGAAAGCCCTGCTCGAAGAACTGGCCGCGACTGACAACCACGCCGGCCTTCGGCTCGGTGGCGCCATAGACGACTCGCTGGACGCGCGAGTGCACGATCAACCCGGCGCACATGCTGCAGGGCTCCAGCGTCACGTAGAGCGTGCTACCGGGTAGCCTATAATTTTCCACTGCCTGCGCCGCGTCACGCACGGCGACCATTTCCGCATGGGCACTGGGGTCGTGCCGAGAAATCGGGCAGTTGAAGCCGCGTCCGATGATCTGCCCATCCTGCACCAGCACCGCACCCACCGGCACCTCGCCCAGCGCCGCGCCCAGCGCCGCCAGTGCCAGGGCTTCACGCATGAAGCGCTCGTCCTGGCTGCGGTCGATGATCAACGGTTTTCTCACTGCTGCGCCCTGCCCTTGCTCATACCACCTCGATCGCCGCCATCAGACCGGTTTCCATATGGTCGATGACGTGGCAATGGAACATCCACACGCCGGGATTATCGGCGACCAATGCGATACGCGCCGTTTCGTTCTTGCCCAGCAGGTAGGTATCGGTAAACCAGGGATCGATCTTGCGGCGGTTGGAGGAAATCACCTTGAAAGTCATGCCATGCAGATGGATCGGATGCTGGTACTGGCTGAGGTTACGCAGCTCGAAGATGTAATGGCCATCCCTCTTCAGCGTTGCAATCGGCCGTTCCGCACAACTCTTGTCATTGATATCCCAGGCCTGGCCGTTGATCTGCCAGAAGGTATAGGCTCCGCCCTGCTCGGCGTCGGTCGACAGGGTACCGGCCCATTCGAAGTTGAAGCGCAGGGTTTCCGCGCGCTGCAGATCCGGCTCCGCCACCGGATTGGTCGGCAGCGCCGGCGGCCAGTCGCCGGCGGTTTCGTCATGGGCCACCGAACGCAGCGTCGCCAGCCGCAACGGACCGTTGCGCAAGGACAGCTCCGTGCCGACCTCCGGCACCTTCAGCGCCAGGTCGATACGCATGCCCGGACCGAGCCAGTACTCCTTGCCCAGCGGCATCGGCGCGATTGGATGGCCTTCGAGCGCATAGATGCGCGCCTCGCCGTCCGGCAGGTTCAGTCGGTAGGTCAGCGTATTGTCGAGGTTGAGTACGCGTAGCCGCACGACCTGCCCGGCCGGCAGATCAAGCGTGGGCGCATGTGTGCCATTCACCGTCGACAGCACGCCCGGCGTGCCACCTCGAGCAGCCTCGCGCGGCACACTGAACTCGGTGAACGCACCCTGTTTGTCGATATGCCAGCTCTTCAGGCTGAGCGTGCGCTCGTGGCGGAAACCGCTCGGTTCGCGCTCCTCGACGATCAGCGGGCCGACCAGTCCACGACCCAGCTGGGCGGCACTGCTGGTGTGCGGGTGATACCAGAAGCTGCCAGCATCATGCAGCTGGAAGCGGTAGTCGAAGAACTCGCCGGGCAATACCGGCAACTGCGATACGTAGGGAACGCCATCCATCTCCAGCGGCAGACGAATGCCATGCCAGTGGATGGTGGTGGGCTCAGGCAGATTGTTGATGAAGCGCACCCGCAGCCAGTCGCCCTGACGGCCACGCAGCTCCAGGCCAGGCGCCTGCCCGCCATAGGCCCAGGCGGGCGTGACGTGACCGGGCACCAACTCCACGTCCAGCGGGGCGGCGATCAGCTCATAGTCATGGGTGGTGATGTCGGCCGGGCGGCCGAGCCAGTAGCGCGCACCACTGCCGGCGAGGCCGACGACACCAAGACCGGCCAGGCCGGTGAGAATCTGTCTGCGAGTAAAGGACATGCATGGGCTCCAGCCAGTCCGAATTGATGGGCCCATCAGGCTCGACGCGCCTCTCTGCGGAGGCTGCGCATAGCATGAGGGCAGCCTGGGCTGCCCTCATTGCTTCAGATCACTCCCACTCGATGGTGGCGGGCGGCTTGCTCGACACATCGTAGGTGACGCGGGAGATGCCTTCGATTTCGTTGATGATGCGGTTGGATACCTTCTCCAGCAGCTCGTAAGGCAGGTGCGCCCAACGTGCAGTCATGAAGTCGATGGTTTCCACCGCGCGCAGCGCAACGACCCAGGCGTAGCGACGGCCGTCGCCGACCACACCGACCGACTTGACCGGCTGGAACACCACGAACGCCTGACTGGTCTTGTGGTACCAGTCGAAGTTGCGCAGCTCTTCGATGAAGATGTGATCCGCGCGACGCAGCAGGTCGGCATACTCCTTCTTCACTTCGCCAAGGATGCGCACACCCAGACCCGGGCCCGGGAACGGGTGACGGTAGACCATGTCGTAGGGCAGGCCGAGCTCCAGGCCGATCTTGCGTACCTCGTCCTTGAACAGCTCACGCAGCGGCTCGACCAGCTTGAGGTTCATTTCCTCCGGCAGGCCGCCGACGTTGTGGTGCGACTTGATCACATGGGCCTTGCCGCTCTTGGCGCCGGCCGACTCGATCACGTCGGGGTAGATGGTGCCCTGGGCAAGGAACTGGATGTTGTCCAGCTTGCTGGCTTCGGCATCGAACACGTCGATAAAAGTACGGCCGATGATCTTGCGCTTCTTCTCCGGGTCCGCCTCGCCTTCGAGGTTGCCAAGGAACTGCGCTTCGGCGTCGGCACGGATCACCTTGACGCCCATGTTCTCGGCGAACATGGCCATTACCTGGTCGCCCTCGTGCAGGCGCAGCAGGCCATTGTCGACGAAGACACAGGTCAGCTGGTCGCCGATCGCCCTGTGCAGCAGCGCCGCAACCACCGACGAATCGACGCCACCGGAGAGGCCGAGCAGCACGTTGGCATCACCGACCTGGGCACGCACCTGGGCGATGGCATCTTCGACGATGTTGGACGGCGTCCACAGCGCTTCGCAGCCGCAGATGTCGAGGATGAAACGGGAAAGGATGCGCCCGCCCTGACGGGTATGAGTCACTTCCGGGTGGAACTGCACGCCGTAGTAACCACGGACATCGTCGCCCATGGCAGCGATCGGGCAGCTGGGGGTGCTGGCCAGGATATGGAAGCCGGCCGGAATCTCGGTGACCTTGTCGCCGTGACTCATCCAGACATCGAGGCCAAAGACGCCGTCGTCGTCCATGTGGTCTTCGATGCCGTCGAACAGCTTCGATTTGCCGACCAGATCGACGCGGGCATAACCGAACTCGCGAACGTCCGAGCCCTGCACCTTGCCACCCAGCTGCTCGGACATGGTCTGCATGCCGTAGCAGATGCCGAACAGCGGCACACCGAGATCGAACACGGCCTGCGGCGCGCGCGGGCTGCCTTCCTCGTGAACCGACTCCGGGCCACCGGCGAGAATGATGCCGCGCGGCGCGAAGGCACGGATGTCGTCCTCGCTCATGTCCCACGGATGCAGCTCGCAGTAGACGCCGATCTCACGCACGCGGCGGGCGATGAGCTGGGTGTACTGGGAACCGAAGTCCAGAATCAGGATGCGGTGAGCGTGAATGTCAGGATGAGCCATATGGGCATCTCTCGTGGTAGTCACAAATGAAACGGGGCTGATCGAACAGCCCCCTTCTTCATACTTTTAAAATCGATTTGCCGCGTCGCGAGCGACGGCAGGCAACGCAGCATGACCTAGCGCAGCAGCGTCAGATCGATTTTTCAGCCGACCCGGTAGTTCGGCGCTTCCTTGGTGATCTGCACGTCATGCACGTGTGACTCAGCCATGCCGGCGCCGGTGATGCGCACGAACTGCGGCTTGCTGCGCATTTCGTCGACAGTGGCGCTGCCGGTGTAGCCCATGGAAGCACGCAGGCCGCCCATCAGCTGATGGATGATCGCTGCCAGCGAGCCCTTGTACGGCACACGGCCCTCGATGCCTTCCGGCACCAGCTTCTCGGCGCCAGCGGCGGAATCCTGGAAATAGCGATCCGAGGAGCCCTGTGCCTGGGACATGGCACCCAGCGAACCCATGCCGCGGTAGGCCTTATAGGAGCGGCCCTGGAACAGCTCGATCTCGCCCGGCGCCTCTTCGGTACCGGCGAACATCGAACCCATCATCACCGCGTTGGCGCCAGCGACGATGGCTTTGGACAGGTCTCCAGAGAAGCGGATGCCACCGTCGGCGATCATCGGCACGCCGGTGCCTTCGAGGGCGGTAGCGACGTTGGCGATGGCGGAGATCTGCGGTACGCCGACACCGGCGACGATGCGCGTGGTGCAGATCGAGCCTGGGCCGATGCCGACCTTGACCGCGTCAGCGCCGGCCTTGACCAGGTCCAGCGCGGCTTCGGCGGTGGCTATGTTGCCGCCGATCACCTGCACCTGCGGGAAGTTCTCCTTGACCCAGCGCACGCGGTCGATCACGCCGCGGGAATGACCGTGAGCGGTGTCGACCACCACCACGTCGACACCCGCAGCGGCCAGCGCTTCGACGCGCTCACCGGTATCGGCGCCGGTACCGACCGCGGCGCCGACGCGCAGACGGCCCTGGCTGTCCTTGGAGGCCAGCGGGTAGGTCTTGGCTTTCTCGATGTCGCGGAAGGTCACCAGACCGCGCAGGTGGAAGTTGCCGTCCACCACCAGCATCTTCTCGATGCGGTGCTTGTAGAGTTCGGTCTTGATCTCTTCCAGGCCAGTGCCTTCGAGCACGGTGACCAGCTTGTCCTTGGGCGTCATGATCGCCGCGACGGAGTCGCCGGCATTGGGCGTGAAGCGCAGGTCACGCCCGGTGACGATGCCGACCAGCTCCTTGCCGGAAACCACCGGGAAGCCGGAGAAGCCCAGTTCATGCGCCTTGCGCAGCAGCTCGCTGATCTTGGTTTCCGGCGTGACGGTGACCGGATCGTGAACGATGGCGGTCTCGTGACGCTTGACCTTGCGCACCTCGGCAGCCTGCTGCTCGATGCTCATGTTCTTGTGGATGATGCCGATGCCGCCTTCCTGAGCCATGGCAATGGCCAGGCGCGCTTCGGTGACGGTGTCCATGGCCGCGGAAACCAGCGGAATGTTCAGCTCGATTTCGCGGGTCAGACGGGTCTTCAGGCTGACATCCTTCGGCAAAACCTCGGAATATCCCGGGATCAGGAGAACATCATCGAAAGTCAGGGCTTCTTGGCTGATACGCAGCATGGCGGGGGCTCCCAGGCGGGAAAAAGGAAGCGCGGCATTATACCCACGCACCCCGTCACGCTCAATGCGGATGTGAGGTACGTCGCGCACAGCTAAATGCACGGCATTTCCGAAATGACCAGCCGGTCACGCCCGATCAATAATCAGCGCCACCTTGAAACCCAGGCGCTCGGCGAACTCGTCGAGAAACGCCTGGCGAAAGCCAGCCTCACCCCAGCCATTGAAGATGAAACCCAGATTGGAAAAGGCGCAGGGCGGGATGAAGAGGAAACCGTTGATGTCGTCCTCGAAGCCGCACTCCGGGCAGGTGAAATTGTCGGTCTGTCGAGGCGTCCATTCATCCAGGCTTTCGAACAGCGCCTCGCCGATCTCGCGGCGGCACTCGGGGCAGCCTGCTTCTTCGGCGAAATCCTGCGTCGGTGTATAGATGCAGCGTCTGGTCACCACCTCAAGGCCATTGATCGCCTCGCCATAGGGCAAGCGCTCCGGATGCATCACGACGTTTCGCGCGCCTGGAGCAATCGCGTAGCCCATGCCGCCAACACCGCGACCGCAGGTGGTCGGCAGCGCCTCGACGATGCGCCGCTCGGCCAGCCAGCGCAGGATCATCCGCGCCTTGGCTTCGTGCCCCGGGAACGTGGAAACGCGCGGCACGATGATCGCTTGGCTATGGCTCATAACGGCTCGAAACGGAGATGAAGAAAGGCCGCGCAGCTTAGCGCCACGCCCGATCCGGTCAAGAGCGGGCAGACCAGTGCGTGCAGTTTCGGTTTGCGCATGGCCGCGCCCGGCATATCATCGCCGCCATGCTCAAAGATCCCTTCCAGCGTCTGAATCTCGATCGCGAAGTCCTCACCGTCAGCCAGCTCAACGGCCGCGCCCGCCTGCTGCTCGAGGACGTGTTCGCTCAGGTCTGGGTCGAAGGCGAGATTTCCAACCTCGCCCGCCCGGCGTCCGGCCACATCTATTTCACCCTCAAGGACAAGAACGCCCAGGTGCGTTGCGCGTTGTTCCGGCAGAACGCGGCGCGGGTACGCCAGGCGCTACGCGACGGCCTGGCGGTGCGGGTGCGCGGCAAGGTCTCGCTGTTCGAGGGGCGCGGTGATTACCAGCTGATTCTCGATACGCTGGAGCCAGCCGGCGACGGCGCGTTGCGCCTGGCCTTCGAGGCACTGAAGGAAAAGCTCAGCGCCGAAGGCCTGTTCGCTGCCGAACGCAAGGCTGCTTTGCCCGCCCACCCGCGGCGCATTGGCATCGTCAGCTCGCCGACCGGCGCGGTGATCCGCGACATCATCTCGGTGTTCAAACGCCGCGCGCCGCAGGTCGAGCTGACGCTGATCCCGACCGCAGTGCAGGGCCGCGAAGCCACCGGACAGATCGTCCGCGCGCTGCAGCTAGCCGACGCTCAGGGCTTCGATGCGCTGATCCTGGCCCGCGGCGGCGGTTCGCTCGAAGACCTCTGGTGCTTCAACGAAGAAGCCGTGGCACGCGCGGTGGACGCCTGCGTCACGCCGATCGTCAGCGCGGTGGGCCACGAAACCGATGTCTCGATCGCCGATTTCGTCGCCGATGTTCGCGCGCCGACGCCATCCGCGGCCGCCGAGCTGCTGGCCCCCAGCAGCGCCGACCTGCAACACCGGCTGAGCGGGCTGCAACAGCGCCTGGTGCTGCGCATGCGCGACCGTCTGCACCGTGACGCCATGCGTCTGGAAGGCCTGACCCGCCGCCTGCGCCATCCGGGCGAACGTCTGCAGCAGCAGGCCCAGCGCATCGACGACCTCGAGCAGCGCCTGCTGCGCGCCGTCGACCGCCGCCTGTGCAGCGGCCAGGAGCGCCTGGCCCGGCTGGAAACGCGCCTGGCCGCGCAACATCCGGGGCGTTCTCTGAATCTGTTGCGCCAGCGCCTCGAACACCTCTCCTCACGACTGCCGCGGGCGATGCAGGCCAACCTGAAAGGCCGGCGCCAGCAGCTACAAAGCCTCGCCCAGACGCTCAACGTGGTCAGCCCGCTGGCCACGCTCAGTCGCGGCTACAGCATCCTGCTCGACGAGCGCGGCCAGGCGATCCGCAGCGCCAGCCAGACCCAGCCCGGGCAGCGGCTGAAGGCCCGGCTCGGCGAGGGCGAGCTCGAGGTGCGCGTGGAAGACAATCATCTGGAGCCAGTAACGCTGCCGTTGCTGTAGACCCTGCGGCAGCCGCTTGGCCGGAAACGTTCTGACATCCCTGGGTCTTTCTCTATTCCAGCGTTTACGCGAGGATGGGCCGTTTCCTGCACCGGACCCACCCATGCCTCGTGTCTTCGCCCTGCTGTTCGCCCTCGCCATTGCCCTGCCGGCCCATGCCGAGGGATTCATCACCCGCCTGCTGAATAAACCCGTACCCGGCGGCGTTGCCGTGATCGAACTCGGCAACGGCCCGAGTGCGCCGCAGGCCCGCTACCAGGGCAAACCGACGCTGGTGGTGCGCGAGGACGGCCAGCGCTGGATCGCCATCGTCGGTATCCCGCTTTCTGTGAAGCCGGGCGCGCAGCAGTTGGAGATCGATGGCCGCACCCAGACCTTCCAGGTCGAGAGTCGCGACTATCGCGCGCAACACATCACCCTGAACAACCAGCGCCAGGTCAATCCGAACCCGGCCGACCTCAAGCGCATCGAGCGCGAACTGGACGAGCAGAACCGTGCCTATCGCCAGTTCAGCGCCAACCAGCCAAGCAATCTGCTGTTCGACCGCCCGGTGGCTGGCCCGCTGTCCTCGCCCTTCGGCCTGCGCCGTTTCTTCAATGGCGAGGAACGCAACCCGCATTCCGGCCTGGATTTCGCGGCGAAGACCGGCACGCCAATCAAGGCACCGGCAGTCGGCAAGGTGATACTCACCGGTGACTACTTCTTCAATGGCAAGACGGTATTCGTCGATCACGGCCAGGGGCTGATCAGCATGTTCTGCCATCTTTCCGAGATCGGCGTGAAGGTCGGCGAGCAACTGGCGCGGGGTCAGGTGCTGGGCAAGGTCGGCGCGACCGGGCGTGCCACGGGCCCGCACCTGCACTGGAACGTGAGCCTGAACGATGCCCGTGTCGACCCAGCCATCTTCATCGGCGCCTACAAGCCTTGAACACAGCAAAAGGAACGACAGCAATGCGCATCAAAGCGACGGACTCCACCCTGCTGATCATCGACATCCAGGAACGCCTGTTCCCGGTAATCCTCGAAAGTGAAGCCATGGCCGAGCACACTGCCTGGCTGCAGCAGGTAGCACAGCGCGTAGGCGTGCCGGTGCTGCTGACCGAGCAGTACAGCAAGGGGCTGGGCAGGACGATCGCCGCCCTGCGTGACGGCGTCGACGAAGCCGCCATTCTGGAGAAGCTGCACTTTTCCGCGGCAAGCGACGGCGAGCTGTTCCAGCGCCCGGGTGGCGAACGCCGGCAGTTCGTCGTCTGCGGCTGCGAAACTCACGTGTGCGTGCTGCAGACGGTGCTCGACCTGCTCGCCCGCGGTAACGAGGTCTTCGTTGTCGAAGAAGGCGTCGGCTCGCGGCGGGCCAGCGACAAGGCGCTCGCGCTGGCGCGCATGCGCCAAGCCGGTGCGGTGATCGTCTCGCGGGAGATGGTTGCCTTCGAATGGATGGAACGCGCCGGCACCGAGCTGTTCAAGAGCATCGGCCGCGAATTCATCCGCTGAGCAAAGCCGCCGTACGAACAAATCGCGCCGCGACCGATGCGCTTTGTCCAGGTCGCGCCTGAACACACTGGATGGAGTAGACCATGTCTGACGATCTGGCCGGCTGGCTGGACTGGCTCAGAGCCCACGCCGAACTGCAAACGCTGCTCGCCAGCGCCACGCTGATCTTCGCCGCCTGGCTGTCCAACTGGGTCGTCAAACGCATTCTGGTGCGCGGCCTTTACCGCCTGCTGCAACACACCCGAGAGAACAAGCTGCAGGATTTCGGCGTCATCAAGCGGCTGTCGAACATCGTCCCGGCACTGGTGCTGTCCATCGGCGTGACGACCGTGCCGGGCCTGCCGGAAGCCGCGGTCACGGTGGTACAGAACGTCTGCGGCGGCTTCATCGTGCTGACCATCGCGCTGGCCCTGGGCGCCGTGCTGGACATCGTCAACCTCATCTACCAGCGCCGTCCGGATTCCCGCCTGCACCCGATCAAGGGTTATCTGCAGGTGGTGAAGATCGTCGTCTACGCCATCGCGACGATTCTGATCATCGCCACGCTGATCGATCGTTCGCCGTTGATCCTGCTGTCCGGCCTTGGTGCCATGGCGGCGGTGCTGATGCTGATTTTTCAGGACACCCTGCTCTCGCTGGTGGCCAGCGTGCAGATCACCTCCAATGACCTGATCCGCGTCGGCGACTGGGTGGAAATGCCGCAGCTCAATGCCGACGGCGACGTGATCGATATCGCCCTGCATACCGTCAAGATTCAGAACTGGGACAAGACGATCACCAGCATCCCGACCAAGCGCTTCATTTCCGACTCGTTCAAGAACTGGCGCGGCATGCAGGAAAGCGGCGGCCGGCGCATCAAGCGCAGCCTGTATCTGGATCAGCAGAGCGTGCATTTTCTCAGCCGTGAAGAATGCGAGCGTCTGCATCGCTTCAATCTGCTGGACGAGTACCTGACCGAGAAAACCAGGGAAATAGAGGCATGGAATGCCAAGCTCGAAGAGCGTGGCAAGGAGCCGGTGAATACCCGACGCATCACCAATATCGGCAGCTTTCGTGCGTATGTGGAGCGCTACCTGCGCAGCCACGGCGGCATTCATCAGAACATGACGTTGATCGTGCGCCAGCTGAGCCCCACCGCCGACGGCCTGCCGCTGGAGATCTACTGTTTCACCAATACGGTGGCGTGGACGCAGTACGAGGCGATCCAGTCGGACATCTTCGATCACTTGCTGGCGATCCTGCCGGAATTCGGCTTGCGCGTGTTCCAGCATCCTAGCGGTGCAGACATCCGCAACTGGGGCGAGTCGCTGATGCCCCGCGGCGCAGCAGTACTGGCGGCGCGTGAGGAACATTCGACCGAAGATGATGGCGAGGACTTGCCGGGCGCATCCCAGCAAAGATAGACAAGAACGGTGACGATGCTGACCGAGCAGCCAGGCATGCGGCATCGATTAATCGTAGGTTGGCGCTGAGGCACGAAGCAGATAGCGCAGCCTTGAGCACTGCCCATTGCGTCCTCCCTGACGCCAGCGCCGCGGGCCACACCTTCAAACCCCGCGCCTCAGCGCCAACCTACGTCCGGAGCGAGGGAACGCCTCGCTCCTTTACCACCGTTATTTCCTTCAGAAGCTCATGTCGACTCGCGCCCAATAGGTGCGGCCCGGCTCGTTGACCCGACTGGTGGGTTCCAGTCCGTAATCGGCGAAGCCCGCACTGCCGGCGAGATTGAGGTGCTCGCTGTAGGCCTTGTCCAGCAGGTTGTCGACGCCCGCACTGAGCTTGAAGTTCTTGTTCAGCCGGTAGGCGCCATTGACCGCCAGCACGCCGAAGCCGGCGCTCTCGTCGAAGTCCTTGCCGACCACGGTGCCCTGGTTCTCGGCAACGCGGCTCTGCGCAGCGACGACCCGCCATAAGCCACTGGTGCTCCAGTTGTCGCGCTCATAGGTCAACCCAAGACGCCCTTCCAATGGCGGAATCTGCGGCATGGCGCGGTCATCGCTGCGGTTTTTGCCCCAGGCGTAAGCCAGGCTCGCGTCACCCTTCCAGTTACTGGTGAAACGATAGCTCGCACCCATTTCAGCGCCGGCAATGGTCGCGTCGATATTGCTGACTTCGGCGCGCAGCATGCCGGGCATCACGCCTGGCACGTAGCTGAACAGGATGTAGTCCTCGACCACGCCGGCATAAGCTGAAACCCAGGCTTCCAGCGGTCCTTTCGCGTACTGCAAGCCGACGTCCAGCTGGGTGGTCTTCTCCGGCCGTACCGAATCGAACGACTGCACCGTGCCGACCGGACCGGGGTTGGAGACGAATAGCTCCCAGTAGTCAGGGAAGCGCTGCGCATGACCGAGGCCGGCGTACCAGGTGGCAGGCACACTGGTCAGCTCTTCCTCGTAGCGCACGAAGCCGCTGTAGAGCGTATCGCGGCGGGTTTCGCCGGCGGTGGGGTTGTCCCAATCCTGACTGACGGGCATACCCATCCCGTTCTTGAGCGTCGGATGGTGGCTGTTGAAGTAGTCGCGCTCATCGGTCGCCTCATGCAGATCCAGACGCAGACCGCTGATCAGCTTCTCGCGTTCGCTGAGCTGCCAGGTCAGCTCGCCGAAGACGCCGTAGCTGTGCAGCATCGCGTCCGGCACCCAGGGCAATGCATCGCTGCCAGCCGCGGCGACCATCTGGTTCACGTGCAGATTCGGGTTCATCACCTTGCGGTGTTCGCTGCGCTGTGCATCGACACCGGCCTTGAGTTCGACGTCGGTCCATTGCCAGGTACCGACCAGCCGGCCGCCGAGGGTACGGCGATCGACCCGCGACAGTGTCGGCACCTTCATCATCGAGGTCGGCACGAAGTCACGCAGACTGTAGTTGTCCATGATGTGGTCGGCGTAGTTGTAGTAGACCTGCGCCTCCAACCCATAGAACGTCTCGCCGATATTGCTCTTCTCGAAGCGCAGCCCCAGGCTTTCGCGCTGGAACTGGCTGCCATCCATGCCGCGCCCGGCATAGCGTGCGTAGCCATCGCCGCGCCCGGCGGTCAGCTCGATCAGCGTGTCTTCATCCGGCGTCCAGCCCAGTGCCACATCGGTATTCCACTTGTCGTAACGCGACGGCACGGTATCACCGTTGCCATCGGCGTAATCATCGGCCTGGGAGCTGTTGGCCATCAGCCGGGCATAGCCCTGGCTGTTGCCCGCGGCGGCATCCAGGTTGCGGTCGAAGCGACCGTTGGAGGCGGTCAGCAGACTGCCGTTGATGCGGTAATCCGGCTCGCTGAACTGCTCCGGCTCGCGTTCGAAGAGCACCGTGGCGGCCGACGCTCCTGGCCCCCAGAGCACTGTTTGCGGGCCCTTGATGACGGTCAGCTTGTCGAAGGTGTCCGGGCTGATGTACGAGCTGGGCGAATCCATGCGGTTGGGGCACGCGCCGAGCATTTCACCGCCATTGGAGAGCAGCTTCAGCCGCGAGCCGAACATGCCGCGGAACACCGGATCGCCGTTCACCCCGCCGTTACGTACCGCCGAAAAACCGGGAATGGTCTTCAGGTAGTCGGCGCCATCGCTGGCCGGCATCGGCTGGCGTGGGATCTTCGGGTCGGTGACGACCGTCAGCGGGGATTGCTGGCCGACGCCGGTAATAACCATCGGCGCCAGCTCGACCGCGTCAGCATGCTCGGCGTGACCGGAGTGATCGGCGTCGGCCGCCAGCACACCGCTGGCGAGCATCCCCAGCAACGCGGCATGGGCGAACTGCCAACGCAGGCGGGACGGTTGAATCGAAAAACGCTCAGACAGGCGCACGCGCGCCGTACAGCCATGAGTAATGCTGGACATAGAATTTCCACTTCTGCATGTGATTGAACCGCCATTAGCGGTCGATGAACGTCAGCAGGGCAGAAGCGGAGGGGCACGGGGATGGCCACTGCTGCGACGCAGCGCAGGCGGCAGCGGCTGTTCGGGAAGGGGCTGGAAATAACCCGGTTCGTGGTGAGGCAGAACCAGTTGGACGGAAAGACTGAGCGGTGGATTGACCGTCAGCAGCTCGCAGTAACCGCAGAGGTCCAGCGCCGCGAGCCAGGCCGGCTCCCCCGCGCGTGCCTGGCCATGGTGGCCGTGAGCGGAGGGCTCATGTTCGGCATGGTGATGGTGCTCGCTGAGCTGGGCGGCCTGAGCGGCTTGAACCGCAGAGTACAACGGGCCGACATGAATCATCAGCATGGCGAACAGGCCAAGCCAGATACTCAATGTCGTAAGCCGTTTGCGTGTCACCGGCATGTCCTTCAGTTGACCGTGACGTAACCCAGCGGGAGGTAGCCCGATGATCGCACGCAGCCCGCATGGATGCTGCTGCGACATGAGGCCGCAAGAAGCGGGAGCAATCAAGCTCGAGCTTTTCTTCAGGAATCAGCAGAAAAAACCACAACTGATCATTTATTGGAACAAAACATCAATTTTTGTCAGAAGCTTGCACGCACCGACCATCAAGCAATAGCTTTGCACCATAAACCACCGCCTGTAACAGGCAAACAAGTTGCTTGCTCAAGCTTCACCTGGGGAAACGCCATGACCATGCTCAAGAACCCGTCGAAAAAATATCGCGCCTTCCCGGCCATCGACATTCCGGATCGCACCTGGCCGTCGAAGACGATCACCCAGGCACCGATCTGGCTGAGTTCGGATCTGCGCGATGGCAACCAGTCGCTGATCGAGCCGATGGATGCAGCGAAGAAGATGCGTTTCTTCAAGACGCTGGTTCAGGTCGGCATCAAGGAAATCGAGGTCGGCTTCCCCTCTGCTTCGCAGACCGATTTCGACTTCGTCCGGGAGCTGATCGAAGGCGGCCACATCCCCGACGACGTCACCATCCAGGTGCTGACCCAGGCGCGCGAGGATCTGATCACCCGCACCTTCGAATCGCTGAAGGGCGCCAAGCAGGCCATCGTCCACTACTACAACGCCACCGCGCCAAGCTTCCGCCGCATCGTTTTCAATCAGGACAAGGCCGGCGTGGTGAACATCGCGGTCAATGCAGCGCAGATCATCAAGCGCCTGGCCGCACAGAACCCGGAAACCGCCTGGCGTTTCGAGTACTCGCCGGAGATCTTCAGCTCCACCGAGCCGGAATTCGCTGTCGAGGTGTGCAATGCCGTGATCGAGGTGTTCCAGCCAACGCCGGAACAGAAGCTGATCCTCAACCTGCCAGCCACGGTCGAAGCCGCCACACCCAATATCTACGCCGACCAGATCGAGTGGTTCTGCCGTCACGTCGACCGGCGCGACAGCGTACTGGTCAGCCTGCACACCCATAACGACCGCGGCACCGGCGTGGCCGCCACCGAACTGGGCCTGATGGCCGGCGCCGATCGCGTCGAAGGCTGCCTGTTCGGCAATGGCGAGCGCACCGGCAACGTCGACCTGGTGACCGTGGCACTGAACATGTACACCCAGGGCATCGACCCGCAACTGGACTTCTCCGACATCGACGCGGTGCGCAAGGTGGTCGAGGAATGCAATCAGCTGCCGGTGCATCCGCGCCACCCTTACGTGGGCGACCTGGTGCACACCGCATTCTCCGGCTCGCACCAGGATGCGATTCGCAAGGGTTTCAGCCAGCAGGACCCGGACAGCATCTGGGAAGTGCCTTATCTGCCGATCGACCCGGCCGACATCGGCCGCAGCTACGAGGCGGTGATTCGCGTCAACAGCCAGTCCGGCAAGGGCGGCATCACCTTCCTGCTCGAGCAGGAATATGGCATCAGCCTGCCGCGCCGCATGCAGATCGAGTTCAGCCAGGTGGTGCAGAAGGAAACCGACCGCCTCGGCCTGGAGATGAGTGCCAAGCAGATCTACGCGCTGCTGGAAGCCGAGTACCTGCAGGCAACCGCGCCCTATACGCTCAAAGGTCATCGCCTGCAGGAAGAGAACGGCACCAGCGCGGTGGACGTGGAAGTGGCCGCTGATGGCGAAGTCGTCCACTGGCGCGGCATCGGCAAAGGCCCGCTGGAGGCCTTGGTCGCTGCGCTGCCGGTCAAGCTGGAGATCATGGATTACCACGAGCACTCCATCGGTGCCGGCAGCAACGCCAAGGCCGCAGCCTATATCGAGGTGCGTCTGGACGGTGAGCGGCCGCTGCACGGTATCGGCATCGACGAGAACATCACCACTGCCAGCATCCGCGCCCTGTTCAGCGCCATGAACCGCGCCCTGCGCGAGGCCCAGGACAAGGCAGCCTGAGCCTGAACGGCGGGCCCGCATCCGGGCCCGCCTTCGTTAGTCCTGCGACCTACCGCACGGCCCGCCTTCCCCTCCCGCTATCCGCCAGCAGTGACGGCAAACCTCCAAACAGCGATGAGCGACTGAACTGTTCGTCACTGAACGCCTCCCAACTCAGTCTGCGCTATCAGCCCTGGCGACCATTGCGGCAGAAACGCACCAGCCTTCGGCAGGATTGTGCAAACGCAGCCGACTTCGCCGCCATTAGGCTTGGCCTCTGCAAATTCCGAACACACAAAGGAGCCGTCATGAGCAACAGCATCGGTTACGCCGCCCTCGATCCAAGCACCCCGCTCGCCCCCTACTCCTTCTCGCGCCGCGAAGTAGGACCGAACGACGTGCGGATCGAGATTTTGTTCTGCGGCGTCTGTCATTCGGACCTGCATACCGCGCGCAACGAGTGGAACAACACCCTGTATCCCTCGGTGCCCGGCCACGAGATCGTCGGCCGTGTAAGCGCGGTCGGCGCGAACGTCAGCAAGTTCAAGGCGGGCGATATCGCCGGCGTTGGCTGCCTGGTCGATAGCTGCCGCACCTGCTCGTCCTGTGGCGAAGGGCTGGAGCAGTATTGCGAGAACGGTTTCGTCGGCACCTACAACGGTCCGGCCTTCGGCGGTGGCGAGAACACCCTCGGCGGCTATTCCGACAACATCGTGGTGGATGAAAAGTACGTGTTGCGCATCAACCACACCGACAACCTCGCCGCCGTCGCGCCGCTGCTTTGCGCGGGCATCACCACCTACTCGCCGCTGCGCCAGTGGAAGGTCGGCCCGGGGCAGAAGGTCGGTGTGGTCGGCCTCGGCGGTCTTGGCCACATGGCCGTGAAGATCGCCAATGCCATGGGCGCGAAGGTCGTGCTGTTCACCACCTCGCCAGACAAGCGTGAAGATGCCCTGCGCCTCGGCGCTGCCGAAGTGGTGGTGTCGAAGAACAAGGACGAGATGGCGGCGCACGCCAACAGCTTCGACTTCATCCTCAACACCGTTGCCGCGCCGCACAACCTCGACGCCTTCGTCAATCTGCTCAAGCGCGACGCCACCATGACCCTGGTTGGCGCACCGGCTTCGCCGCACCCGTCGCCGAGCGTGTTCGGCCTGATCTTCAAGCGCCGCCGCATTGCCGGCTCGCTGATCGGCGGTATCGCCGAAACCCAGGAGATGCTCGACTTCTGCGCCGAGCACGGCATCGTCTCGGACATCGAGATGATCCGCATGCAGGACATCAACGACGCCTACGAGCGCATGCTCAAGAGCGACGTGAAGTATCGCTTCGTCATCGACATGGCCACCCTGAAGTCGGCCTGATCGTTCGGCTGGCGGGCCTGCAGGCTCGCCAGCCCTTCCCTCTTTCATGCGCAACCGCTAACGTCGCCGGCCTTAGTCGAGGAGCCGGCATGCGCTATCTGATCTTCGTCACCCTACTCTGGGCCTTTTCCTTCAACCTGATCGGCGTTTACCTGGCCGGCCAGGTGGACAGCTATTTCGCCGTGCTCACGCGAGTGATCCTCGCCGGGTTGGTGTTTCTGCCGCTGACCCGTTGGCGCGGCGTCGCCCCCGGCTTTATTGCTGGCGTGACCCTGGTCGGCGCGTTGCAATTCGGCGTCACCTACCTGTGCCTGTACATGAGTTTCAACGTGCTGACGGTCGCCGAGGTGCTGCTGTTCACCGTGCTCACGCCGCTGCACGTGACGCTGATCGACGATGCGCTCAACCGCCGCTTCAACCCCTGGGCACTGGTCGCGGCAGCCGTCGCGGTGTTCGGCGCCGGACTTATCCGTTACGACGGGGTTTCCGGCGATTTTCTCGGCGGCTTCCTGCTCATGCAGCTGGCGAACTTCACCTTCGCCGCCGGTCAGGTGTTCTACAAGCATCTGGCGCAGCGTTACCCCTCCGACGTGCCATTGCATCGCCGCTTCGGCTACTTCTTTCTCGGCGCACTGGTGATCGTGCTGCCGGCGTGGCTGCTGTTCGGTAATGCGGAAAAACTGCCGACCACCACGACGCAATGGGCGGTGCTGATCTGGATGGGCGTGCTGGCCACCGCTGTCGGCCAGTTCTGCTGGAACAAGGGCGCGACACTGGTGGATGCCGGTACCCTGGCGGTAATGAACAACATGGCGGTGCCGGTGGGCCTGATGCTCAACCTGTTGTTCTGGGGCACCACGACCAATCTGCTACTGCTCGCGGTGGGCGGGACGATCATCCTCGCCTCGCTGTGGATCAATCGCCTGGGGCAGATGAAGGCCAGGTGACATCATACAAGTTATTGTTTTATATGGCTTTTAATAGCAAGGACGGTAGAATGCCGGCCCTTCGCATGGATGCGGAACTCGTTCAGTCGTCGAGATTTCCATGCGCCGCTTCAGCTTTTTCCTGCTCGCCCTGCTGGTGTCCTCCAGCAGCTACGCCGACGCGCCTCGCACCTTCCGCGAGGCCAAGAAGGTAGCCTGGACCATCTATGCCGACCGCCCGGTGGATTTCTATTGCGGCTGCGAGTTCAAGGGCAACCGCATCGATCTCGCCAGTTGTGGTTACATTCCGCGCAAGCAGCCCAAACGTGCCGAGCGGGTCGAATGGGAGCATATCGTGCCGGCCTGGGTGATCGGCCATCAGCGCCAATGCTGGCAACAAGGCGGACGCAAGCACTGCACGGCCAACGATCCGGTGTTCAGCCGGGCGGAAGCCGACCTGCACAACCTGGTCCCGGTGGTCGGCGAGGTGAACGGCGACCGCAGCAACTTCGGCTTCGGCATGCTCAGCGAAAAGCCCAGCCAGTACGGTGCTTGTCCCTTCGTGGTCAACTTCAAGCAGCGCACGGCGATGCCGCCCGAATACAGCCGCGGCGCCATTGCCCGCACCTATCTGTACATGAGCGAGCGCTACAAGCTGCGCCTGTCGAAGCAGGACCGGCGTCTGTACGACATCTGGAACCGCCAGTACCCGGTCAGCGAATGGGAGCGCTGGCGCAACCAGCGCATCGCCTGCGTACAGGGCAACGCCAACGACCATGTCGGCAGCGTTGACCGGCGAAGTTGCAGCAAGGCCCCGTCGGTCGCTGCGCGCTGACGCTCCAAGCGACCGCTTGCCGTAGTTGCAACGCAGCGCCATGCTAGCGCCAGTATTCGCCCAAGGCAGACCCTATGCAGCGAACCTCCGTCAATGTTGCGCTGGCGAGCGCCGTCCTGCTGGCGCTGATCGTTTCCGGGATAGCTCCCTACGATAGGCCGACCTGGCTACTGGAGGTCGCACCAGTGCTGATCGCGGCGCCGATACTGCTCTGTACCTACCAGCGGACGCCGCTTACACAGCTGCTGTACGTACTGATCGCCGCCCATGCGCTGGTACTCATTCTCGGCGGCGCCTATACCTACGCGCGCGTGCCATTGGGCTTCTGGGTGCAAGACTTCTTCGAACTCAGTCGTAATCCATATGACAAGCTGGGGCATTTCATGCAGGGGCTGGTGCCAGCGCTGATCGCCAGGGAAATCCTGCTCCGCGGTGGCTATCTGGTTAGAAGCAGAATGCTCAATTTGCTGGCGGTTTGCGTGGCTCTCGCCATCAGTGCTTTTTATGAGCTGATCGAATGGTGGGTCGCACTCCTGGCTGGTCAAGGCGCAGTAGATTTCCTCGGTACCCAGGGAGACCCGTGGGATACCCAGTCGGACATGCTCCTGGCATTGATCGGCGCGCTGGGCGGCCTGCTGCTGTTCGCAAAGCTGCAGGACCGCCAGCTTACCGAGCTGCCCGGTGCCCGTCCCGCCAGGTCATCGCCATGATCTACCGCGTTGCAGCGGACGGGTTGCTGCTTCTGCACCTTGCCTTCGTGCTGTTCGCTCTGCTGGGCGGCCTCCTCTGCCTGTGGCGCCCAAGCATGATGCTATGGCATTTGCCGGCGGCGGCCTGGGCGATATTCGTCGAAATAGCCGACCGTGGATGCCCACTGACACGTTGGGAGCAGCTGCTGCGTCTGCGTGCGGGCGACGCTGGCTACAGCGAAGGCTTCGTCGAGCACTATCTGATGCCGCTGATCTACCCGGACTGGCTGACCCTGCCGGCGCAATACGTGCTGGCCGCGGTGGTGCTGCTGGTCAATGTGGGTATCTATGGCTGGGTATGGCTACGCCGTCGCTCAACGCATCTTTGAAGCGAGCTGGATTTCCTTTCCGGCAAGCATGAACTTGCCGTAGCCTCGATGATGCAGCGTACGTGGCGCAGTGACGGAAGGATCGATCCACGCCTGCACCACCTGCAGGATGAAGAAGTTGTAGCGATCCACCAGCTGCCGATCCACCACGCGGCATTCCAGATTCGCAAAACACTCCTCCACTCGCGGCACCGCCACCTCTGCCGAGGGCAGCGGGGTAAGTCCGAAACAGGCGAACTTGTCGCACTGATCGCCATGGCAATTGCCGCAACCAACCAGTTGTCGAGCGAGTGACTCGGTCGGGACGTTGATCACGCATTCGCCGGTGGCCTGCAAGGCGCTGAACGAATGGTTTCCAGCGCTGACCACACAGCCGACCAGCGGTGGCTCGAACTCCATCATGCAATGCCATGACAGCGGCATGAGATTGGCCCGCCCGCCCAGTGAGGTGCCAAGCAACACCACGGGGCCCGGCTCGAGAATGGCATAGACTTCGCTGAGCTGAAGAAGGCTCTTCACCGGACACCTCCCAAGTGGCTGGACTTCCGAATGGCTTGCTGCTCAGGGGAAGCCAATGAATACGCAGCGATCAGCGGCCGAGCGACCCAGCTGGGTGCTTTACCGGATCGACGATAACGGCAACGAAGTGGAAATGCAGCGTTTCCATGATCGCGCCAGCGCCGAGCGGTGGATGGAGGCCTACCAGCGACGCGGACACAAGCAGACCTATCTGGTCACGCGGACCGCTGAACAGCCCGCGCGCTGATCGGCATACCGTCAGAATTTCAGCTCGAACTCGTCGCCATCGTGATAGGCCGGGAAACGCTCGCGGAACGCCGCCAGGTCGCGCGCGCGCAATGTGCAACGCAATACCGCATCGCGATCTTCGCCGTTCAGCAGCGTGTCGCCCTTGAAGTCGAGCACCTGGCTGTCGCCACTGTACGGGTAGCCCTTGCCGTCCTCGCCGACCCGGTTGACCGCGGCCACGTAGCACAGATTTTCGATGGCACGCGCCGGCAGCAGGCGATTCCAGGCATCGCGACGCGCGGCGGGCCAGTTTGCCGTGTAGAGCAGCAGGTCGGTGCCGTGCGGGTCGCGACTCCACACCGGGAAGCGCAGGTCGTAGCAGATCAGTGGGCGCACGCGCCAGCCGTTCAGCTCGAACAACGCCTGCTGCTGCCCGGGGGTGTAGTGCTTGTGCTCTCCAGCCATGCGGAACAGGTGGCGCTTGTCATAGTGCAGCACCTCACCATCCGGGCGCGCCCAGAGCAGGCGGTTGCGATGGCTGCCGTCGGCCGCCTCGATGATCACGCTGCCGGTGATTACTGCTTCCAGCCGCGCGGCCTGGGTGCGCAACCAGGCATAGGTCGCGCCCTCCTCCGGCTCGGCGAGAGCGGAAGATTCCATGGAGAAGCCGGTGGTGAACATTTCCGGCAGCACGATCAGATCCGCGCCGCTGGCCTGATCCAGCAGCGTGGCGAAGCGTTCGTGATTGGCGGCAGCGTCCTGCCAGATCAGGCTGGTCTGCACCAGCGCCAGTTCGAGGTCGGGCAGATTGTTCAAATCGCGCATAGTCGTTCCGCCGCTTGTCGCAGCGTCTCCTCTCGTTTGGCAAAGCAGAAGCGCACCAGCCTGAGATTGGCCGGCGGGTGCTGATAGAAAACCGATATCGGAATGCATGCAACGCCGTGCTCGCGGGTCAGCCACTCGGCCATGGCGACGTCGTCGAGGTCGGGGCGGATCGCCGAATAATCGGCGAGCTGGAAGTAGGTGCCGGCAGCACGGGTAAAGCTGAAGCGGGAACCAGCCAACAGATCGCAGAACAGATCGCGCTTGGCCTGGTAGAACGCCGGCAATTCGGCCAGGTGTTCGGGATGAGCGGCCATGAAATCGGCCAAGGCCCACTGCAGCGGCGTCACGCCGGTGAAACTGACGTACTGATGCACCTTGCGCAGCTCGACGCTGAGCATCGGCGGCGCAACGACGTATCCGGTTTTCCAGCCGGTGACGTGGTACGTCTTGCCAAAGGAACTGATGACGAACGCACGCTGGTAGAGCTCATCGTGGCGCAGCACGCTGGCATGCTCGCGGCCGTCGAACACCAGGTGTTCATAGACCTCGTCGCTGAGCAGATAGATATCGCGCTCGCGAATCAGCGCAGCCAGCCGATCGAGATCATCGGCATCGATCAGCGCGCCGCTGGGATTGTGTGGCGTGTTCAGCACGATCATCCGCGTGCGCGGTGTGATGGCGTCAGCCAGGCGCTGCCAGTCGATGCGGAAATCCGGCAGGCTCAGCTGCTGGTGGATGCAGACGCCACCGGCTAGCTGTACCGACGGCTCGTAACTGTCGTAGCAGGGGTCGAATACGATGACCTCGTCGCCGGGCCGGATCACCGCCTGGATCGCGCAGAAAATGGCCTGGGTAGCGCCTGGGGTGATCGTGACCTCGGCGGCGGCATCCACATCGCGCCCATACAAGCCGGCGACCTTCGCCGCGACCTGCTCACGCAACGCCGGCAAGCCGGTCATCGGGGCGTACTGGTTGTGCCCCGCCATGACGTGACCTGCGACGGCTTCGCGTAACGCTTCGGGGCCGTCGAAATCGGGAAAGCCCTGGGACAGGTTCAACGCACCCGTGTCCGCAGCCAGTTGCGACATGGTAGTGAAAATGGTGGTGCCAACGTTGGGCAGTTTACTGATGAGCATGACGGCCTTCCGACAAGCCTGCCGCATGTGGGACGGCAGGAAGGCGAACAGAATAGCCGATGACGACTGCCCGATACGAGGCCGCCACAGCAGCCGCTGTCGGACTGCTACAGTTGCAGGCAACGGGCATCACTCGTATCGAACATAAGGAATTTCCCATGCCGAGCCATTCCGTCAGCGCCTTGTGGAACGACCTGCGCAATCAGGCGCAACATGCACTGGATACGGAGCCGACCCTGGCCACGGTGTTTCGCCAGGCCATCCTCGATCGTCCCGACTTCGGCTGTGCGCTGGCGTACCGCATCGGCCATGCGCTGGCCGAAAACGCCGACCAGAGCCACACGTTGGCCGATCGCTTCGCCGGCATACACCATCACGCCCCACGGCTCGCCGAGGCGGCGTGCAGCGACTTGCAGGCAATCGTCAGCCGCGACCCGGCGTTCGATACGGCACTGGAAGTCTTTCTATTCTCCAAGGGCTTTCTCGCCCTGCAGGCCTATCGCGTCGGGCACGACCTGCAAGCCCGGGGCGAGCGTCTGCTGGCGATGTTCATCCAAGCGCGCTGCAACGAACGCCTCGGCATCGATATCAACCCGGCCAGCCGGATCGGTAATGGCATCATGCTCGACCACGGCACCGGTATCGTCATTGGCGAGACCGCGGTGGTAGGTGATGACGTGTCGATTTTGCAGGGCGTTACCCTGGGCGGCACCGGCAAGGAAGGCGGCGACCGTCATCCGAAGGTTCGCAGCGGGGTGATGATCGGCGCGGGCGCGAAGATTCTCGGCAACATCGAGATTGGCGAGGGGGCCAAGGTGGGTGCCGGCAGCATCGTGCTGCACCCCGTAGCGCCACACACCACGGTGGTCGGCAATCCGGCACGCCAGGTCGGCACGCCGCGCCACGCACGACCGGCCCTGGATATGGACCAGTCGTTCGACGGAGATCGCTGACCAGTCAGCGCTTGTCGCGGCGCTTCTTCTCGGCCTTCTTGTGGTGCGACATGAGACGGCGCTTCTTGTTGACCTGGCGGTCGGTAAGCGTGTTTTTCTTGCCCTCGTAAGGGTTTTCTCCGCCCTTGTACTCGATCCGGATGGGCGTACCGACCAGCTTCAAAACGCGCCGATAGGTGTTTTCCAGATAACGGGTGTAGGACTTTGGAATCGAGTCGACCTGATTGCCATGGATAACGATCAGCGGCGGGTTGGCGCCGCCCAAGTGCGCGTAACGAAGTTTGATCCGGCGGCTGGCAACCATCGGCGGCGCATGCTCGCGCACCGCATCTTCAAGGATCTGCGTCAGACGGCTGGTCGGCCAGCGGGTAATGGCCGACTTGAATGCGGCCTGTACCGACTTGTACAGATGGCCCACGCCGGTGCCGTGCTTGGCTGAGATGAAGTGGATATCGGCGAAATCGACAAAGAACAGCCGGCGCTCCAACTCGGTCTTCACATAGTCGCGCTCACCCGGTTCCATGCCGTCCCACTTGTTCAGTGCGATGACCAGCGCACGGCCAGTTTCCAGCACGAAGCCCAGCAGGTTCAGGTCGTGCTCGACGACACCTTCGCGGGCATCCATGACGAAGATGACCACGTTGGCATCCTGGATCGCCTGCAGCGTCTTGACTACCGAGAACTTTTCCACCGCCTCGAAGATCTTGCCGCGACGACGTACGCCTGCGGTGTCGATCAGGGTGTATTTCTCGTCGTCACGCTCGAAGGGAATGTAGATGCTGTCCCGGGTGGTGCCGGCCTGGTCGTAGACGATGACCCGCTCTTCGCCGAGCATACGGTTGACCAGCGTCGACTTGCCGACGTTGGGGCGACCGATGATGGCGATCTTGATTCCGTCCTTTTCGCTCGGACCGGGGATGCGCTTGGGCTCCTGGCCCTCGGCGACGACTTCCTCACCGTCAATCAGCTCGGCAGCGTCATCGCCTTCTGCGTCCTCGGCATTGTCCTTGGGGAAGATGCCCAGCGCTTCTTCGAGCATGTGACTGATGCCGCGGCCGTGGGCGGCTGCGATCGGCAGTGCATCACCCAGCCCCAGCGGACTGAATTCGGCGCGGGCGATATCGGGGTCGACGCTGTCGACCTTGTTCGCCACCAGGAAGCAGCGCTTGTTCCGCTTGCGCAGATGCTCGCCGATCATCTGGTCCGCCGCCGTCATTCCGGCACGGGCATCAACCATGAACAGTACGGCGTCAGCCTCTTCGATGGCCTGCAGCGACTGCTCCGCCATCTTGGCGTCGATGCCCTCTTCGTCACCGGAAATGCCACCAGTGTCGATCACGATGTAGGTCCGTCCCTGCCACTTGGCCTCGCCGTACTGGCGATCACGGGTCAGCCCGGCGTATTCGGCAACGATGGCGTCGCGGCTCTTGGTCAGGCGGTTGAACAGGGTGGACTTGCCGACGTTCGGGCGGCCCACCAGGGCGATTACGGGAACCATGCGGCTCTCCACTGCGATATTTCAGAAAACACGAAGGCCGCTGCAAGGCAGCGGCCGAATATTCATGGCTCCGCCAGGCGGAGCCGTAGGCACAACCTGCGGTCAGTCGGCCTGACGAATCGTCAGCGCCACCAGCTTGCCGTCGTTGCCGAATGCGTACAGCCAGTCACCTTCGACTACTGGCCGTGCACGTACGCCGGAGCTGTCGATACGCTCGCGGGCGACGAAACGGCCGTCGACCTGGCTCAGCAGGTGCAGATAGCCTTCGATGTCGCCCACCACAACATAGCTGGAAAACACCGCGGGAGCCGAAAGCTGGCGACGAGCCAGGGAATCGTTACGCCACAAGGCAGTGGTGGAGCGCTCGTCTATGCCTTCGACCGTACCGTCGGCAAGGCTCAGATAAACACTGCCATAACCCAGCGCGGCGCCCGAATAACTGGACGCATCGCGCTGCCAGAGGATACGGCCACTCTCCAGTTCCAGCGCTGCGGCGCGGCCCTGGTAGCTTGCGACATAGAGCGTACCGCCGGACAGCAACAGGCCACCGTCGATATCGACGACACGCTCGAGCTCCGAACGACCTTGCGGAATGGCAACGCGCTGCTCCCATACCGGAAGGCCGCGACGGGTATCCAGCGCAACGACCTTACCGCTCGACAGCCCGGCAACAGCCAGCTGATTGGTCAGCAGCGGCGCACCGGTGCCGCGCAGCGTCAGCACGGCAGGCGAACTTTCATAGCTCCAGCGCTGCGCGCCGGTGTCGATTTCCAGAGCGATCAGTCGGTCATCCTGGGTCTGGACCAGCACGATATCGCCGTTCACTGCCGGAGCGGCCAGCACTTCACTGCTGACCTGGCTGCGCCAACGCTCCTCACCGGTGCTGACGTCCAGCGCCAACACCTCGCCACGCAAGGTGCCAACCAGTACGAGGCCGTAGCCGGCGCCAACTGCACCGGAAACCGGCTTGTCGAGCTTCTTCTTCCAGTTGACCTTACCGGTCAGGCGGTCCATGGAAACCACCAGCCCTTCGACATCGGCGGCATAGATCTGGTCGCCATAAACCACCGGCGTCAACAGATTGTAGGTCTTGCCCTGACCATCGCCGATCGAGCGGCTCCACTCTTTCTTCAGCGAAACCTCGGCCTTGAACTTCACCAGTTCTGCCGGCTCTGCCTCTTTGGTGTCCTTGCTGCTGCAACCTGCGGCCAGTACGGCCAAGGTCAGCAATGCTGCGGTCTTCCAGCGCATCATTTACGCCTCCCCTCGGGCCAGATCATCCAGCTTCATTTGCAGACCGCCGATGGCCGCGTCCTGGGACAACGACTCCTTGGCCTTGGTGTAGGCGGCATGCGCCTCGTCATTACGGCCAAGCTGCACCAGGAGATCGCCCTTGAGTTCTTCGCGACTGGCAGCAAAGGCCTGATCTACCTTGCCGTCCAGCAGCTTGATCGCTTCCTCTGCCTTGTCCTGCGCCGCCAGAACGCGCGCCAGACGCTGACGTGCCAGCTCGTCCAGGGTCTTGTCGGCCGGCTTGTCGACAACCGAGCGCAGCTCGCTGGCTGCCTCGTCCAGACGACCGGACTCCACCGCAACCTTCGCCACGAAGAGGCTGCCGTACTGGGCGTAATGCGTGCCGGCAAAGTCCTTCTTCAACAGATTACCCAGCCGCGATACTTCAGCGGCATCGGCTTCGCCAGCTTCCAGCGCCGCACCCAGCAATTGCTGATAAACGATCGAGGCGTTCTGCGCCTGGGTGATCTGATGCTTCTGCCAGAACTGCCAGCCAAACACCAATACCAGTGCGAGCACTGCACCCAGCACCAGCGGCTTGCCGTTGCGCTGCCACCAGTCTTTGATCTGCGCCAGTTGTTCTTCTTCGGTACCCGAGGTCACGCTGTCACTCCTTTCATTCGCTTAGTCTCAGACCTGCTCGAGGCAGGCAGCCAGACGCTCGGGCAGAGCATCCCAGGCAATGCTTTGTTGTTCGCTGTCGTCGCGAAGCGGCTTGCAACCTACCACGCGCCCTGCCAGTTCGTCCTCACCCAGAATCAGTGCAAAGCGAGCGCCGCTCTTGTCAGCCTTCTTGAACTGGCTCTTGAAACTGCCGCCACCGGCGTTGACCAGCAGGCGCAGGCCAGGAAGCGTATCGCGCAGGCGCTCGGCCAGGGCCAGCGCCGCCAGCTCTGCAGCCTCGCCGAATGCGCAAATATAGGCGTGCGGCGCCGGACTCAATGCATCCGGAACCAGCTCGAGGGTCTCCAGCAGCAATACCAGACGCTCGACGCCCATAGCGAAACCGACACCAGGTGTAGGCTTGCCGCCGAACTGGCTGATCAGGCCGTCGTAGCGACCACCTGCACAAACGGTCCCCTGGGCGCCCAGCTTGTCGGTCACCCACTCGAACACGGTGCGGCCGTAGTAATCCAGACCACGCACCAGCTTTGGATTGATTTCGTAGGCGATGCCTACCGCATCGAGACGGGCTTTCAACCCGTCGAAGTGCGCTCTCGACTCGTCGTCGAGGTAGTCATGCAACGTCGGCGCATCGGCCAGCAGCGACTGTGTCTGGGCGTTCTTGCTGTCGAGGATACGCAGGGGATTGGTCGTCAGACGGCGCTGGCTGTCCTCGTCGAGCTGATCGAAACGCTGCTGCATGTAAGCCACCAGTGCATCGCGATAGCGGGCACGGGCTTCGCTGGAACCCAGGCTGTTGAGCTGCAGCGTCACGGCGCTGGCGAGACCTAGCTGCTTCCACAGACGCGCGGTCAGCACGATCAACTCGGCATCGATGTCCGGCCCGGGCTGGTTGAAGACTTCCACGCCGATCTGGTGAAACTGGCGATAGCGGCCCTTCTGCGGTTTCTCGTAGCGGAACATCGGCCCGGTGTACCAGAGCTTCTGCACTTGACCACCACCAGTCAGCCCGTGCTCGAGCACGGCACGCACGCACCCGGCAGTCCCTTCCGGACGCAGGGTCAGCGACTCCTCGTTACGGTCGAGGAAGGTGTACATCTCCTTGTCGACCACGTCGGTGCCTTCACCGATACCACGGGCGAACAGGTCGGTGAACTCCAAGATCGGCAAGCGAATCTCGCTGTAGCCATAGCTATCGAGCAATTGCGCGAAGGTGCTTTCCAGGTAACGCCAGATCGGGGTCTGCGCAGGCAGGATGTCGTTCATGCCACGAATGGCTTGCAGGGACTTGCTCAATGGATTTCCTTAAAGATCAGCTGCGCGCGATGACCGCCGCGTCGGACGCGAGCTTTTCGGCGGCCTTGCGCCGGATGAGCTGCTCCAGCTCATCGACGAGGTTTTCGTTGTTCAGTTTCTGTGCCGGCTTGCCATCGATGTAGACGAGGTTGTTCGGGCTGCCACCGGTCAAGCCGACATGGGCTTCCTTGGCTTCTCCCGGACCATTGACCACGCAACCGATCACCGCAACGTCCATCGGTACCAGCAGGTCTTCAACGCGGGCTTCCAGCTCGTTCATGGTCTTGACCACATCGAAGTTCTGTCGCGAGCAGCTCGGGCAGGCGATGAAGTTGATGCCACGCGAGCGCAAACGCAGGGACTTGAGGATGTCGAAGCCGACCTTGATTTCCTCGACCGGGTCAGCTGCCAGTGACACACGGATGGTGTCGCCGATGCCGTCCGCGAGCAGCATGCCCAGCCCCACAGCGGATTTCACCGTACCGGAACGCAGACCGCCCGCCTCGGTGATGCCCAGGTGCAGCGGCTGCTCGATCTGACCGGCAAGCAGCCGATAGGCCTCCACCGCCATGAACACGTCGGACGCTTTGACGCTGACCTTGAAATCCTGGAAATCCAGTCGATCCAGATGATCGACGTGGCGCAGCGCCGACTCCACCAACGCCTGCGGCGTCGGCTCACCGTATTTTTTCTGCAGGTCCTTTTCCAGCGAACCGGCATTGACGCCGATGCGAATCGGGATGCCCTTGTCGCGCGCGGCGTCGACCACGGCGCGCACGCGGTCCTCGCGGCCGATGTTGCCTGGATTGATGCGCAGGCAATCAACGCCAAGCTCCGCCACGCGCAACGCGATCTGGTAATCGAAATGAATGTCGGCCACCAGGGGCAACTGGACGAGCCGCTTGATGCGCCCGAACGCCTCGGCAGCCTCCATGGAAGGCACCGAAACCCTGACGATGTCCGCACCGGCATTGGCCAGGCGCTGGATCTGCGCAACCGTCGCCTCGACGTCGCAGGTTTCGGTATTGGTCATGCTCTGTACGGAAATCGGCGCATCGCCACCGACCGGAACGCTGCCTACCCAGATCTTACGGGACTGACGGCGCTTGATAGGAGATTCGGAATGCATGGTCAATTTACTGTCCAAGCTTGAGGCGCGCTGTCTCGCCGCGCATGTGAGAGGCGAGGTTTACAGCTTCGCCGTTGTAACTGAGCTGGGCACCGCGAGCGAACCCCAGATGTACGTCCAGCGGCGCCTTGCCACTGACCGTCCTGCTGGTCCCGGCCTTGGCCAGTGCACTGAACAGCACACGGCCGTCGGCATCCGACACACGGGTCCAACAATCGGCGGTAAAACGCAGCTCCAGCTGGGCCTCGCCGGGTACTGGTGCCGGCGCCACGGAATCACTCGCTGGGGCTGGGGTCGCCAACGCAGGCGCCTGAGCGGAAACTACCGCGCTTTCGCTGGCGGTTTCGGGAAGTGCCAACGGCTGCGATTGCTGAGACTCGGCAGCAGGTGAGCTCGAATCAGAAGGCTCAGCGTTGCCTTCCAGTGTCTCGTCAGTCTCGCTTGCATCCGATTCGGCAATCGGCGCGCCCTGTTCGGGCTGCGCCTCAATCGCTGGTTCGGCAACTTCGTCAGTACGATCGAGCAGATGGATCTCAGTGGTGCCGTCAGCACCTTCCACTTCAATCCGCTCCAACACCGAGACAGGAGATCGCGTGGCCTCTCGCTCTGCGCGCTCCTGCCACCAGTACCAGGCAACGGCGGCCAGCAGCAGCAATAAAGCGAAGCCGAAGAAACGCATGAAGGTTCGCGACAGACGGCCCGGTTCCTCGATGCGTCCGAGGCTGTTGACGTTGCTACCGGATGCGTTGGTTCCGGTGTGCTGATCGAACTCCTGGACCAGGCGGGTCTGGTCCAGACCCAGCAACTTGGCATAGGCGCGAACATAACCACGGGCAAAGGTATGTCCCGGCAACTGACTGAAGTCACCCGCTTCGATACGGCCTAGCGAACGCTCGGTGAGATTGAGCTGTTGCGCAACTGCAGACAGCGTCCAGCCCTTGTCTTCGCGGGCTTTACGCAGCGTCTCGCCTGGATTGTTGCCCGTCGGTGCAGCGGATTCTTGGTGCGGCGCGGTCATCGTTGCTCCGAAAGATATTGCTTGTACTCATCCGTACCGGGATACAACCGCCTCAGCTGCAGCCCGAGGCTGGCAGCCGTGTCGCGGTCCTGATGGATGTTGGCCAGACGAATACCGAGCAGCAAACTGCGTGCGTTCTGCTCAGCTACCTGGCTGAAGCTATCGTAGTAACGCTTGGCTGGAACGTACTGCTTGTCCTCGAAGGCCATGAGGGCAAGCTCGAGCAGCGCGCGAGGCTGGCGACCGTCGAGGCGCAGCGAGCGAGTAAAGTGAAGCTCGGCCTCTTCGCGCTGCCCCAGCTGCAGCGCGGTCATGCCGAGGTTCTGAAACACCCGTGCGCGCTCCGGGTACATGTTGTCTTCAGCCGCCTGACGAAAGCGCTCCATGGCTTCCGGATAGCGCTTCTGCTCGAATAGAAAACTGCCGTAGTTGTTGAGGATGCGGGCATCCTTGCGGCTGGACAGCGCCTCGCGGTAGTGCTTGTCGGCGAGATCGTTTTCCATCTCGGTCTGGAATACCAAGGCCAACGCAGCATGTGCATCGGCACTGCGCGGATCCATCTCCAGCGCCTTGCGCAAAGGTGTCTTCGCGCGAGCTGCCGCGCCCTGCTGCAGATAACCGATGCCCAGTTGAATATAGGCGTCGCGCGCCTGCTGGCGACCTTCGTCGGTTCTCAGCGGATCGACGGTTCCAGAAGACACACAACCGGCCAACAGGCCGGTCAGTAGAAGCAGCAGCGCAGCGCGCAGAGTCATCAGCATCCCCCTCAGGATCGGTTCGAAGCAATTTGCGCCGTACCTGGCTCGCTCTGTAGCTCACGCACAGCGATGTATCTCTCGCTTCGACGCGTCCGGTCCAGAACCTGGCCGACGAGCTGACCGCAAGCCGCGTCGATGTCTTCGCCGCGGGTGGTACGCACCGTCACATTGTGCCCGCCTTTGTGCAGGATGTCCTGAAAACGCCGGATGGCATTGTTGCTCGGCCGCTCATATCCGGAATGAGGGAACGGATTGAACGGAATCAGATTGATCTTGCAGGGAATATCCGCCAACAGCGTGATCATCTGCTCGGCATGCTCGGGCTGGTCATTGATGCCCTTGAGCAGCGTGTACTCGATGGTCAGCACGCGCTTCTCGCCAAGCTGCGAGATATAGCGCTTGCAGGCCGACAGCAACATATCCAGCGGATACTTCTTGTTGATCGGCACCAGCTGATCACGCAGCGCATTATTAGGCGCGTGCAGCGACAGCGCCAGGGACACGTCGATGACCTTGGCCAGCTCGTCAATCATCGGCACGACGCCCGAGGTCGACAACGTCACCTTGCGCTTGGAAATACCGTAGCCGAGGTCATCCATCATGATATGCATGGCGGCGACTACGTTATCGAAGTTCAGCAGCGGCTCGCCCATCCCCATCATCACCACGTTGGTGATAGCGCGATCGATTTTCGCCGGGATGGAGCCGAATGACTTGTTGGCAATCCACACCTGCCCGATAACTTCGGCAGCGGTGAGATTGCTATTGAAACCTTGTTTGCCGGTGGAGCAGAAGCTGCAGTCCAGCGCGCAGCCAGCCTGCGAGGACACGCATAGTGTTCCGCGCCCGCCCTGCGGGATATACACCGTTTCCACGCAACTGCCCGAAGCGACACGTACAACCCACTTGCGGGTGCCGTCGCTGGAGATGTCTTCGCTGACGATCTCCGGACCGCGAATCTCGGCGCAGGCCTTGAGCTTTTCGCGCAAGGCCTTGCCGAGATTGCTCATGGCATCGAAGTCATCGACGCCAAAGTGGTGAATCCACTTCATCACCTGACCGGCGCGAAAACGCTTTTCCCCGATGGACTCGAAGAAGCTCTCCAGTTGCGACTGGGTAAGCCCGAGCAGATTCACTTTACCGGTGGTGGCAATCATTGGATTCACCTTCGCTCAATCAGCGAATGCGTGCACACACTTCGGTGGCAGCGAAGAAGTAAGCGATTTCACGAGCAGCGGAAGCTTCCGAATCGGAACCGTGTACGGCGTTCTCGTCGATGGAAACGGCGAAGTCGGCGCGAATGGTGCCAGCAGCAGCTTCTTTCGGGTTGGTAGCACCCATCAGCTCACGGTTCTTGGCAATGGCGTCCTCGCCTTCCAGCACCTGAACGATAACCGGGCCGGAAGTCATGAAGGCAACCAGGTCCTTGAAGAAACCGCGCTCGCTGTGCTCGGCATAGAAACCAGCAGCTTCGCGCTCGGACAGCTGAACCATCTTGGAAGCGACGACGCGCAGGCCGGCCTTCTCGAAACGGGTGGTGATTTCGCCGATGACGTTCTTGGCGACAGCGTCAGGCTTGATGATGGAGAAGGTGCGTTGCAGGGCCATGTAGGACTCCAAAACTGATGGGTTAAAGCGAACGAGTAAACCCGCGGATTATACGCGGGTTCAGCGTGAAAACATAAGGGTAGAGGGGTGGACTGTCGAAGAGGCGATCAACTGCCAAACGGTTGCTTCAATGCTCTCAGGGCAGAGACGCAAGCCGCCCCGCTATCATTCCGCCTCTTCGATCCAGGCGGCCTGAATGGCCTCGAGGACCTTTTCTCCGCCGCGATTGGGTTCGTCAGAAAAGTCAGGCAATTCGATCACCCAACGGTGCAGATCGACGAAATTCACATAGCGCGGATCGACACCGGGCTTGCGCTCGGCCAGCTCGATGGCGATCTCCAGCACATCACTCCATTTAAGCTGCATCACGCTCGCCCCTTAATGCCCTTCGGAAACCTGATTGATGGTGTACTTCGGTATTTCGACGACGAGATCGGCATCAGCCACCACCGCTTGGCAGGACAAGCGCGAATTAGGCTCCAGCCCCCAAGCCTTGTCGAGCATGTCGTCCTCCAGCTCGTCAGAGACCTCAAGCGACTGGAAGCCTTCGCGCACCACCACGTGACAGGTTGTGCACGCACAGGACTTTTCGCAAGCATGCTCGATGTCGATGCCGTTACGCAGCGCGGCATCCAGTACCGTCTCACCCGTCTGCGCCTCGATAACGGCACCTTCCGGGCAATGATCGGCGTTAGGCAGGAAAATGATCTGCGGCATCTGGGTCAATCCTCGATATCGTTGAGCCGCCGCCCGGCCAGCGCGGCCTTGACGGTGGAGTCCAGGCGACGCGCGGCAAAGGCGTCGGTAATCTGGCTAAGGCGTTTGGTCTGCCGCTCGATGGCGACCGCATCCTGGCTGTCCAGCAGCCCGCGCAATCCGGCCATCTGGGAGTCAATAGCAAGCCGCTCTTCGGCAGACAGCAGGCGCTCGCCATCAGCCGCCAACGCTGCCTCGACCGCTTCCAGCAAACGCTGCGCATCGACCAGCTGCTCACGCAGCGCGCGCGCATCGCGATCCTCGTCCGCCTTGCGGAAGGAGTCCTCGAGCATGCGCGCGATCTCGCCATCAGTGAGGCCGTAAGACGGCTTGACCTGGATACTGGCCTCGACGCCGGATGCCAGTTCGCGCGCCGATACGCTGAGCAAACCGTCTGCATCGACCTGGAAGGTAACGCGAATCTTCGCCGCCCCCGCGACCATCGGCGGAATGCCGCGCAGCTCGAAGCGCGCCAGAGAGCGGCAATCGGAAATCAGTTCACGCTCGCCTTGGAGGACATGAATCATCATGGCCGACTGGCCATCTTTATAGGTGGTGAAGTCCTGCGCCCGGGCGACCGGAATCGTCGTATTGCGCGGGATGATCTTCTCCATCAGCCCACCCATGGTCTCCAGACCGAGCGACAACGGAATCACATCGAGCAACAGCAGCTCTTCTCCGTCGCGATTGTTTCCGGCCAGCGTTTCGGCCTGAATCGCTGCACCGATCGCCACGACCTCGTCAGGATCGATATCAGTCAGCGGCTCACGACCAAATAACTGTCCGACTGCAGAACGCACTTTCGGCACGCGAGTCGAGCCACCGACCATCACCACCGCGGTGATCTCCTCCAGCTCCACGCCGGAGTCGCGCACGGCACGCCGGCAGGATTTCAGACTGCGCGCAATCATCGGTTCGATCAGCGCGTCGAAGGTCTCTCGATGCAGTTCACCGGACCAGCCGGCATAGGCAACAGTCACTACGTCGACGTCAGTGAGACGCTCTTTGGCATCACAGGCAATCTTCAGCAATTCCCGCTGCGCACCCGGCTCGAGGTCGCCGGACACGCCGGCACACTCGAGAATCCAGTCAGCCACGGTATGGTCGAAGTCGTCGCCGCCCAACGCAGTATCGCCGCCAGTGGCCAGCACTTCGAACACGCCTTTGGTCAGGCGAAGAATTGAAATATCGAAGGTTCCGCCACCCAGATCGTAAATAGCAACGACGCCTTCGGCCTGACGATCCAGGCCATAAGCAACGGCCGCCGCGGTGGGTTCGTTGAGCAGACGAAGGACGTTGAGCCCCGCAAGCCGTGCGGCATCCTTGGTTGCCTGACGCTGCGCATCGTCAAAATAGGCAGGAACGGTGATCACCGCCCCGACCAGCTCGCCACCCAGGCTCTCCTCGGCACGCAGACGTAGTGCGCGAAGAATTTCAGCAGAGACTTCCACCGGGCTCTTGGCACCCTGAACCGTCTCGATGAAAGGCATCTGCGATTCAGCCTGACGGAAGCGGTACGGCAACTGCTCGCCCATCTGCTTCACATCGGCGAGCCCGCGCCCCATCAACCGCTTAACGGAACTGATGGTATTGAACGGATCGGTCGCCGCAGCAAGCTTGGCTTGTGCACCAACCTCAACGTGATCCGCGTGGTAACGCACCACCGATGGCAGGATCACCTGCCCATCGGCATCCGCCAGGGGCGCAGTAACGCCACTGCGCAGGGCAGCCACAAGAGAATTTGTGGTACCCAGGTCTATTCCGACAGCCAGGCGCCGCTGATGAGGCTGTGGGCTTTGTCCGGGCTCAGCAATCTGAAGTAAGGCCATGTCTGTCTGATATCGGGCGCAACGCTCGGCGCTGCGCGGGGTTAATCGTCGAGGCGCTCTTCGAGTTGGCGCACTTCCTGGGTCAGCTTGTCGAGAAACTGCATGCGTCGAACCAAGCGTTCTGCGTCGGCGCGCCGCGCCGGGTCTCGCCAGATCTGAGCAAAGTCATCATTAAGACCTTGCTGCGCCTGCTTCAACCGTGACTTGAATGCCGCCACGCCGGCGAGGTCGGCCTGCTCGTGAAGCTCCTCGAGCTCCTCGCGCCAATGCATCTGCTGCATCAGGAAAGCAGGGTCCTGCACAGTAGCTTCCAGCGGCACTTCATGCCCTTCGATCGCCAGCAGATAGCGCGCGCGTCGGCTGGGGCTCTTGAGTGTCTGGTAAGCCTCATTGAGGTTGGCGGACCGCTCCAGCGCTTGGCGCTGCTCGCTTTCACCAGCATCGGCGAAGCGATCCGGATGAACCTGGCGAGCCAGCTCTCGATAACGGTCGGCGAGATGCGCGAGATCCAGCTCGAACTCGGGCTTCAACTCGAACAGTGCAAAATGACAGGGAGTACCCACGGCGTCCTCAGATATTGAAGCTCTCGCCGCAGCCGCATTCGCCACGAACGTTCGGATTGTTGAACTTGAAGCCCTCGTTGAGCCCTTCGCGAACGAAGTCGAGCTCGGTGCCATCAAGGTAAACCAGGCTCTTGGGATCAATGATCACCTTGACCCCATGGCTTTCGAACACCGAGTCCTCGGCTGCCGTCTCGTCGACGAACTCGAGGACGTAGGCCAACCCGGAACAGCCGGTCGTACGAACCCCAAGCCTCACACCTACACCCTTGCCCCGCCCGTCCAGCGAGCGGCGAACATGCTGGGCGGCCGCGGGCGTCATGGTGATAGCCATTGCAACCTCCCTTAGAGCAGACCTTTCTTCTCGCGGTAATCGCGTACCGCCGCCTTGATCGCATCTTCGGCGAGCACGGAGCAGTGGATCTTCACCGGCGGCAGCGCCAGCTCTTCTGCCAGCTGGGTGTTCTTGATAGTTTCCGCCTCTTCCAGCGTCTTGCCCTTCATCCACTCAGTTGCGAGGGAGCTGGAGGCAATGGCTGAACCGCAACCGTAAGTCTTGAACTTGGCATCTTCGATGACGCCCTGTTCGTTGACCTTGATTTGCAGGCGCATCACGTCGCCGCAGGCCGGCGCGCCAACCATGCCGGTACCGATGCTCGGGTCTTCAGCGTCGAACTTGCCGACGTTGCGCGGATTTTCGTAGTGGTCGATGACCTTATCGCTGTATGCCATGGTGCAATCCTCTTAGATCAGGCTGTGCGGCGTTTGACACCGGTCAGTGGGCTTGCCACTCGACCTTGGAGATGTCGACGCCGTCTTTGAACATGTCCCACAGGGGCGAGAGTTCACGCAGCTTGGTCACGGCCTCACATACCTTCTGAGCTGCGTAGTCGATTTCCTCTTCGGTAGTGAAGCGACCGAAGGTGAAACGGATGGAGCTGTGCGCCAGCTCATCGTTACGACCCAGGGCACGCAGCACGTAGGAAGGCTCCAGCGAAGCGGACGTACAGGCGGAACCGGAAGATACCGCCAGGTCCTTGAGCGCCATGATCAGCGACTCACCCTCAACATAGTTGAAACTGAGGTTCAGGTTGTGCGGCACACGAGCAGTCATGCTGCCGTTGACGTAGAGCTCCTCGAGATGCTCGACCTGCTTGTAGAAGCGATCACGCAGCGCGCGGATATGCTCGTTTTCCTGGACCATCTCTTGCTTGGCGATACGGAAGGCCTCACCCATCCCCACCAGCTGATGGGTAGCCAGGGTGCCGGAGCGCATGCCACGCTCGTGACCACCGCCATGCATCTGCGCCTCGAGGCGTACGCGCGGCTTGCGGCGGACGTACAGCGCACCAACGCCTTTCGGACCATAGGTCTTGTGCGCAGAGAAGGACATCAGGTCGACCTTCATCTTCTCCAGATCGATCTCGACCTTACCGGTGGATTGCGCCGCATCGACATGGAAAAGAATGCCGCGAGAACGGGTCAGCTCACCGATGGCAGTGATGTCATTGATGGTGCCGATCTCGTTGTTCACGTGCATCACAGACACCAGAATGGTGTCGTCACGCAACGCAGCCTCGACCATGGCAGGAGTGACGATGCCATCCTCACCGGGTTCGATATAGGTGACTTCGAAGCCTTCGCGCTCTAGCTGGCGAGTGGTATCCAGCACCGCCTTGTGTTCGATCTTCGTGGTGACGATGTGCTTGCCCTTGGATGCGTAGAAATGCGCAACACCCTTGATCGCCAGGTTGTCGGATTCGGTAGCACCCGAGGTCCAGACAATTTCGCGCGGGTCAGCATTGACCAGTTCGGCGACCTGGCGACGAGCATTCTCTACAGCTTCCTCAGCCTTCCAGCCAAAAGCGTGAGAGCGCGACGCCGGATTGCCGAAGTTGCCTTCGTTCGTCAGGCACTCGATCATCTTGGCGGCAACACGCGGATCCACGGGAGTGGTCGCAGAGTAGTCCAGGTAAATCGGCAATTTCATTCAGGTATCTCCTATCAGGCGGTCGCCCTGCTCATTCGATGGCGGACGTTTCTATCTTGTCCATCTGCGGTGAAGTGCCGCCAGCTTTACGCATATCCTGGCGCAGCGCGACCTGCTGCACATCCTGGCGCTTCACCAGGTCAGCCAGGCTGATACCGCTGAGGAATTCATGAATCTGCTGGCTCAAGTCGCACCACAGGTGGTGGGTCAGGCAGGTATCGCCGGAATGACAACCACCGAGGCCTTGGCAGCGCGTGGCATCGACCGACTCGTTGACAGCATCGATAACCTGAGCCACCTGGATACCAGCCATGTCACGCGACAACTGATAGCCTCCGCCAGGGCCGCGCACGCTGGTCACCAGACTACTGCGGCGCAGCTTGGCAAAGAGCTGCTCGAGATAGGAAAGGGAAATACCCTGCCGCTCGGAAATATCGGCCAGGGAGACCGGCCCATGCTGCGCATGTAGCGCCAAGTCAAGCATGGCGGTAACGGCATAACGGCCTTTGGTGGTTAATCGCATCGGTCTGCACCAAGCATTACGGTTTGGCGCAATTATGCTATTCCCGAGTATTTGAGTCAACTATAAGACCTATCAATTCAGTAGGTCTTTAGTCAGGAAGCCATATCTGGCCAGATGCAGCGGGCCTCCATGATATCAGCTGCTGCCAGCCTGCGCACTTCAGGTGCGGGCATCGCCAGCGTCGGACTTCACTTCGACGAAGTCCTCTTCTCGCAGCTCCGGCAGGTCCTTGGCGCAATAATCGCTACCCAGCGCCTTCAAAGCGCCACACATACCCTCCAGGCGCTCTTCTACCGCCTGAACATGATCCAGCAGCTGCCCGATGGCTCGCGCGACAGGATCAGGCATATCCTCGCTGACGCCGTAAGCATCGAAACCGATCTTTTCGGCAATGGCTTTGCGCTTGGCTTCCTGCTCATCGCTGGACTTGACGATCACCCGACCCGGAATTCCAACCGCGGTCGCACCCGGCGGCACTTCCCGCGTGACCACCGCATTGGAGCCGATCTTCGCGCCCGCGCCGACGGTGAACGGACCGAGAATCTTCGCGCCCGCCCCAACGATTACACCATCCTCGAGCGTCGGATGGCGCTTGCCCTTGTTCCAGCTGGTGCCACCGAGTGTCACGCCGTGATATAGCGTCACGTCATCACCGATTTCCGCGGTCTCGCCAATGACGATACCCATGCCATGATCGATAAAGAAACGACGCCCGATCCTGGCCCCCGGATGGATCTCGACACCAGTCAGCCAGCGCCCCAGGTTCGATGACATGCGTGCCAGCCATTTCCACTCATGCATCCACAACCAATGGGAAAGACGGTGGATCCAGATGGCGTGCAGGCCCGGATAGCAGGTCAGGACTTCAAACGCATTGCGTGCTGCCGGATCACGATGGAAAACGCTCTGAATGTCTTCGCGCATGCGTTCGAACATCAATCACTTCTCCGCTTGTGAGGCTCGCCGCGCGCAGCCTTCTGTGTCTCGGTGAGAATACCGCGCAGGATGTTCATTTCCAGCTTGCTGATGCCGCTACGCCCGTAGAGGCGGCGCAACCGCGGCATCAGATGCCTGGGCTTGGCCGGATCAAGAAAACCAATATCAACCAGCGTCTGCTCGAGATGACCGAAGTAGTTCTCCAGCTCATCCACCGTCACCGGCTGGGCATCCAGCATTGCCGTGGTTTCCAGTTTCTCAACCTTCGTCGGCCGCCCCTCGGCCGCTAGCCAGGCCATGCGCACCTCATAGGTCAGCACCTGCACCGCCGCCGCGAGATTCAACGAACTGAACTGCGGATCAGACGGAATATGGACGTGATACTGGCAGCGCTGCAGCTCCTCGTTGGTCAGCCCGGCGTACTCCCGACCGAACACTAACGCCACCTCACCGCCACCACTCGCTTGCTCCACGGAGACCGCCGCGCACTCTCGCGGATCCAGCAACGGCCAAGGAATGCGCCGATCACGCGCACTGGTCCCGAGCACCAGACTACAACCGACCAAAGCCTCTTCCAGCGTACCGACCACCTGCGCAGCATCGAGAATATCGGTCGCGCCGGACGCCCTGGCCACCGCATTGGGGCTTGGAAAGTCTTCCGGATCCACCAGAACCAGCCGGGAAAGACCCATGTTCTTCATGGCGCGGGCTGCGCCACCGATGTTGCCAGCGTGACTGGTGTTGACCAGCACGACACGAATGTTCTGCAGCGACACGATGATTCTCTGCGTGAAAGCGAGCGGAAAGCTTACAGGAAGCGCCTCTTGATCCGCCATCGGCGAGACCCAGTGACAGCACCGGTGACGCTACATGCGCTGACGCTTTCCTGATAGAATTTCGCGCTTTCTTTAACGACCAGGTAATTGATCCATGCAGCCCATGCTGAATATCGCGCTGCGCGCCGCCCGCAGCGCCGGCGAACTGATTGTCCGCTCCACCGATCGCCTGGATGCAATCTCGGTCAACGAGAAAGAAGCAAAGGACTACGTCACCGAGATCGACAAGGCCGCCGAGCAAAGCATCGTTGCCGCTCTGCGCAAGGCTTACCCGAATCACGGCATCCTCGGCGAGGAAGGCGGGCTGCTCGAAGGATCCGGTGACGGCACCGATTACCTGTGGATCATCGACCCACTGGACGGCACCACCAACTTCGTCCGCGGCATTCCACACTATGCTGTCAGCATTGCGTGCAAATACCGCGGTCGCCTGGAACACGCCGTCGTTCTGGATCCTGTCCGCCAGGAAGAGTTCACCGCAAGCCGCGGTCGCGGCGCAGCAGTAAACGGTCGCCGCCTGCGAGTCAGCGCACGCAAAAGCCTGGACGGCGCCCTGCTCGGCACCGGCTTTCCGTTCAAGGACGGCGACATGGACAACCTGGACGCCTACCTGAACATGTTCCGCAGCCTGGTCGGCCAGACGTCCGGCCTGCGCCGTGCCGGCGCCGCGAGCCTGGACCTTGCTTATGTCGCCGCTGGCCGCTTCGATGCGTTCTGGGAGTTTGGCCTCTCCGAATGGGACATGGCGGCAGGCGCCCTGCTGATTCAGGAAGCAGGCGGCCTGGTCAGCGACTTCAGCGGTGGACACGACTTCCTCGAGAAAGGACAGATCGTCGCCGGCAATACCAAATGCTTCAAGGCCGTACTGACCGCCATCCAGCCGCACCTGACGCCGTCACTCAAGCGCTGAGTTTGACGCAAAAAAAACGCCCCGTCGGGGCGTTTTTTTCATCTGCAGCTTCGCTCAGATCATTGCTGCGACAGCAATAGTTGACCGTCCTGCACCGGAATCTGACTTCCCGGATCACGATCCATGCGTACACGACCAACCTTTCCATCAAGGTCGTACTTGACGTCGTAGCCGACGACCTTGTCGTGCGTATCGGTAACCGTGCTGCAACGCGTTTCAGTGGTGGTATAGGTACTGTTGGCCTGCATCCGCCCCTGCACCTGGTTACCAGCGTAGCCCCCGCCGACCGCACCGGCGACGGTCGCGATTTTCTTGCCGTTGCCGCCACCGACCTGATTGCCGAGCAGACCGCCGACCACGGCACCTACCGCCGTACCCGCGATGCGATGCTCGTCCTGCACAGGCTTCTGCCTCGTCACCGTGACATCCTTGCACACCTCACGGGGCGTTCGGATGGTCTCTTTGATTGGCTCGACCGCCAACACCTCGGCGAACTTCGGCCCTCTATCGACCAGGGTATAAGTAGCGAAAGCGCCGCCAGCGGTGGCGACCACCACACCGAGTGCCGTACCGACCAACATGGACTTGTTCACAGTGACATCCTCTTCCTTCGGGCTGCGCCCGTTCCGCAGCCTTGGACCTCGCCAGGCTGCGGAAGTTCAAGAGAGGATCAGGGGCGCTCGTCGACTTCCTCTTCTACCACTGGCGGAATCAGGTCATCGCGGGTGAGCTTGAGCCAGACCAGCAACATGCCTGCCACGTAGACCGACGAGTAGGTGCCAGCGCCGACGCCGATCAACAGCGCCAGCGAGAAGCCCCAAAGGTTCTCGCCACCGAACACCATCAGCGCGCCTACGGCAAGCAAGGTGGATACGGAAGTCGCCACGGTTCGCAGCAGGGTCTGCGTGGTGGAGATATTGATGTTTTCCAGCAGCTCCGCCTTGCGCAGCATGCGGAAGTTCTCGCGAATCCGGTCAAAGATCACGATGGTGTCGTTCAGCGAATAGCCGATCACCGCCAGCACCGCGGCCAGCACCGTAAGGTCGAACGATATCTGGAAAAACGAGAACACCCCGAGCACCAGGATCACATCGTGGAACAACGACAGCACAGCGCCCAGGCCAAACTTCCACTGAAAGCGGAAAGCCACATAAACCAGGATGCCGCCCAACGCGAGCAGCATGCCCAGCCCACCTTGATCGCGCAGCTCCTCGCCCACCGCCGGCCCGACGAACTCGACGCGCTTTACGCTCACCGAATTGCCGCTGTCAGCGTTACGCAGCGCACTGGCGACACGCTCCCCAAGCTGCGGGTCATCACCTGGCATGCGCACCAGCACATCGGTGGTCGCCCCGAAGCTCTGAACCACTGCATCGGCGAAACCGGCCTGGACCAACTGCCCACGAACCTGCTCGAGCTCGACCGGACGCTCGTAGCCCAGCTCGATCAATGTGCCGCCGGTGAAGTCCAGGCCGAAATTGAGCCCCTTGACTACCAGGCTGGCCAGCGAAGCAACCGTAAGCAGCACGGTGAGTGCGAAGGCCACATGACGGACGCCCATGAAATTGATTACGCGTTTCATCGTGCTAGCCCCTTAAATCCACAGCTTCTTGAGATCGCGGCCACCGTAGATCAGGTTGACCATGCCGCGCGTCACGATGATTGCGGTAAACATCGACGTCAGGATGCCGATCGACAGAGTCACCGCAAAGCCCTTGATCGGGCCGGTACCCATGGCGAACAGAATGCCGCCCACCAGCAAGGTGGTCAGGTTGCCGTCGACGATCGCCGAGAACGCCCGATCGAAACCTTCATGAATGGCGCGCTGAATCGACATGCCATTGGCAATTTCCTCACGAATTCGCGAGAAGATCAGCACGTTGGCGTCGACCGCCATACCCATGGTAAGCACGATACCGGCAATACCCGGCAGGGTGAGCGTGGCGTTGAGCATCGACATCATGGCGGTCAGTACCACCATATTGAAGAGCAACGCGATGGTCGCCAGCACGCCGAAGAACTTGTAGATCAGCACCATGAAGATGGCGACGAAAAGGAAGCCCCACATGGCGGCCTGAACACCCAGCTTGATGTTCTCGGCTCCCAGGCTTGGCCCAATGGTGCGTTCTTCGGCGAAATACATCGGCGCAGCCAGGCCGCCGGCGCGTAGCAGCAGCGCCAGCTCGGACGACTCACCCTGACCGTCGAGACCGGTGATGCGGAACTGGCTGCCGAGCGGCGACTGGATGGTCGCCAGGCTGATGATCTTCTTCTCTTCCTGGAAGGTTTCGACCCGTACTTCCTGCTCCACGCCGTCAACCATCTGCCGCACATAGCGGGTCATCGGCCGCTGCTCGATGAAGATCACCGCCATGCTGCGACCGACATTGTTACGCGTCGCGCGATTCATCAGATCGCCGCCGTGACCATCGAGACGGATGTTGACCTGCGGGCGACCGTTCTCGTCGTAGCTGGCCTGGGCATCGGTCACCTGATCACCGGTGATGATCAAGGTACGCTCCAACTGGACCGGAGGACGGCCTTCCTGACGGAACTCGAACGCCTCGGTGGAAGCGCGCGATGCGTCAGCGTCAGCCGCCAGACGGAACTCCAGGTTCGCCGTCTTGCCGAGAATACGCTTGGCTTCGGCGGTGTCCTGAACGCCCGGCAGCTCGACCACGATCCGATTGGCCCCCTGACGCTGCACCAGCGGCTCGGCCACACCGAGCTCGTTGACGCGATTACGCACCGTGGTCAGGTTCTGCTTGATCGAGTACTCACGAATCTCTGCCAGCTTGGCCTCAGTTAGCGTCAGGCGCAGCACGAATTGACCGTTGCGCTCGGAGGAGGTCAGCTCGAAGTCCGTGAAGTTCTTGCGGATCAGCGACTGCGCATTGCCAAGCGTGGCCTCATCGGCGAAGCCCAGCTGCACGGCATCTTTCAGATTCGGCAGGCTGCGATAGCGCACACGCTCCTTGCGCAGCAGGCTCTTGACCTCGCCCTCGGAAACGTTGAGCCGCGTCTCGATGGCCTTTTCCATGTCGACTTCCAACAGGAAGTGCACACCGCCGGAAAGGTCGAGCCCCAGTTTCATCGGACTCGCACCAAGACTGCGCAACCAGTCGGGCGTCGTAGGTGCCAGATTGAGGGCAACGACGTAGGCGTCGCCGAGCGTGCGCCGAACGATGTCTTTCGCCGGCAACTGGTCATCTTGCCGTTCCAGGCGCACCAGGCCGCCGCGCCCCTGCTCGTCGAGCGATGCAGACTTGACAGCGATACCGCCATCCACGAGCGCCTTGCTGATGCGCTCGAGATCTTCGGTTCCGATTTCCTGCGCCGTGCTGGCACCGGTGACCTGAATCGCCGGATCGTCCGGATAGAGATTGGGCGCCGAATAAACAAAGGCGATCGCGAGCACTGCCAGAATCAGCAGGTATTTCCAGAGAGGGAATCTATTGAGCATGACGCAGCCCGTTTAATGAACGCGGGGCGCCTTGCGCGCCCCGTCGGTGTTGAATGAAGTCAGCTCAGATGGCTTTCAGTGTGCCCTTGGGCAACGTTGCGGCGATTGCCACTTTCTGGAACTTCAGCTCAACGTTGTCGGACACTTCGATGACCACGAAGTCATCGGCGACCTTGGTGACCTTGCCAGCGATTCCGCCAGAGGTAACCACTTCGTCGCCCTTCTGCAGGCCGGCGATCAGGTTCTTGTGTTCCTTGGCACGCTTGGACTGGGGGCGCCAGATCATCAGGTAGAAGATGACCAGAAAACCGACCAGAAATACCCACTCGAAACCAGTACCAGCAGGACCAGCGGCAGCCTCCTGGGCATAGGCGGCGGGAATCAGAAAGCTCATGTAGCACTCCTGTTGCAGAAAGGATTGTTTTGCTCTGGCACGTCACGCAAGCGGCGGCGTTGGCAGACCGCGCTTGGCATAAAAGGCGTCGACAAAGGCCGCCAATGTACCCTGTTGAATGGCGTCGCGTAAACCAGCCATAACCCGCTGGTAATGTCGCAGGTTATGTATGGTATTCAACATGCTACCCAGCATTTCGCCGCATTTATCCAGATGATGCAGATACGCACGGGAGAAATGTTTGCAGGTGTAACAGTCACAGCTCGGATCCAGTGGCGAATCGTCGTGTTTGTGCACCGCGTTACGAATTTTGATCACGCCGGTATCGGTAAACAGATGACCATTGCGCGCATTGCGGGTCGGCATCACGCAATCGAACATGTCGACTCCACGCCGCACACCTTCGACCAGATCCTCCGGCTTGCCCACGCCCATCAAATAGCGGGGCTTCTCGGCCGGCATTTGCGGCGGCAGGAAATCCAGCACGCGAATCATCTCTTCCTTCGGCTCGCCTACTGAAAGCCCACCGATAGCCAGGCCATCGAAACCGATCTCGCACAACCCTTCCAGCGAACGCATACGCAACGACTCGTGCATACCACCCTGGACGATGCCGAATAGCGCAGCCGGACTATCACCATGGGCAACTTTCGAGCGCTTAGCCCAGCGCAACGACAGCTCCATCGAGCGCCGTGCGACATCTTCGTCAGCCGGATAGGGCGTGCATTCGTCAAAGATCATCACGATATCCGAACCGAGGTCACGCTGGACCTGCATTGACTCCTCCGGCCCCATGAACACCTTCGCACCGTCGACCGGGGAGGCAAAGTAAACGCCCTCTTCCTTGATCTTGCGCATCGCCCCGAGACTGAACACCTGAAAGCCACCGGAATCAGTCAGGATCGGTCCTTGCCACTGCATGAAGTCGTGCAGGTCGCCGTGACGCTTGATCACTTCCGTTCCCGGACGCAGCCACAGGTGGAAGGTATTGCCGAGGATGATCTGCGCACCGATCGCCTCGATGTCGCGAGGCAACATGCCCTTGACGGTGCCGTAGGTGCCCACCGGCATGAACGCCGGCGTCTCGACGGTGCCTCGGGGAAAGGTCAGACGCCCGCGACGCGCCTTGCCGTCGGTAGCAAGCAGCTCGAAGGACATATGGCAGGAACGGGTCATTGGCTTTCCTCGGGACCGCGCGGCACGGGATTGCGGGTAATGAACATGGCATCACCGTAACTAAAGAAGCGATAGCGCTGCGCTACGGCCTCGGCGTAGGCAGCCATGGTTTCCGGGTAGCCGGCAAAAGCGGAAACCAGCATCAGCAGCGTGGATTCGGGCAAGTGAAAATTGGTCACCAGAGCATCGACCACATGAAAGGTTTTGCCCGGATAAATAAAGATATCGGTATCGCCACTGAATGGTTTGAGTTCGCCACCGCGAGCGGCGGTCTCCAGCGAACGGACGCTAGTGGTTCCGACAGCAATCACCCTACCGCCGCGGGCGCGACAGGCTGCCACAGCATCGACCACCTCTTGCGTCACCTCGAGCCATTCACGGTGCATGTGGTGCTCTTCGATACGCTCGACACGTACAGGCTGGAAGGTTCCGGCGCCAACGTGAAGGGTGACATAGGCGGTTTCCACGCCGGCCTCCCGCAGCGAGTCGAGCAAAGCCTCATCGAAGTGCAACCCTGCTGTAGGTGCTGCCACAGCCCCCGCACGCTGAGCGTAAACGGTCTGATAACGCTCGCGATCTTCGGCGTCATCGGGCCTATCTATATAAGAAGGCAAAGGCATGTGCCCGATACGCTCGAGCAGCGACAGGACATCCTCGTCGAATTGCAGCTCGAACAAGGCATCATGCCGAGCGACCATTTCTGCCTCTCCGCCGCCATCCAGCAAAATCCGCGAACCGGCCTTGGGCGACTTGCTCGAACGGATGTGCGCCAGAACGCTGCGACTGCCAAGCACCCTCTCGACGAGGATTTCCAGCTTGCCGCCAGTAGCCTTCTGTCCAAACAGGCGCGCCGGGATGACTCGAGTATTGTTGAATACCATCAGGTCGCCGGGGCGCACGTACTCCAGCAGATCCGCGAAATGACGGTGCGAAAGCTTGCCGGTTTCACCATCAAGCACCAGCAGACGACTTGCACGCCGCTCCGCCAGGGGATGTCGCGCGATGAGGGCGTCGGGCAGCTGGAAGAAAAAATCAGCGACTTGCATGGACAGGATTCAGGACGCGGAAAAGGGCGCAAATCTTATCCGAAAGGCGCCTATCTGACCATGCCAAACGATTGACCACCGCACTTCACATCCCTATACTGCGCGCCCACTGTGCCTCGATGGCGGAATCGGTAGACGCAGCGGATTCAAAATCCGCCGTTGGTAACAACGTGAGAGTTCGAGTCTCTCTCGAGGCACCATCAGTGAATCGCTACACGCAGCTACGCTGCAAGCCACTCGGCGCCGACAAAGCGGAATGCCACAGAGGGCTACTCGCGGTAGCGAAGCTTCAAAGAGCATCAGGCAGTACGCAACCATCTCGCACTCAGCATGGATCTGCAGTACAGCAAGCAAAACGGCAACATCGATTCTCCCGCAGACTGACATCCTTAGCGAGTCGGTCGGCACGCGGCATGACTCCCCACGCTAGTGGATACGGCGGGTCAGGCCCACCTCAAAAGCGCCGAACGGCGCCGCCTGGACAGGCAAATTCTATGGCTCCGAGGGGTTGGCATTCCCTGGCGAGTTATCGTAGAGTGTGCCCACTGTGTTTGCATGGGTCGCTGTTGAATCGTGACCTGGTGCAGTAGATCTTCAGATCCGCTACTCCGCTCGACTCTCTTACTCCTTGCAACCAGTTCCAGCTTCCTGCTATGCGGGGGCAATTCTACTTTTGAGTTTCAAGGATACAAAGACATGTCGAATCGTCAGAACGGTACCGTCAAGTGGTTTAACGACGAGAAAGGTTTTGGTTTCATCACTCCTGAGAGCGGTCCGGATCTGTTCGTGCACTTCCGCGCGATCGAAGGCAACGGCTTCAAGAGCCTGAAAGAAGGCCAGAAAGTCAGCTTCGTCGCCGTGCAAGGTCAAAAGGGCATGCAGGCAGACCAGGTTCAGATCCTGGGCTAAGCCTTCTCTCCGAAAAGCCCCTGATGGCAACATCAGGGGCTTTTTTATGCGTGCAATTCCGTAGAATGCGCCACCGTTCCTTAGATCGAGACATGCAATGCGCAGACACCTGCTCAGCCCGCAGGGCCAATTCCCCGCCGCCGGCCTGCTGCGCCGACTTGCAGCGATGTTCTATGACAGCCTGCTGTGCATCGCACTGATGATGGTGGTCACCCTGCTCTACCAGCAGGTGCTACTGCGACTGATCTATGGCAGTGAACAGCTGCAGACGCTCGCCGATGCCGGTCGTCTGGATATCGACCCACTGCTCTCGACCCTGCTGCTGTTCAGTCTGTTCGGCTTCTTTGCCAAATTCTGGACCCACAACGGCCAGACACTGGGCATGCAGGTGTGGGGCATTCGAATCCAGAACGCGGACGGACGCGCCATCGATCTATGGCAAGCGTTGCTGCGCTTCCTGATCGCGCTGGTTTCCTTGCTGTGCCTGGGCATGGGCTACTGGTGGATGCTGATCGACAAGCAAAAGCGCACCTGGCACGACATCTACTCCGACAGCCAGGCCGTTCAGCTGCCGAAGAACATCCACAAGAAATAGGCGTCGCTAACCGAGCGATCCTTCGCCCACAAACATGGCCTTCAGCAGCATACAGCGAAGGCCAGCCACTAGCCCGCCCGACGCAGCAGCCAGGCACCGATCAGCGCACAGACACTCGCCGGCAACACCACCGCCAGCAATGGCGAAAAGCCGAACACCTGGCTTGCCGGGCCGAGCAGATCCTGGATGATGCGGAACACGAAGCCGACCACCACCCCAGTGAAGATGCGCTGACCGAGCGTGACCGAACGCAGTGGCCCGAAGATGAACGAGATCGCCAGCAGAACCAGCGCAACGGTCACTGCCGGCTGTAGGACCTTTGTCCAGAAGGCCAGCCAGTAACGCCCATTGTTCAAACCCTGCTCGCCGAGATAGTGGATATAACGCCACAACCCAGTGATCGACAGCGCTTCCGGTTCCATCACCACGGTGCCAAGCAGCTGAGGGGTCAGCTGAACATCCCAACGCTCTTCCGGCGCGCGCAGCACTTCGGTGTGGTCGCCGCGAAAATGCGTCGTCGAGATATTTTCGAGCTTCCAGTGATCCCCCTGATAAGTGGCACGCCGGGCAAAGCTGGAGGCCTGCAGGCGGCGTTCATCGTCGAAGCGATAGCGCGTCACGCCGACCAGAACGCCACCGGGCTGCACGGCGTTGACGTGCACGAATTCGTTTTCCTGCCGATGCCACAACCCGCGCTTGCTGCTCTGCGCCTCGCCCGCACCTTGCGCCAGGGAACGTCGTGCCTGGGCGATATCCTCGGTGGCGGGTGCGACATACTCGCCAATCAGGATGCCTGCGACGAGCAGCACCAGCATCGGCTTCATCACCGCCATCACGATACGACCCAACGAGACGCCGGCGGCGCGCATGATGGTCAGCTCACTGCTGCTGGCCAGGGTACCGAGACCGATAAGGCATCCGATCAGGGCAGCCATCGGCAGCATTTCATACAGCCGACGCGGCGAGGTAAGCAGCACGTACTGCAGGGCGTCGCCCAGGCCATAGCCGCCCTGGACATCACCCAGCTCATCGATGAAAGCGAACAGCAATGCCAACCCGACGATGATGCCGAGGACGGTCAGAATCGCGAGAAAGACATGAATACCGATGTAGCGATCGAGCTTAACCATGGGCCACCTCCCGCTGCATCCGGCGCTTGCTCATCCGCAGCCGGATCGGCTCCCAGAACAGCATCAGCAGACCGATCGCCAGGAACAGTCCATGCACCCACCACAGCCCCAACGCCATTGGCAGACGCCCCTTGTCCAGCGCGCCACGTACGGCGATCAACAGTGCGAGATAGGTCATGTAAAGCAGGATGGCCGGCAGCAGCTTGAGGAAGCGTCCCTGCCGAGGGTTGACCTTCGCCAACGGCACAGCCAGCACCGTGACCACGAACACCAGCAGCGGCAGAGATAGCCGCCACTGCAACTCGGTCTGATGGCGCACGTTATCGCTGCCCACCAGCTCGCGGGTCGGCATGGCCTCGCGCTCGCTCAGCTCCATGCTCACCTCAGGCTTGGGAAGCAGCACACCGTAGGTGTCGTACTGGATCGCACGATAGTCGGCCTGCCCCGGATTGCCGTCGTAGCGATAACCGTTTTCCAGAATCAGGTAGCGACTGCCGTCAGGCTGGATCTCCTGCCGGCCGCTTTCGGCAACCAACACCGACAGCCCGCTTTCCTTGCCGGTCTGGCGCGATACGTTGGTTTCGGAAATGAACACCCCGCCCAGCTCACTGCGGTCAGCCGAGAGCTCACGGGTGTAGGTCACGCGCGAGCCCCCACGCAGCGTCTGAAAGCGCCCCGGGACCAGCGTGTCGAACTCGGTCAGCGAATCCTGCTGATTGAGGATGCGATCCACCTCGGCGATACCTTGCGGCGCCAGACCCAGGCTCAGCCAACCCACCATTGCCGCAACCAGCGCGGCCGGCGCCATGCTGTAGGCCAGCAAGCGGCGCTGGCTCATACCGGTTGCCGACAGCACGGTCATCTCGCTTTCAAGGTAGAGGCGGCCGTAGGCCAGCAGAATGCCGAGAAACAGCCCAAGAGGAAGGATCAGTTGAAGGAAGCCGGGCAGACGAAAGCCCATGATCAGCAACAGCACGCCGGGATCGAGCACCCCCTGCGCAGCCTGCGCCAGATACTTGATGAAGCGGCCGCTCATGATGATCACCAGCAGCACGGCGCTGACCGCGCTCATGGTGACCAGCAGCTCTCGGGACAGGTAACGAAAGACGATCAAACCAGACACTCCAGGGTTGTCAGGCTCTGGCGGCAACGCTCAAACTAGCCGCCAGTTGCCGGCCCGCCGCAGCAGACCGATGGAAATAGGTAATGGCACACCGACCGGACGCGGATCGCCGCGCCGAGGCAATCGCCGAAGCACGGTCGATTGCAACGTTTCTAGCCTAGCGCAGTCGTTAGCAACGACCGTACAGGCGAACCACCGGAAAAATAAGCCCGGCATTATCCTGCAAACCCGACTCTTTGTCTTGGGGACACCACGTCATGGAATTTGTTGTCAAAAGCGCCAAAGCCTCCACCCAGAAGACCGCCACCCTGATTCTGCCGCTGGGCGAGGATTGCGTCCTCGGCAGCGTCGCGCAGAGCGTGGACAGCGCCAGCGGCGGCGCGCTCAGTGCCGCGCTCAAGCGTGGTGACATTCAGGGCAAGTCGGGGCAGACACTGCTGCTGCACAGCCTGCCAGGACTCAAGGCCGAACGCGTATTGCTGGTCGGCATCGGCAAGGCGGACGACCTCGACAGTCGTCAATGGCGCAAGGTGGTCAACGCGGCATTGGCGGTGATCAAGAACCTCGGCGGCGGCGACGCGGCTTTCGCCATGCAGGACGTGCAGGTCAAGGGCCGCGACAGCTACGCGCGCACTCGCCTGCTGGTGGAGATCGTCGCCGACGGCCAGTACGTGTTCGACAGCTTCAAGAGCAAGAAAGCCGAACCGCGTGCGCTGCAGAAGATCATCCTGCTCTGCGACAAGGCCGAACAGCCGGCGCTGGAGCGCGCCGCGCGCGAGGCAGCGGCGATCGCCAGCGGCATGGCCTTCACCCGCGACCTTGGCAATCTACCGCCGAATGTCTGCCACCCGATCTACATCGCCGAGCAGGCCAAGCAGCTGAGCAAGGCTTACAAGGGCCTGAAGGTCGACGTGCTGGATGAGAAGAAGCTGCGGGACCTGGGCGCCGGTGCATTCCTTGCCGTGTCTCAGGGTAGCGATCAGCCCGGCTGCATCATCGTCATGCAGTACAACGGCGGCAAGAAAGGCGACAAGCCCTACGCGCTGGTGGGCAAAGGCATCACCTTCGACACCGGCGGCATCAGCCTCAAGCCGGGCCAGGGCATGGACGAAATGAAGTACGACATGGGCGGCGCCGCCAGCGTACTTGGCACGCTCAAGGCGGTGCTGGAGCTGCAGCTGCCGATCAACCTGGTCTGCTTGCTGGCCTGCGCCGAGAACATGCCCAGCGGCGGCGCCACCCGCCCAGGTGACATCGTCACCACTATGAGCGGCCAGACCGTGGAGATTCTCAACACCGACGCCGAAGGCCGTCTGGTGCTGTGCGACACCCTCACCTATGCCGAGCGCTTCGAGCCGCGCGCCGTGATCGACGTGGCCACCCTGACCGGCGCCTGTATCGTCGCACTGGGCAGCAACACCTCGGGGCTGCTGGGCAATAATGACGAACTGGTGCAGCAGCTGCTGCTGGCAGGCGAAAGCGCCGCTGATCGCGCCTGGCAGCTGCCGCTGTTCGATGAGTATCAGGAGCAGCTGGACAGCCCCTTCGCCGACATCGCCAACATCGGTGGACCCAAGGCTGGCACCATCACCGCGGCCTGTTTCCTCTCACGCTTCACCAAGAAATACGCCTGGGCGCATCTGGACATTGCCGGCACGGCCTGGACCAGCGGCGGCAAGGAAAAAGGCGCCACTGGCCGTCCGGTGCCGCTGCTGACCCAATACCTGCTGGATCGGGCCAGCTGACGATGCCGGCCGCCGCGCACGCACCCTCGGGCCGGAGCCGCCTCACGCCGGCCGGCTCGAGCGGAGCACGTTCATGACCCGGGTCGAGTTCTACGTACTGCCGGACGACAGCCCACTCGGCCGCCTGCGGGCGGCCTGTCAGCTGGCCGCCAAGGGCTGGCAGCATGGTATGCAGGTCTTCATCCGTTGCGTAGACGAAGCGCAGTCCAACCAGCTGGACGAGCTGCTCTGGAGCTTCCGCGCCGAGCGCTTCATTCCCCACGAGCAGGATGCCGATGAGCCTCAGACCCCTGTGGTCATCGGTATCGACCAGGCGCCGCCGTTCGCCCAGGGGCTGCTGATCAACCTGGCGTCGACGCTTTCATCGCACCTTGACCAGTTCAGCCGGATCATCGAGATCGTCAATCAGGAGCCGCAGCTGCTGACCGCCTGCCGGGAGAATTTCCGCCTGTATCGCCGTCAGGGCTATGATCCGCAACGGGTCGAGCTTTAGAACCCTCCATACGACAGCAAGGGACAACCCCTGGCAGCAGCCGGGATGCTGCAGCCTCCGGAACCTCTGAGATGACACCGAAAGCCCCGAACAAACCCGCCGAGCTGCTGAGCGATCTAGAGTCCATTCGTGCCCTGCTCGGTGACGATTTTCCTGACGAACCGCCGAACAGCGCCACGCTTGATCCGGACAGCATCCCGCTGCTGTCCGACATCGTCGAGCCCGCACCGGCCGTAGCCGCCGGCGGCGCCAGCGACGATGAGCCAAGGGAAACCAGTGTCCGCAGTGCGTTCCGCTCCTTGGCCGAGAGACATGTCGATCACGAGCTACGCACAGCCGCTAACCTGATCCTGCAGGAAGTCATCGACGACTTCGTGCCGCAGATCGAAGCCGAGCTCAAACGCCGCCTGGAAACACGCCTCGAGCGCCTGGTTCGTACACCGCGCCCCTGAAGCGTCGCCAACCGCGCGTTCTCCGCGCTAATCCGCAGTTAATCCCGCACGGCCGCAAAACCTCGCGGCCGTTTGCCTTTATACTTGCGCGTTTTTCCGACCAGCCGTTTTAAGGGTCCCGCCGCATGGACAAGACCTACCAGCCGCACGCCATCGAGACTTCCTGGTACCAGACCTGGGAATCGAACAACTATTTCGCCCCGAAAGGTTCCGGCGAGCCCTACACCATCATGATCCCGCCGCCGAACGTAACCGGCAGCCTGCACATGGGCCACGGCTTCAACAACGCGATCATGGATGCACTGATCCGCTGGCGCCGCATGCAGGGCCGCAACACCCTGTGGCAGCCTGGCACCGACCACGCGGGTATCGCCACGCAGATGGTCGTCGAGCGCCAGCTCGGCGCGCAGGGCGTTTCGCGTCATGACCTTGGACGCGAGAAGTTTCTCGAGAAGGTCTGGCAGTGGAAGGAAGAATCCGGCGGCACCATCACCCGGCAGATCCGTCGCCTGGGCTCCTCGGTGGACTGGTCGCGCGAGCGCTTCACCATGGACGATGGCCTCTCCGAAGCGGTCAAGGAAGCCTTCGTCCGTCTGCACGAGGACGGCCTGATCTACCGCGGCAAGCGTCTGGTCAACTGGGATACCAAGCTGCACACCGCCATTTCCGACCTGGAAGTGGAGAACCACGACGAGAAGGGTTACCTCTGGCACCTGCGCTACCCGCTGGCGGACGGCTGCAAGACCGCTGACGGCCTGGATTATCTGGTGGTCGCCACTACCCGCCCGGAAACCATGCTCGGTGACGCCGCCATTGCAGTGCACCCTGAAGACGAGCGCTACAAGAGTCTGATCGGCCGCCACGTCATGCTGCCGCTGGTCAACCGCCTGATCCCCATCGTCGCCGATGACTATGTCGACCTCGAATTCGGTACCGGCTGCGTGAAGATCACCCCGGCGCATGACTTCAACGACTACGAAGTCGGCAAGCGCCATCATCTGCCGCTGATCAACATCTTCGACCAGAACGCCTGCGTCCTGGCCCGCGCCCAGGTATTCAACATCGATGGTTCGGTGAACGACAAGCTCGACGGCAGCCTGCCAGACGGCTACGCGCACATGGACCGTTTCGATGCGCGCAAGGCCATCGTCGCCGAGTTCGAAGCCATGAGCCTCTTGGAAAAGATCGACGACCATGCGCTGAAAGTGCCGCGCGGTGATCGCTCAGGCACCATCATCGAGCCCTGGCTGACCGACCAGTGGTACGTCTCAACCAAGCCGCTGGCCGAAAAAGCCATCGCTGCGGTGGAGAGCGGTGAGATCGAATTCGTACCCAAGCAGTACGAGAACATGTACTTCAGCTGGATGCGCGATATCCAGGACTGGTGCATCAGCCGTCAGCTCTGGTGGGGCCACCGCATTCCAGCCTGGTACGACGAAGCCGGCAACGTCTACGTTGGCCGCGATGAAGTGGAAGTGCGCAGCAAGTACAACCTCTGCAACAACGTCGAGCTGCGTCAGGACGAGGACGTGCTGGACACCTGGTTCAGCTCCGGCCTGTGGACCTTCTCCACCCTCGGCTGGCCGCAGCAGACCGATTTCCTCAAGACCTTCCACCCAACCGACGTGCTGGTCACCGGCTTCGACATCATTTTCTTCTGGGTCGCCCGGATGATCATGCTGTCCACCCACCTGACCGGGCAGATCCCGTTCAAGACCGTCTATGTGCACGGTCTGGTGCGCGATGGCCAGGGGCAGAAGATGTCCAAGTCCAAGGGCAACGTGCTCGACCCGCTGGACATCGTCGACGGCATCACCCTTGATGAACTGCTGACCAAGCGCACCAGCGGCATGATGCAGCCCAAGCTGGCCGAGAAGATCGCCAAGCAGACCCGCGCCGAATTTCCCGAAGGCATCGCCAGCTACGGCACCGACGCCCTGCGTTTCACCTTCTGCTCGCTGGCCTCCACCGGCCGCGACATCAAGTTCGACATGGGCCGCGTCGAGGGTTACCGCAACTTCTGCAACAAGATCTGGAACGCCGCCAACTTCGTCTTCGAGAACACCGAAGGCAAGGACACCGGCGCCAATGATGAGCCGGTGGAGCTGTCCTCGGTGGACCGCTGGATCATTTCCGCACTGCAGCGTACCGAAGCCGAAGTGACCCGCCAGCTGGAAGCCTTCCGCTTCGATCTGGCTGCTCAGGCGCTCTACGAATTCATCTGGGACGAGTACTGCGCCTGGTATCTGGAGTTGGTCAAACCGCTGTTGTGGGACGAAACCGCCAGCGCCGAACGCCAGCGCGGCACCCGCCGCGCCCTGGTGCGCGTGCTGGAAACCGCGCTGCGCCTGGCACATCCGTTCATGCCGTTCATCACCGAGGAAATCTGGCAGCGCGTCGCGCCGCTGGCCGGCAAATCCGGTCCGACGCTGATGCTGCAGCCCTGGCCGGAGTTCAACCCCGAGCGCATCGATGAAGCGGCCGAAGGCGATATCGAGTGGGTCAAGGCCTTCATGCTGGGCATCCGCCAGATCCGCGGCGAGATGAACATCTCCATGGCCAAGCGCATCGACGTGGTGCTGGGCAATGCCTCGGCCGAGGACCAGCGCCGTCTGGCCGACAACGAGCCGCTGCTGAAGAAGCTGGCCAAGCTGGAAAGCGTGCGCCTGCTCGGCGCCGGCGAGGAAGCGCCGCTGTCGGCGATCGCTCTGGTCGGCGACATGCAGGTGCTGGTGCCGATGGCCGGCCTGATCGACAAGGACGCCGAACTGGCACGCCTGGACAAGGAGATCGCGCGTCTGGACGGCGAGGTCAAGCGCGTCGGCGGCAAGCTGTCCAACGCCGGCTTCGTCGACAAGGCACCGGCCGAGGTGATCGACAAGGAACGCGCCAAACTGGCCGAGGCCGAACAGGCCAAAGCCCGGTTGCAGGAGCAGCGCGACCGTATCGCAACGCTCTGATCAACCACTCGAAAGCGTTAAACGAGAAGGCCAGCCCGAAAGGTGCTGGCCTTTTTGCTTAAGAAGGTCATCTTGATTGATGACAAGTTATTACCGGTAACGCTGATACACTATGCCGCACATGAAACACCCCTTTACAAACTGGCAGGCCGTTAAAGCCAAGACGAACAGCTCGACGATGTGAAATGAGTCCCCTGCTGCGAAGCGCAATGCCCCATGTATTTCGCCGAACGCGCAACCGTCTCCCAGGGCAGTCCACCGCCCCGAATTGTTTCACCTCGCTAGCGTATCGTTCCCCTGCCAGCCGCTGAGGCTGCGTCGCCACGCCCGCATGCCCGGCAAGGTTCCTCAAGATGGAGTCCCTCCGATGTATGCGCTAATGGCTGTCGTGTTCGTCATAGGCTATCTATGCATAGCCTTTGAACATCCACTGAAAATAGACAAGGCTGCCGCGGCGATCCTCACCGCGGTGTTGACCTGGACCATTCTGGTGCTGGGCGCCGACCAGATTCTTCCGCTGCTGCAACCTGGCAGCCATGACCCGGCGGACTCCTCGGCGGTGGTGGTTGAATCGCTGCGTCATCATTTGGGAGAAGTCTCGGAGATCCTCTTCTTCCTGCTCGGGGCGATGACTATCGTCGAGCTGATCGACTCCCATGAAGGGTTCAAAGTAATCACCGACCGCATCCAGACACGCAAGCGCGTGCACCTGCTGTGGATCATCGGTTTCCTGACCTTCTTCCTCTCTGCAGCGCTGGATAACCTGACCACCACCATCGTCATGGTCTCCCTGCTGCGCAAGCTGATCCGCGGCCGTCCCGAGCGCTGGTTGTTCGTCGGTGTCGTGGTGATCGCCGCTAACGCCGGAGGTGCCTGGTCGCCGATCGGTGACGTGACCACCACCATGCTCTGGATCGGTAGCCAGATCAGCGCTTCCGGAGTGATTACCGGCCTGTTCCTGCCAAGCCTGGTGTGCCTGTTAGTACCGCTGATCATCCTCAGCTTTCGTCTGCGCGGCGAGGCACCACGCCCGCGCGCCCGTGCTCACCTGGCCGAGAAACACCCGCCGACCACCACGGTATTCGAACGCAATCTGGTACTCGGTCTTGGCCTCGCTGCCCTGCTGTTCGTGCCGGTATTCAAGACCGTGACCCACCTGCCGCCGTACATGGGCATCCTCTTCGGCCTCGGTGTGCTCTGGGTGACCACCGAGTTCATCCACCGCAACAAGAATGCCGAAGACAAGCACCCGCTTTCGGTGGTAGGCGTTCTGCGCAAGGTGGACACCCCCAGCGTGCTGTTCTTCCTTGGCATCCTGCTGGCCGTTTCCAGCCTCGCTACCGCCGGCCATCTGACTCAGGTCGCGACCGCCCTGCGCGAATCGCTCGGCCACATCTACCCGATCACCTACGCCATTGGTCTGCTCTCGGCGGTGGTCGACAACGTGCCGCTGGTGGCAGGTGCGATGAAGATGTATCCGTTGGTTAGCCCTGCCGTACTGGCTGCATCCAGCCCCGAGGAGACCAGCTGGTTGTCGCAGTTCGTCGTCGACGGCAACTTTTGGGAAATGCTCGCCTTATGCGCCGGTACCGGCGGTAGCACGCTGATCATTGGTTCTGCCGCAGGCGTCGCCGCCATGGGCATGGAGAAGATCAGCTTCACCTGGTACATCAAGCGCGTCAGCCTGCTGGCCTTCCTCGGTTACACTGCGGGCGCCGCGACCTACATCGGCATGCTCGCCCTGCGCTGAGCCATCGCCCTGCCAGGTCGTTGCCGCCGAAAGGCGCCATCAACGACCTGGCCAGGGACCACGCATGACCGTCAGCAAGACCAAAACCAGTTTCTACCGTCGACTCTACGTCGCCTGGCTGATCGACAGCGGCAGCGCCACCAGCGTTCCGACGCTGATGGAAGCCACCGGCATGCCGCGCCGCACCGCCCAGGACACCCTTGCCGCGCTCGCGGACCTGGACATCGATTGCACGTTCGAGCAGGACGATGGTGAGCGGCATAACGCCGGCCACTATGCCATCCGCAACTGGGGCGCGATCGACAAAGGCTGGATCGAGCGAAACCTGAAGCACATCAAATCCGTCCTTGATTATCCCTGATCGTCCATGAACACCGACCTGCTGCTGGTTCTCGCGCTGCTGGCGGGCTGCATTGGTCTGTTCGCGCTGAACAAGCCACGCATGGATGTGGTAGCCGTGCTGGCAATGGTCGCCCTGCCCCTCACCGGCGTGCTCAGCGTGCAGGAGTCTCTCGCCGGCTTCAGTGATCCGAGCGTGGTGCTGATCGCCACACTGTTCGTCATCGGCGACGGCCTGGTGCGTACCGGCATCGCCTATCGCCTGGGCGACTGGCTGATGCGCGCCGCTGGCAGCAGTGAAACCCGCCTGCTGATCCTGCTGATGCTGGCGGTCGCCGGGCTCGGCTCGGTTATGAGTTCCACCGGCGTGGTGGCGATATTCATCCCCGTAGTGCTCGGCATCGCCAATCGCATGAAGGTATCGCCGCGGCGGTTGATGATGCCGCTGGCATTTGCCGGGCTGATCAGCGGCATGCTGACCCTGGTGGCGACGCCGCCAAACCTTGTGGTCAACAGCGAGCTGCGTCGCGCCGGCCTTGAGGGCTTTGCCTTCTTTGATTTCACCCCGATCGGCCTGGCCATTCTGCTGCTGGGCATCGGATACATGCTCGTTGCACGTCGATGGTTAGGCACCGACAAGCACAGCGAAACGCTGGAGCCACGGCATACCCTGGCCGACCTTGCGCAGAGCTACCGGCTCGACGAACGCGAGCGGCGCCTGCGGATCTTGCCGGGGTCGGTCCTGGCCAACCAGGCACTCGATGCGCTGCAACTACGCAGCCAATACGGCATCAACGTGATCGCCGTGGAGCGCCACGAGCGCCTGCGCAACCTGCTACTGATGGCCACCGGCAACACCGAACTGTTTGTCGGTGATGTGCTGCTGGTCGATCTCGCCAGCCCGGCCATCGGCCTGCTCGGCGCCTACCAGGAACTCGGCCTGGAACCGTTGCAGCTCAGCACGTCCTACTACGCCGACCATGCACGCGAGCTGGGCCTGGCGGAGGTCGCACTGCCGCCGGATTCGCGCCTGCCGGGCAAGACCATCCAGCAGCTCGGGTTTCGCAGCCGCCACAAGCTCAACGTTGTCGGCCTGAGGCGCAACCGCGAGGCGCTGCAAGGGCTGCTGGTGGATGAGAAGCTCAAGCCGGCCGACACCCTGCTGGTCGCCGGCAGCTGGAAGCACATCCACCGGCTGCAGGGGCTGAGCCGCGATTTCCTGGTGTTGAGCCTGCCGGCGGAAGTGGACGACGTCGCTCCGGCCGCCAACCAGGCCCCCTTCGCACTGCTCGGGTTGGCGGTGATGATCGTGCTGATGGTCAGCGGCGTGGTGCCCAATGTGCTTGCCGCGCTGATCGGTTGCCTGGTCATGGGCCTGTTCCGCTGTATCGACATGGACAGCGCCTACAAGGCGATCCACTGGCAAAGCCTGATACTGATCGTCGGCATGCTGCCGTTCGCGCTGGCGCTGCAGAAGACCGGCGGCATCGCCCTGGCTACCTCCGGGCTGGTCGGCCTGCTCGGCGACGCCGGCCCGCATGCCCTGCTTGCCTGCCTGTTCCTGCTCACCGCGCTGATCGGCCTGTTCATCTCCAATACGGCGACGGCCGTGCTGATGGCGCCCGTCGCGCTTTCCACCGCCGAACAGCTGGGCGCCTCGCCCTACCCGTTCGCCATGATCGTCGCCCTGGCCGCCTCGGCCGCGTTCATGACACCGATTTCCTTGCCGGTGAACACCCTGGTACTCGGCCCAGGACAATACCGTTTCGCTGATTTCGTACGCATCGGTGTGCCCTTCACACTGTTGGTGATGGCGGTTTCCGTGGCGCTGGTTCCGCTGCTGTTCCCGCTTTGATCTAGCTGGCAGCGGATCGCCGGCTCGTCTGCCGCTGTCGAAAAGTGGCATGGCGGCGGTAAGGTCCAGCCGTTAAGCTCCAGCTCTCATTCTAAAAAGAACAGATTCCATGCCTCAGCGTGTCGCCCTGTTTCCGGTCCTGCTGGCCGGTGCCGTCCTATTGTTGGTCGTCCACGGCCTTGGCCGCTTCGTCTATACCCCGCTGCTGCCCTGGCTGGTGGAGGACGGCTTGCTCAGCGTGCAGGAAGGCGCCAGCATCGCCAGCTGGAACTACCTCGGCTATCTGATCGGCGCGCTGCTCGCGGTGCGCTGGCATCGCGTCGCGCAGATCCGCCGCACCCTGCCCTGGGCGCTAGGGCTGCACGTGTTGAGCAGCCTGCTGCAGACCCAGGCCGAATCCGCCGATGCGCTGGCTGCCTTGCGCCTGGCCAACGGCATCAGCAACGGCCTGGTGTTCGTCCAGGCGCCCTCGCTGATCCTCGAATGGCTGGCACGCCAGCAGCGCGTGTCCTCCAGCGGCCTGGTCTATCTCGGCGTCTGCGTCGGCCTGATTCTCTCCAGCCTGCTGGTCAGCCTGAGCGATGGGTATCTGCTCGGTGCCGAGCGCTGGTGGCCGGCGGCGCTGCTGTCGATACCGCTGGCCTGGTGGGGCTGGCGCCAGCTGTCGCGGCTGGACGTGCCTGACGAGGAAAAGGCTCATCCTTCCGCGGAGCCACCCAGCGGCAAGCTGCTCGATCGCTCCAGCACACCACTGTTTCTTTCTTACGCCGGTGCCGGGATGGGCTACATCCTGCCGATGACGTTTCTGCCGATGGTCGCGCGCCTGCAGGTGGAGCCCGGTGACTTCCTGATCGGTGGTAGCTGGCTGGTGGTAGCGCTGGCGACCCTGCCATCGCCCTGGCTGTGGAATCGTCTCGGCGTGCGCATGGGTGACGACATCGCCTTGCGCCTGAGCTATCTCACCCAGCTGCTCGGCGTGCTGGCCGCGCTGCTGCTGCCGGGCGCGGTCGGCATCCTGCTCTGTGCGGTACTGGTCGGCGGCACCTTTCTCGGCACCGTGCTGCTGACCCAGCGTCTGGCGCGGACACTGCATCCACATCAAGGACCGCGGCTGTCGGCGGCGCTGATCGCACTCTACGGCCTGACCCAACTCGCCGCACCCTGGCTGACCAGTATCTGGATGGGGATGGGCGGCAGCCTGCACAGTGCCTTCTGGCTCGGCGCGGGGGCGCTGCTCTGGGGGCTGTTCTGGATGCTGATGGTGCCGCGTCGGCGCTAGCATCAAGCCTATCCGTCAGCAGCGGTTGTGGGACAATGCCCGCCCCAGCCGCCAACCTCCGCCGATCAAATGCCGCGCAAATCCCCGAGCCCAACCCCGCAGCCTGCCCGCGCCGAAGCCAAGGCGGTGCTGCATCCACGCAACCGCCACACCGGCCGCTACGACTTCCCCGCGCTGATCGCCGGCTGCCCTGAGCTCGCCGAGCATGTGATCATCAACCCCTACGGCAAGCAGAGCATCGACTTCGCCAATCCGGATGCGGTGCGGGTGTTCAATCGCGCGCTGCTCAGGCAGTTCTACGGAATCCAGCACTGGGACATTCCGCCTGGCTACCTGTGCCCGCCGGTGCCAGGGCGCGCTGATTACCTGCACGGACTGGCCGATCTGCTCGCGCAGAACGATGCCAGCGCCATTCCCCGCGGCACCGCCATTCACGCGCTGGACATCGGCACCGGCGCCAACTGCATCTACCCGCTGATCGGCCACCGGGAATACGGCTGGCGCTTCACCGGCAGTGATATCGACGCTACGGCTCTGGCCTCGGCGCACACCATCGTCTCGGCCAACGGCCTCGCCAAGGCCATCGAATTGAGGCAGCAGGCAGCGCCGAAGCACATCTTCAAGGGCATGGTGTTGCCGGAGGATCGGTTCGACCTGACGCTGTGCAATCCGCCCTTCCATGCTTCGCAAGCCGAAGCCAGCAGTGGCAGCCAGCGCAAGTGGCGCAACCTGGGCAAGCTCGACCCCAGCCGCAAGCTGCCCGCGCTCAACTTCGGCGGTCAGGCGGCAGAGCTCTGGTGCGAGGGTGGCGAAGCGGCCTTTGTCGCGCGCATGGCGGAGGAAAGCGCCCTGTTCGCCGGACAGGTCTACTGGTTCAGCACATTGGTATCGAAGGGCGCCAACGTGGCGCCGCTGGAGGCACGGCTGAAACGCCTCGGTGCCCGCCAGGTGCATACCTTGGACATGGCGCAGGGGCAGAAGAAGAGCCGCTTCGTTGCCTGGACGTTTCTGACCGAAGCTGAGCAGGCGACCTGGCGCGCCGAGCGCTGGCCGAAAGGGTGAGATTCAGGCAGGCGCCAACGGAGGGCGTTAGACCGCCACGTCCCAGAGCTGCTTGTTCTTCAGCGCCATGGTCTGGATATAGCGCGGTTCGCCGTTGATCTCTTCCAGTTCCGTCATCCCGGCCAGCTCGCCTACCACGCGATAACGCTTGCCTACACGCTTGTCCTTCAACGGATAGAGCTTGGCGATTTGTTGGGCGAGTTCGGTAAGGGTGGACATTGCTTGTTGCTCCATTGACTGCGTGCCGCAGGTATTTACCAACTGTTGATGACGGTTATGCGACAGCTGAGTCGTAGAACAGGACTCCCAGGCTGCCGCTTGTTCACGGGCGTACACGCACAAAAGCCGATAGCGTGCTGCTAAGAACCAGCGATTTGTTCTTAACTTCTTCTACGCCGCTTCGCTTTGGAGCAACGAATTTCGAATTGATTCCGTCACGTTCGTCGCAGTTCGCCGGCTACAGAGGTGGGCATCGCAGCGGTAACCGCCGGCGGCGCGACCAGACAAGCCGGTCACGCTAAAAAGAAGGAATCTGGAGGTCGCGGAAGAATCGGCTTCAGCAGGTGCCAAGGCCCATCTGCAAAAGCGCCAGGCCGCCACGCTGCCAGCCCCACCAGGCAAGTGCCAGCAGACCCAGCAGCGCCGCGCCGGCAATACCAAGCCAGAGCGGCTTCATCAGTTGACCTGCGCCTCGCGCAGTCGCTCGACTGGCTGCTCACGGATCGGCCAGTTGAGCACCGCTGCCATCAGGCTCAGCGCGATTGCGATCTGCCAGACCAGGTCGTAGCTACCAGTGCGGTCGTACAGCCAGCCGCCAAGCCAGCCGCCGAAGAACGATCCCAGCTGATGGAAGAGAAAGGCGATGCCGCCGAGCATCGACAGGTTGCGCACGCCGAACATGGTCGCCACGGTGCCGTTGGTCAGCGGCACCGTAGACAGCCAGAGCAAGCCCATGGCGATACCGAAGGCATAGGCGCTCCAGACACTCAATGGTGCCAGCAGGAAGATACTGATCACCACACCGCGAATCAGGTACAACCCGGCCAGCAGCTTCGGTTTCGAATAGCAGCTGCCCAGCCAACCGGCGGTATAGGTGCCGACCACATTGAACAGCCCGACCAGTGCCAGCACAGTGGTGCCGACCTGCGCCGGCAGGTGCTTATCGACCAGATAGGCCGGCAGGTGCAGACCGATGAAGACCACCTGGAAGCCGCAGACGAAGAAGCCCAGGGCCAGCAGACGGAATCCGGAATGCCCGGCCGCTTCGCGTAGCGCCTCGCCCAGTGACTGCTGCGTGCCGGGTGCCGCGGGCGCCTGCGCCGGGCTGCGCATCATCCCGGCAAGCGGCACGATCAGCGCGACCAGCAAGCCAAGCGCCAGCAGTGCCGACGACCAGCCCAGCCATTCAATCAGGCCGAGGCTGCCCGGCAGCATGATGAACTGGCCGAAGGAGCCGGCGGCACTGGCGATGCCCATCGCCATGCTGCGCTTCTCCGGCGGCACCGCCCGCCCCACTGCACCGAGGATCACCGAGAACGAAGTGCCCGAAAGCCCCAGCCCGATCAGCAGGCCAGCACTGAGTGTCAGGGTCGCCGGTGAATCGGAAAGCGCCATCAACGCCAGGCCCACGGCGTAGAGAATGCCGCCGATCAGCACCGCACGGGCCACGCCGAAGCGATCCGCCAACGCGCCGGTCACCGGTTGCACCAGCCCCCAGATCAGGTTCTGTATCGCAATGGCGAAAGCGAACACCTCACGGCCCCAGCCGAACTCGGCACTCATAGGCGGCAGGAACAGACCGAAGCCGTGGCGCACGCCAAGGGATATCGCAAGGATCAGCGAGCCACCAGCGAGAATCCAGGCTGAGTTGCGCCATGCAGCGGTCATGGGTGTCATTCCTCGAAGAAAAGGCGACCAGTTTACTCAGTTAAGCCTTTCTTTCGTCACCCCATTTGTCCGAGCGGGAGCCCTCCGCTCTCGCGGAACGCTATAGCGCCAGCAACCCTACGGCCATCAACAACGGCGTCGCTACGCTGACCGCAGCGTTCAGCCCCAATGCCGGCAGCAGGCGTTGCGCCTGCAGCGGTTCGCGACGCAGCAACCATGCCGCTCGCAGGGCCAACGGCAAGGTCAACAAGCCGAGTGCGCCACCGGCCAGGCCTGGCTGCGCCAGCACAGCCAGGAGTACGCCGTAGGCCAGCAGCCATTGCGCAAGCGCCACGCACACGGCGTTGGCGCAGCCGATATGCATCGGCAGGGTTCGCCGGCCGACAGCGCGGTCGGCATCAATGTCCGGAAACTGGCCGAGCAAAAGCAGGTTGTTGCAGAGCAGCAGAGGGGGAAGGATCAACCACAGATCGCCGAGATCCGGCGCGCCGCCGAGAACGATGCGCGTACCCAGCACCATCAGCGCGAAGCCCAAGCCCGGCGCGAACAGGCACAGCCAGGGGTGGCGGGTCAGCCAAGGCGTGTAAAGCAGCACCAGCAACAGTCCCGCCAGACCGATCGGCGCCAGACTGAGCAACAGCGGCGGCTGGCGCAGCAGGAAGAACAGGCCGATCAGCGCGCAGGTCAGCAGGCTGCCGAGACCGAGCAGCAATGTGCGACCCAGTAGATGCGGATGGGTCACCAAGGTACCGCTGCCACCGCTGAATGCCGTGCGGCGGGTCTGCAAGTCTAGCCCACTGCGGTAATCACCCCATTCGTTGAGCGCATTGACAGCCACATGGGCCGCCAGGGCGCCGAGCATCACCAGCAGTGCATCACTGTAGGACATCGCTTCCGCGCTCCCGCGCGCTGCCAAGGCCAGCCCGAGCGCCACGCAGCTCAGCGTCAGCAGCAGGAAACGACCGCGCGCCACACCCAGCCAGTCCAAGGTTCCGCTCATCTACGCCTCCCGCTATCGTCTGGTGTACGGCAGGCTAACCCCAACGCCGCCAGGCGTCCTTGACACAGATCGACTCCGCCAGACCGCAGCTTCGGCTGCAGGCACGCACCACCCGCTCTCGGGTAAACTGCCCAACCTGTTGCATTCCAGCCGTGAGACCACCATGCCCATCCGCCACTGCATCGTCCATCTGATCGAGAAAAAGCCGGACGGCACCCCCGCCGTGCTCCACGCCCGTGACTCGGAGCTGGGCAACTCCCAGGCTATCGAGAACCTGCTGGCCGATCTCAACGAGAGCTACAACGCCAAGCAGGGCAAGGCCTGGGGCTTCTTTCACGAGGAGTCCGGCGCCTATCCGTTCAGCGGCTGGCTCGCGCAGTACATGGAAGGCAATCAGGACTTCACCGCATTCAGCCGCCAGGCAGTCGAGCACCTGCAGAAGCTGATGGAGGAATCCAACCTGTCCACCGGCGGCCACGTGCTGTTCGCCCACTACCAGCAGGGCATGACCGATTACCTGGCCATCGCCCTGCTGCACCACAGCAACGGCGTCACCGTTACCGACTCGCTGGACGTGACCGAAGCCCGGCACCTCGACCTCGGCCAGCTGCACCTGGCGACGCGGATCAACATCTCCGAGTGGCAGAACAACAAGCAGTCCAAGCAGTACATCTCCTTCATCAAGGGCAAGAACGGCAAGAAGGTGTCCGAGTACTTCCGCGACTTCATCGGCTGCCAGGAAGGCGTCGATGGCCCGGGCGAGACGCGCACGCTGCTCAAGGCCTTCAGCGACTACGTCGAAAGCGAGGACCTGCCCGAGGAAAAAGCGCGGGAGAAGACCAGCGCGCTGGTCGGCTATGCCAGCAGCCAGGCGAAGATCGGCGAGCCGATGTCGCTGGAGGAGCTGTCCGGGGTGATCGACGAGGAAAACCCACGCGCGTTCTACGAGCACATCCGCAACAAGGACTACGGCCTGTCGCCAGAGATTCCGGCCGACAAGCGCACGCTCAACCAGTTTCAACGCTTTACCGGGCGCGCCGAAGGGCTGTCGATCAGCTTCGAGTCGCATCTGCTGGGCTCGAAGGTCGAGTACGACGAGGCGCGCGACATGCTGATCATCCGCCAGCTGCCGACCCAACTGAAGGACCAGCTCAAGCGGCGCAAGGACTGACCACGCCATGCGCCTGGCGGACGCCATTCTCGATGACTGCCTGTGCGACCCGGCGGCACCGCTGGCGCGTGATCCGGCCCACTGTTACAGCCTCGACAAAGCACAGGCTCAGGCACAGCTGGCGAGCCTGAAGGACTGGCTGCGGGTGCAGCAGACCATGCTCTGGGCCAACCGCAGGGATGCGTTGCTGCTGGTACTGCAAGGGCCGGACTGCTCCGGCAAGAACGGCGTGATCCGCCGCGTGCTCGGTGGCCTCGACCCAATCGGGCTGTCGCCACACAGCTTCCAGGCGCCGAGCGCAGAAGAACGTCGCCAGGACTTCCTCAGGCGCTACCGGGAGCGACTGCCGGCGCCCGGCATGCTCGGCGTATTCAATCGCAGCTACTACGAAGCGCTGGTCAGCGATCTGCGTGATGGCCTGTGCACGCCCGCCGACATCCCGCAGCGTCAGTCCGCAATCCAGGCTTTCGAGCACGAGCTGCCGGCCACAGGCATCCAGCCGCTCAAGTGTTACCTGCAACTTTCGGCCAGCGAGCAGAAGCAGCGTTTGCATCGCCGCCTGGAGCAGCCGGAAAAACGCTGGAAGCTGACCCTCGGCGATCTTCGAGACCACCGCAACTTCGCCCAGCAACAGGCGCAATGGGCCGAGGTGCTGAGCAACAGCCACAGCCTCGAAACACCCTGGTACGTCATACCGGCCGATCACCGCTGGCTGCGCGACCTGCTCGTGGCCAGCCTGCTCGCCCGCGAATTCGAGCGCATGGCGCTCACCTGGCCGACACGCCCGGCGCCATTCACCCATGCCGATCTGGACAGCACGCCATGAAGTGCCTCGCGCTGCTGCCGCTGCTACTTCTGCCGTTGCTGGCGCAGGCGCAGCAAGGCGACCCGGCAGCGGAGCTGTCGGTGGACGAGGTCCGCTTCACGGTCGCCAATTCCGAATTCACCCTGATGCACGAGATGGGGCACCTGCTGATCAGCGAACTGCAGCTGCCGGTGCTTGGCCGTGAGGAAGACGCTGCCGACCAGCTGGGTTTCATGGGCCTGTTCCTGTTGCAGCAGGAACAGCACCGCGACGACTTCTACGCCAAGCTGATGGACGTCGCCGATTACTGGCGTCTGGAATGGCAGAGCGCCGAACGCAGCGGCACCGAAATTCCAGTCTGGGACAGTCACGCACTGGATGCCCAGCGCTTCTACAACATCGCCTGCCTAGCCTATGGCAGCGATCCGGATCGGCTCGACTGGGTACTGGAGGTCAGCGGGTTGCCGGTGGAGCGCGCGCTGTACTGCCCCGAGGAATACGCACAGGCGGCCCACGCGGTGCAGTGGTTTCGTGAGCATTTCGGCCGCAGCAACGAGCGACCGGCACGGCACCGCATTCGGGTGATCTACGACACGCCACCCGGGCATCTGCCGGGCGGTACCGAATTGCTGGAAAAGATTCGCGCCAGCGGCGAACTGGAGGCGGTCGCGGCCAAGGCCAGCGAGGCCTTCGAGCTACCCCGCGACCTGACCTTGCGCATGAGCACCTGCGGCGCTCCGGATGCCTGGTTCAACCGCATCAGCGGCGAGCTCACCCTGTGCTACGAGCGCATCGCCTACTTCCGCGACCTCGCTGCGGAACTGCCGCGGCTACGCCGCGGGTCAGCCCCGCCGCACTAGCTTTCAGCGCGCATCGATCCGGTAGCCCACGCGCGGGAAGTGCACATGCGCGACCCCAACTCGATCATCGCTACGGCGCAGGATCAGCTCCTCGAGACCGGCAAATACCAGCTCGCCCTCGACCGGATCGGCGCCGTAATCCACTGCGGCGATCGCGACCTGCTGGCCTTCGTGGAAACCGTTTGGCTCGGCAAAAGCATCATCCGGCAGCGCGGCCGGCTCAGCCTCCAGAGCCATGCGCAGGGCGTCTTCAGCGGACAGCTCACTGCTCGAGCCATGCCCGACGCCGAGGACCTTGGCGAGCCAGGCACTGACCTCCGGATAGGCATCCACCAGCGGCGCCGTAACGGGCGTGGCACGCAGGAACCAGAGGCAATGCGCGACGGCGAAGTCGGCGATCGATGGCGCCGCACCGAGCAGGAACTCGCCCTCCTCGCGCGCCAGCTGCTGCTGCAGGCGCCCCATAAAGGTCGGCCAGTCGTTCTTCGCCTGCTCCAGCGGAACGCGACTGACCGAGCCATTGGCGAACAGCTGCGCGCGGTCCTTGCTGAAGGTCTGAACGAACTCCTTCGGCACCTGGGCAAAGCGCACCGCCATGGATTCCGGCTGGAACACCAGGCTCACCGCATTCAGGAACAACACCGAGTCGGCCCACTTGGCCAGCGTCGCGGCGGCAAATTCCTGCCCTTCGGGAAACAGCGCCGGCGTAGCCTTCTCGGCTTCGAGGCGACGGGCAATCAACGCGGTATCGCAATAGATATCGGCACCGACCTGCAGTACCGGTGTGCGCCGATAGCCCCCGGTCAGCGCGGTGAGATCGGGCTTGGGCATGACCGGAGGGATCATCACCGAGCGCCAGGACAACTGCTTGAAACCCAGCATCAGACGCGCCTTTTCGGCAAAGGGCGAGGTGGGATAGTGGTGCAGGATCAGCTCGTGCATGGCAGGCTCCGCCGGGTGTTAGGTGAGAACGGGACCGTCAGCTTAGACGCTCTGCCCAAGCGAGCCTACCGGCTGATTAACGCATCATTCACGCAAGCGGAGCGGCGAGGGCCACCAGGCGCTCCTTGGCACGCTTGTCCAATCGCTTGATGGCGATCTCCCGCCGCAGCGCATCGCCCTTGCTGGCGCAAGCCTCGACGTAGACCAGCGCCTGTGCCGGACTGGAATGGAAGAAGCGCGCGCCGCGCCCTCGCTGATGCTCGGCAAAGCGCCGTTGCGCGTCGTCGCTGATGCCGCAGTACAGCGCACCATTGGCGGCGCGGACCAGATAGACGAACCAGGGTTTGGGCATCACCTCGGTCATGGAAAGGAAAGCCTCGATACAGCGGCAGATCGGGTCGGCATTATGCCCAACTCCCGCGCCACAGCCAGTCGCCAACAGCTCTACCGTACATCGCCAACGCTGCTCGCTTAGCAGAGAGCCGGTTTGCTGTCCAGATATGGTGGCGGTTCGCCTTTGCGTATACTGCGCCGATGTTTGCCCAAACCGTGTTCCGCAAGCGCTGCGCCATCTGGCTGTTGGCGACCGGACTCTTCCTGATGCTCAGCAGCTGCGCCGAGAAGCCCAGCGAGCTGGAGCGTATACAGGAGGAAGGCGTACTGCGCGTGATCACCCGCAACAGCCCTTCTACCTATTTCCAGGATCGCAACGGCGAGGCCGGCTTCGAGTACGAGCTGGTCAAGCGTTTCGCCAGCAATCTCGGCGTCGAACTGCAGATTGAAACTGCCGACAACATCGAAGAAATCTTCAGCCGCCTGAACCGCCCCGGCGGTCCGGCTCTCGCTGCTGCGGGTCTGGTCGCCAGCGAAGGGCGGATGGAGCTCGCCCGTTTTACCCGTTCCTATCTCGACGTCACCACTCAGGTGGTCTACCGCAGCGGCCAGCGCCGGCCGACTAATCCGCAGGACCTGATCGGCAAGCGCATCCTGGTGCTCAAGGGCAGCAGCCAGGCGGAAAAACTCGCCTCGCTGCAGGCCGAGTACCCGGAGCTGCGCTACGAGGAATCCGATGCGGTGGAAGTGGTCGACCTGTTGCGCATGGTCGATGAGGGGCAGATCGACCTGACCCTGGTCGAATCGAACGAGATGTCCATGAACCAGGTGTACTTCACCAACATCCGCGCCGGTTTCGATGTGGGCGAGCAGAACAGCCTGGCCTGGATCGTCGCCAAGGGCGAGGACGACAGCCTGCTCAAGGCGGCCGACGCCTTCCTCGAACAGGCGCAGCAGAACGGCACACTGCAGCGCCTGCGCGAGCGCTACTACGGCCATGTCGACGTGCTCGGTTACGTCGGCGCCTACGCCTTCGCCAAACACCTGCAGCAACGACTGCCGCGCTACGAAAAGGCCTTCCGCGAAACGGCCAAGCAACACGGCATCGACTGGCGTCTGCTCGCCGCGATCGGCTATCAGGAATCCCACTGGCAACCGGAGGCCACCTCCAAGACCGGCGTGCGCGGCCTGATGATGCTGACCCTGCGCACCGCTAACGCCATGGGCGTGACCAACCGCCTCGACCCGGTGCAGAGCATCCAGGGCGGCGGCAAGTACCTGGTCAAGATTCATACGGGCCTGCCGGAGAGCATCGAGGAGCCGGATCGCACCTGGTTCGCCCTCGCCGCCTACAACGTCGGTGGTGGTCATCTGGAAGATGCGCGCAAGCTGGCCGAAGCCGAAGGGCTCGACCCCAACAAGTGGCTGGACGTGAAACAGATGCTGCCGCGTCTGTCGCAGAAGCAGTGGTACAGCAAAACCCGTTATGGTTACGCCCGCGGCGGCGAGCCCGTGCACTTCGTGGCCAACATCCGCCGCTATTACGACATCCTTACCTGGGTGACCCAGCCGCAGATGGAAGGCCAGCAGCTCGCCAAGAGCGACCTGCACATCCCTGGCATCTATGCCACCGACCTGATGGAAGAACTGCCGCCGCTCTGACTGCCAGGCGGCCCGACCGCCTCACGGCCCAGCCCCGACGCGACGCAGCAACGCCTTCTCAATTTCCAGAATCAGCAGCACCGCCACCCCGGCGAGCACCACCAGTACGCCGGTAGTCAGTGACAGCGCCTCGGAGGCGAACAGCGACTGCATGAATGGCGCGTAGGTGAACAGCAGCTGCAGCGCGAACACGCCGAACACCGCCACCAGCACCCGTGGCGTGCCCTTCACGCCTTGCACGGTGAAGGACGGTGCCTTCAGATAGCGCACGCTGAACAGATAGAACACCTCCATGCACACCAGTGTATTCACCGCTACCGTGCGCGCCGCCTCGACCGTCGCGCCCTGGGACAGCATCCACTGATACATACCGAAGATGCCGGCAAGAAACAGCGCCGAGACGAAGAAGATCCGCCAGATGACGAAGCGCGAGAGCATCGGTTCGTCCGGCCGCCGCGGCGGACGCTGCATCACATCCGCCTCGGTCGGCTCGAAGGCCAGCACCAGCGCCAGTGCCACCGAGCTGACCATGTTGACCCAGAGCACCTGCACCGGGGTGATCGGCAAGGCGATGCCGAGCAGCACGGCAAGCAACAGCGACAGCGATTCACCCCCGTTGATCGGCAGCAGGAAGGTCACGGTCTTGCGCAGGTTGTCGTAGACCGTCCGCCCTTCTTCCACCGCATGGGCGATGGAGGCGAAATTGTCGTCCGCCAGCACGATCGCGCCAGCCTGTTTGGCTGCCTCGGTGCCTTTCATGCCCATGGCCACGCCGACGTCCGCCTGCTTCAGCGCCGGCGCATCGTTGACGCCGTCACCGGTCATGGCGACCACCTCGCCGTTGGCCTGCAGCGCGCGCACCAGACGCAGCTTGTGTTCCGGGCTGGCGCGGGCGAACACGCGGGCCTCGGCAACGGCCTGGCGCATGGCCGCTTCATCCATCAGCTCCAGCTCCGGCCCGGTGATCGCCTTGATGTCATCGCCCATGCCCAGCTGTCTGGCAATGGCACTGGCAGTGACGCCGTGGTCGCCAGTGATCATCACCACGCGAATGCCGGCCGCGCGGCACTGCGCGACTGCGGTTATCGCCTCGTCACGCGGCGGGTCGATGATGCCCACCAGGCCGAGCAGCGTAAGGCCACTGGCGACATCGGCATGGTCGAGATCCTCCTTGTCGGCGGCCAGCCTGCGCCGGGCCAGCGCCAGCACGCGCCGCCCGGCACGCGCCTGCGCCTCGATCTGCTCGTGCCAATGCGCTTCGTTCAGTGGGCGCTCATCGCCATCGGCTTCGAGCTGGTAGGAACACATCGCCAGCACTCGCTCCGGCGCGCCCTTGAGCAGCACTTCGCGCGCGCCTTCGCAGTCATGCAACGTTGCCATGAAGCGATGCTCGGACTCGAAAGGGATCACATCCAGCCGCGGCCGATCGACCTGCAGCACCGTCGGCGACAACCCGGCCTTCATCGCCAGGGTCAGCAACGCGCCTTCGGTGGGGTCGCCGGCCAGCATCCAGGCCTGGTCCTTCTCGTGCAGGCTGGCGTCGTTGCACAGCGCGGCGGCTTCGACCAGAGCGCGGGCGGCCGGCGAGCGCTTCTGCAGCAAGGCCGGCTCGACTGTTGAGCCTTCGAACAGCAATGCACCCTGCGGCGCGTAACCGGCACCTTCGACTTCCACTGACTGGCCGGCGCAAATCACCTGCTGCACGGTCATCTCATTGCGGGTCAGCGTGCCGGTCTTGTCCGAGCAGATCACCGTCACCGAACCGAGGGTCTCCACCGCCGGCAGACGGCGAATCACCGCGTTGCGGGTGGCCATGCGCTGTACGCCGATAGCCAGGGTGATGGTCATGATCGCCGGCAGCCCCTCCGGAATAGCCGCCACCGACAGTCCCACCGCGGCCATGAACATTTCGCCGGCGCCCATGCCGCGCACCAACGTGCCAAAGAGAAACAGCAGCGCACCGGTAGCCAGAATGACCATGGTCAGAATGCGACCGAACTCTTCCATCTTGCGCAGCAGCGGCGTGGTGCCCTGCTCTACCGATTCCAGCATGCGACCGATCCGGCCGATCTCGGTGGCCGCCCCGGTGGCGACCACTACGGCGCGAGCCTGGCCCTGGGTCACCAGCGTGCCGGCATAGCCCATGCAGAGGCGATCACCAATCGAAGCATCAGCGGCCACGGCATCGACCTGCTTGTCGACGGGGACCGACTCACCGGTCAGCGCCGCCTCGTCGACCCGCAGATTGCGCGCCTGCAGCAAACGCACATCGGCCGGCAGGCTGTCGCCCGAAGCCAGCAGCACGACATCGCCAGGCACCAGATCGGCCGCATCGATATCCTGCTGGCGACCATCGCGCAGCACCACCGCGTGGGGCGCCAGCAGATGGCGGATGGCCTGCAATGCCTTTTCTGCCTTGCCTTCCTGGACGAAGCCGATGACCACATTGAGCACTACCACCACCAGGATCACGAAGGTATCGACCCAGTGGCCCATCAGCGCGGTGACCAGCGCAGCGGCGATCAGCACGTAAAGCAGCACGTTGTTTACATGGCGCAGCAGACGCTGCCAGATGCTCGCCGGCTTGGCTTCGTCGAGCCGATTGGCGCCGTACTGGAGCAGCCGCTGCTGGGCCTGCTCATGAGTGAGGCCGGCACTCGAAGAATCCAGCGCTCGCAACGCCTCATCGGTCTGGCATGCATGCCAACGGTTCGATCGGGTTTGCTGTTCGGGCATGGATCCCCCTGCTCATTGATTCGACGCGGTCGAGCGCACCGCCAAAGTTAGTTCATAAGAGCCGAAATAGAGCCTTCGATGCCATCGCCGGGAAACGGCTTGCAACACTCAGGCAGCGGTCGAATGCCGCAGGCCGCGCGAGCATCCCGCAGACGTCACTGTCGCGCTATTCTTGCCGGCCAGTCATGACTACCGAGGACGCACCATGCAAAAAACCGTACTCATCGTCGGCGCTTCCCGCGGCCTGGGCCTTGGCCTGGCGAAGCAGTTTTCCAGCGCAGGCTGGCAGGTGATCGCCACGGTACGCGATCCGCAGCACGCCGACACGCTGCGCCAGATACCGCAGCTGCGCGTCGAAACGCTGGATATGGACGATGCGGCCAGTGTCGATCAGCTCGCCGGACGCCTGGCGGGTACGAGGCTGGATGTGCTGTTCGTCAACGCAGGCGTCGCAGGCCCGCAGAACAAACCGGCCACACAAGCCACGCAAGCGGAAGTCGGCCAGCTGTTCTACACCAACGCGGTCGCACCGCTGCGCCTGGCCGAGCAACTGCTGCCACTGGTGGAGACTGACCAGGGCTTTGTCTGCGACAGGCTGAATTCGGTGCCGGATTCAAGACTGTTGCCACTAGCCAGGCCTTGGCAGCCCCTGTGACATCCCTTATCTTTTGGCCCGCGGCAGAGGCAGCCCCTCCGCCCCCCTGGATCAGCAGACAGGGCATAACTGAGCTGGCTACTCTGAACTCAACCCTTCAGGAGAAAGCCGGCCATGCCCGCTGACCGTATCTGGATCAAGAATCCCCTCGCTCTGTTCACCGCAAACGACCATCAGGCCCCCGGCGGACTGGTGGTCGAGAACGGCGTCATTGTCGAAATGCTCGCCACCGGGGCCTCGCCCGCGCTGCCGGTGGACGAGACCTTCGACGCCCGCGAGCACGTGGTGCTGCCGGGGCTGGTCAACACCCATCACCACTTCTACCAGACCCTCACCCGCGCCTGGGGGCCGGTGGTCAACGAGCCACTGTTCAACTGGCTGCTGACCCTCTACCCGGTCTGGGCGCGACTCACGCCAGAGGCATTGCAGCTGGCGAGCAAGGTGGCGCTGGCCGAATTGCTGCTGTCCGGCTGCACCACGGCAGCGGATCACCACTACCTGTTTCCGGGCGGGCTCGAGGATGCCATCGACATTCAGGTCGAGGCCGTCCGCGAACTGGGCATGCGCGCCATGCTCACCCGCGGGTCGATGAACCTGTCCAAGGAGAACGGCGGTCTGCCCTGCAAGAGCGTGGTGCAGGACGCCGAGACGATTCTTGCCGACAGCGAGCGGCTGATCGATCGCTACCACCAGCGCGGCGACGGCGCGCAGATCCAGATCGCCCTGGCGCCCTGCTCGCCGTTCTCGGTCACCACCGACATCATGCGTACCTGCGCAGAGCTGGCCGAAGCGCGCGACGTACGCCTGCATACGCATCTGGCCGAGACACTGGACGAACAGGAGTTCTGCGCGCAGCGCTTCGGCATGCGCACCGTGGACTACCTGCAGAGTGTCGGCTGGCTCGGCCCGCGGACCTGGCTGGCTCATGGCATTCACTTCAACCAGGTGGAGATTCATCGCCTGGGCGCGGCTGGCGTCGGCATCTGCCATTGCCCGAGTTCCAACATGCGCCTGGCCTCGGGCATCTGTCATACCCTGGAACTCGAGGAGAAGGGCGCCATCATCGGCCTGGGCGTCGACGGTTCGGCCTCCAACGATGCTTCCAACATGATGCTCGAGGCGCGCCAGGCGCTGTTCATCCAGCGCCTGCGCTACGGCGCCGAGAAGATCACCCCGCAGAAGGTGCTCGGCTGGGCCACCCGCGGCTCCGCACGCCTGCTCGGGCGCAGCGACATCGGCGAACTGGCGGTCGGCAAGCAGGCCGACCTCGCCCTGTTCAAGCTCGACGAACTGCGCTTCTCCGGCAGCCACGACCCTGTCGCCGCGCTGCTGCTGTGCGCCGCCGACCGTGCCGACCGGGTGATGGTCGGCGGCAAGTGGCGCGTCATCGACGGCCAGGTCGAAGGCCTCGACGTGCAGGGACTGATCGCCGATCACCAGCAGGCAGCCCGGCAGCTGGTAAACGGCTGACTGGTAATGATCCAAGCTTGCACCAAAGCTGGGCGCCGTGGATTACTGGCGCACCAGCGCAAGCCTCGACTGGCCCCCCAGTCGAGTCGAAGCGGCCGCAATCCGGTACAACCAAGGTATCTGTCCAGTTGGTCAGCTTTTTGCTAACCAGCTATCAGCCAACACAGGCTCTGTAGCTAGACAAACAGGAGCGTCACCCGCCATGCAGAACAACACTCGGAAAACCCTGCTGCGTGCACTTGCCGCAGCGATCGGCTTCAGCGCCGCACTGACGACCGCCGCGGCGTCGGCCGCCGATCCGTTGAAGGTCGGCTTCGTCTACATCGGCCCGATCGGCGACCACGGCTGGACCTACCAGCATGAGCAGGGCCGCAAGTACATGGAAGAAAAACTGGGCGACAAGGTGAAGACCAGCTTCGTCGAGAACGTGCCGGAAGGCGCCGATGCCGAGCGGGTCATCCGCAACATGGCCAAGAGCGACTACGACCTGATCTTCACCACCTCCTTCGGCTACATGAACCCCACGCTGAAAGTCGCCAAGCAGTTTCCCAAGGTCACCTTCGAGCACGCCACCGGTTACAAGCAGGCGAAGAACGTCGGCACCTACCTGACCCGTTCCTATGAAGGCCGCTACGTCGGTGGTTTCCTCGCGGCGAAGATGACCAAAACCAAGAAGATCGGCTACATCGCCTCCTTCCCGATTCCGGAAGTGATCCGCGACATCAACTCGATCCAGCTGGCTCTGGACAAGTACAACCCCGGCACCGAGATCAAGGTGGTGTGGGTCAACACCTGGTTCGATCCGGGCAAGGAAGCCGATGCCGCCAACGCGCTGATCGACCAGGGCGTCGACGTGATCTTCCAGCACACCGACAGCCCGGCGCCGATCCAGGCCGCCGAGCGTCGTGGCGTCTACTCCGTCGGTTACGCCTCGGACATGCAGCACTTCGGGCCCAAGGCCGTGCTGACCTCCATCGTCAACGACTGGGGCCCGCACTACACCAAGTCCGCCGAAGCGGTCATGGCCGGCACCTGGAAATCCGAAGACTTCTGGGGTGGTCTGGCCCAGGACAGCATCAGCCTGCCGATCAGCGATCTGGTGCCGGCCGATGTGAAGACCGAAGCCGAAGCGATCATCGCCAGCATCAAGAGCGGTGATTTCCACCCGTTCACCGGCCCGATCAAGGACCAGGCTGGCGAAGTGCGCATCGCCGAGGGCGAGACCGCCAGCATCAAGGACCTCGCTTCGATGAATTACTACGTCGAAGGCGTCAAGGCTGAAATGCCGAAGTAAGCGTTACCCGCGCCGGTCCGGCCGGCGCACTGCGGAATCTGCGTGCCGTCCCGCCACTTGGCGAACCGCACGCAGGGGGCATTGCCCTCGAAAGCCGCCGGTACGAGAAGACCGGCGGCGCCGTACCGGAGTCAGCCATGAATTCACTGCCCATCATCGATATTTCCCCGCTCTATAACGCCGACGAGGCCGGCCATCTGGCCGTCGCCGAGGCAATCGACCGCGCCTGCCGCGAGTGGGGCTTCTTCTACATCAAGGGTTATCCGATCAGCGCCGAGCGCATCGCCACGCTGAGCGAGCATGCCCGCCGCTTCTTCGCGCTGCCGGCCGAGCAGAAGCTCGAGATCGACATCACCAGGAGCCAGCACCACCGCGGCTATGGTGCCGTCGCCACCGAGCAGCTCGACCCGAGCCAGCCGTGCGACCTCAAGGAAACCTTCGACATGGGTTTCCATATGCCTGCCGATCATCCCGAGGTACTGGCCGGCAAACCGCTGCGCGGGCCCAACCGTCATCCGCTACAGCTCGAAGGCTGGACCGAGCTGATGGAAGGCCACTACCGCGACATGCAGGATCTCGCCTGCACACTGCTGCGTGCCATCGCGCTCGCCCTTGGCATCGAGCGCGACTTCTTCGACAAGCGTTTCGTCGAGCCCATCAGTGTGTTTCGCATGATCCACTACCCGCCCCGGCAGACGGCCACCAGCGCCGAACAACAGGGTGCCGGCGCGCACACCGACTACGGCTGCGTCACCCTGCTCTATCAAGATCAGGCCGGCGGCCTGCAGGTGCAGAACGTCACGGGCGAATGGATCGATGCGCCACCCATCGAAGGCACCTATGTGGTCAACATCGGCGACATGATGGCGCGCTGGAGCAACGACCGTTACAAGTCGACGCCGCATCGCGTGATCAGCCCGCTGGGCGTGGATCGTTACTCGATGCCGTTCTTCGCCGAGCCGCACCCGGACACCGAAATCAGCTGCCTGCCTGGCTGCTACAGCGACGAAAACCCACCGAAATACCCGAGCACGACGTGCAGCCGCTACATGCTCTCGCGCTTCGCCGAGACCTACGCCTACCGACGGCAGGGTGAGGCCGAACCCGTCTGAGCGGGCTTTAATTGCAGTATGAAAACCTGGGCGAGCGCATCGATACATCTCGCCCGAACTGCGCGCACCTGCCGCATTGACTTTTGAGTCAGGAATTAGTTGACCGAAAAGTCAGATAGCGATAGTTTGCGCGTCAGAACAACAACAGCGGAGGCATCGCCTTGATCCAGTTTCTCCTCAATCGAGAATTGCGCAGCGAGCGCGCGCTCGATCCCAACACCACGGTGCTGCAGTACCTGCGCGAGCATCGTGGCAAGACCGGAACCAAGGAGGGCTGCGCCTCCGGTGATTGTGGTGCCTGCACCGTGGTGGTCGGCGAGCTGGTGGATGACCGCCTGCGCTATCGCACCCTCAACTCCTGCCTGACCTTCGTTTCCGCGCTGCATGGCAAGCAGCTGATCAGCGTCGAAGACCTCAAGGACCAGGGCCGGCTGCACAGCGTCCAGCAGGCCATGGTCGACTGCCACGGCTCGCAATGCGGCTTCTGCACCCCCGGCTTCGTCATGAGCCTGTTTGCCCTACAGAAGAACGCCGGCGCGGTGAACGAATACGATCCGCACCAGACTCACGAAGCGCTGGCCGGGAACCTCTGCCGCTGCACCGGCTACCGCCCCATTCTTGAAGCCGCCGAACAGGCCTGCTGCGGTAAGCAGCCGGACCAGTTCGACGCCCGCGAAGCGGAAACCATTGCCCAGCTGAAAGCCATCGAGCCGCGTGAGACCGCCGAGCTGAACAGCGGCGACAAGCGCTGCCTCTCCCCGCTGACGGTGGACGATCTGGCCGACATCTACAGCGCCAACCCGGACGCCCGCCTGCTGGCCGGCGGCACTGACCTGGCCCTGGACGTCACCCAGTTCCACCGCGAACTGCCGGTAATGATCTACGTCGGCCATATCGCCGAGATGAAAAAGGTCGAGATAACGGACAGCAGCATCGAGATCGGCGCGGCCGCGCCGCTGACCGACTGCTATGCCGCGCTGGCCGCCGAGTACCCGGATTTCGGCGAGCTGCTGCAGCGCTTCGCCTCGCTGCAGATCCGCAACCAGGGCACGCTGGGCGGCAACATCGGCAACGCCTCGCCGATCGGCGACTCGCCGCCGCTGCTGATCGCCCTGGGCGCCGAAGTCGTCCTGCGCCACGGCGCCAGCAGCCGCGCCCTGCCGCTCGAGGATTACTTCATCGACTACAAGGTCACCGCACGTCAGCCTGGCGAGTTCATCGAGAAGATCATCGTGCCGCGCGCCACATCGGATCGCCTGTTCCGCGCCTACAAGGTTTCCAAGCGCCTGGACGACGATATCTCCGCCGTCTGCGCCGCCTTCGACCTGCAGATCACCGACGGTGTGGTTGCCGATGCCCGCGTTGCCTTTGGCGGCATGGCGGCGATCCCCAAACGTGCAGCGGCCTGCGAGGCGACCCTGAATGGCGCGCCGTGGAACCAGCAAACCGTGGAGGCGGCCTGTGAGGCACTGGCCGAGGACTTCACGCCGCTGACCGACTTCCGCGCCAGCCGCGAATACCGCTTGCTGGTCGCACAGAACCTGCTGCGCAAATGCTTCCTCGAACAACATGCTCCGAAGACCGAGACGAGGGTGACCGCTTATGTCTAACCACGTAACCACCCGCACTCAGGAAGAAATCGCGGCGCTGTTTACCCAGGACCTGGTCACCGGCGTAGGTCGCAGCGTCAAGCACGACAGCGCGCCCAAGCACGTCTCCGGCGAGGCGGTATACGTCGACGACCGCCTGGAATTCCCCAACCAGCTGCATATCTATGCGCGCATGAGCGAGCGTGCCCATGCCCGCATCGTGCGCATCGACACCGCACCCTGCTACCAGATTCCGGGCGTGGCCATCGCCATCACGTCGAAGGACGTGCCGGGCCAGTTGGATATCGGCGCCGTATTGCCCGGAGATCCACTGCTGGCCGACGGCAAGGTCGAGTACATCGGCCAGCCGGTTATCGCCGTCGCTGCCGACAGTCTGGAAACCGCGCGCAAGGCGGCAATGGCCGCGATCATCGAATACGAAGACCTGGAGCCGGTGCTCGATGTGGTCGATGCGCTGCACAAGAAACACTTCGTGCTCGACAGCCACACCCACCAGCGCGGCGACTCGGCGACGGCCTTGGCCAGCGCGCCGCGTCGGCTGCAGGGCTCGCTGCACATCGGTGGGCAGGAGCATTTCTATCTGGAAACCCAGGTGTCCTCGGTCATGCCCACCGAAGACGGCGGCATGATCGTCTACACCTCGACGCAGAACCCCACCGAGGTGCAGAAGCTGGTCGCCGAAGTGCTCGGCGTGCCGATGAACAAGATCGTCATCGACATGCGTCGCATGGGCGGCGGCTTCGGCGGCAAGGAAACCCAGGCCGCGGGACCTGCGTGCCTGTGCGCGGTGATCGCGCACCTCACCGGTCGGCCGACCAAGATGCGCCTGCCGCGCATGGAAGACATGACCATGACCGGCAAGCGCCACCCGTTCTACGTCGAATACGACGTAGGCTTCGACGATGACGGCCTGCTGCACGGTATCGAGATCGATCTCGCCGGTAACTGCGGCTACTCGCCGGACCTCTCCGGCTCCATCGTCGACCGCGCCATGTTCCACTCCGACAACGCCTACTACTTGGGCGACGCCACCATCAACGGCCATCGCTGCAAGACCAACCTGGCGTCGAACACCGCCTACCGCGGCTTCGGCGGCCCGCAGGGCATGGTCGCCATCGAGGAGATCATGGACGCCGTGGCGCGCGAGCTGGGCAAGGACCCGCTCGACGTGCGCAAGCGCAACTACTACGGCAAGACCGAGCGCAACGTCACCCACTACTACCAGACCGTCGAGCACAACATGCTCGAGGAGATGACCGCCGAGCTTGAGGCTAGTAGCGAGTACGCACGCCGCCGCGAGGAAATCCGCGCGTTCAATGCCGCGAACCCGATCCTGAAGAAGGGCTTGGCGCTCACGCCGGTGAAGTTCGGTATCAGCTTCACCGCGAGCTTCCTCAACCAGGCCGGCGCACTGGTGCACGTCTACACCGACGGCAGCATCCACCTGAACCACGGTGGCACCGAGATGGGCCAAGGCCTCAATACCAAGGTCGCGCAGGTGGTGGCCGAGGTGTTCCAAGTGGATATCGAGCGCATCCAGATCACCGCCACCAACACCGACAAGGTGCCCAACACCTCGCCGACGGCAGCCTCCAGCGGTGCCGACCTCAACGGCAAGGCGGCGCAAAACGCGGCGCAGACCATCAAGCAACGGCTGGTGGAGTTCGCCGCGCGCAAGTGGCAGATCTTCGAGGAAGACATCGAGTTCAAGAACGGCCAGGTGCGCCTGCGCGACCAGTACATCAGCTTCGATGAGCTGATCCAGCAGGCCTACTTCGGCCAGGTCTCGCTGTCCTCCACCGGCTTCTACCGCACGCCGAAGATCTACTACGACCGCAGCCAGGCGCGCGGGCGGCCGTTCTACTACTTCGCCTATGGCGCGGCCTGTTCGGAAGTGATCGTCGATACCCTGACCGGCGAATACAAGATGCTGCGCAGCGACATCCTGCATGACGTCGGCGCCTCGCTGAACCCGGCCATCGACATCGGCCAGGTCGAGGGTGGCTTCGTCCAGGGTCTGGGCTGGCTGACCATGGAAGAGCTGGTGTGGAACGACAAGGGCAAGCTGATGACCAACGGCCCGGCCAGCTACAAGATCCCGGCGGTGGCGGACATGCCGCTGGATCTGCGGGTCAAGCTGGTGGAGAACCGCAAGAACCCCGAGGACACCGTGTTCCACTCCAAGGCCGTTGGCGAGCCGCCGTTCATGCTCGGCATCTCGGTCTGGTGCGCGATCAAGGATGCGGTGGCGAGCCTGGCCGACTACCGGGCGCAACCGCAGATCGACGCACCGGCGACGCCCGAGCGCGTGCTCTGGGGCGTGGAGCAGATGCGCAAGTTGAAGCAGGCAGCGAGCAAGTCTGCGGCAACGCAGACGACTCCGGCCTGACGTAGGGTGGACAACGCTTTGCTTGTCCACCGTTAGCGCAACACGAATGTCCCGGTGGCGGCGCTTTGCACGCGCCACCGGGCGATACCAAGGACAGAACCATGAGCAACACGGTCTGGATCGACGCACTCGCCGACCTGCAACAACAAGGCGAACCCTGCGTGCTGGTGACCATCATCGAGGAGCGCGGCTCCACGCCGCGCAATGCCGGCTCGAAGATGGTGGTCAGCCGCGAACGCCTGTACGACACCATCGGCGGTGGCCATCTGGAATACAAGGCGCAAGAGATCGCCCGCGAAATGCTGGAAAAGCGCAGCCGTGACACCCGCCTCGAGCGCTTCTCCCTCGGCGCCAGCCTCGGACAGTGCTGCGGTGGCGCCACGGTGCTGCTGTTCGAGCCCATGGGCCAGCCGCAGGCGCATATCGCCGTGTTCGGCGCCGGGCATGTCGGGCGCGCGCTGGTGCCGCTGCTGGCCAGCCTGCCGTGCAAGGTGCGCTGGATCGATTCGCGCGATAACGAATTTCCCGCCGAGATTCCGCGCGGCGTGGAAAAGGTGGTCAACGACGATGTGGTCGAGGAAGTGGCTGACATGCCCGCCGGCAGCTACTTCATCGTCATGACCCACAATCATCAGCTGGATCTGGAGCTGACCGCCGCGATCCTTTCGCGCAACGATTTCACCTACTACGGGCTGATCGGCTCGAAGAGCAAGCGCGCCAGGTTCGAACACCGCCTGCGGGAGCGTGGCTTCCAGGCCGAAACGGTGCAACGCATGCGCTGCCCGATGGGCATCGCCGAGGTGAAGGGCAAGCTGCCGGTGGAAATCGCCGTGTCCATCGCCGGCGAAGTGATCGCCACCTACAACGCGAGCTTCGGTGACAAAGCAGCCGACGGTGAAAAACCGCTGCCGATGCTGGTCCCCGCTTCGCGCCGCGCCCGGACAAACTGACCACCCGACCTTGTGGCAGGCACGCCTTCGGCGGCGGCCTGCCCATGTCAACGCATCACCTCACACAACGATTTTCGAGAGTCACCATGCCCAGCACCAAAGCCTACCGTGCCGCCCTGCTCCACTGCCTCGCCGACCCGCGCGAAGTGGGCATCGAGCAATCCCATGAGTACTTCGAGGACGGCCTGCTGGTCGTCGAGGACGGCAAGGTCGCGCGCATCGGCCACGCCACCGAGCTGCTGCCGACCCTGGCGGCCGGCACCGAAGTGGTCGAATACCCGGATGCGCTGATTACCCCTGGCTTCGTCGATACCCATATCCACTACCCGCAGGTCGGCGTCATCGGCTCCTACGGCGCGCAGCTGCTCGACTGGCTGGAAACCTACACCTTCCCCAACGAGAGCCGTTTCAGCGACATGGCTCATGCCCGCGAGCAGGCCGAGCTGTTTCTCGGCGAGCTGCTGCGCAATGGCACCACCACCGCGCTGGTGTTCGGCACGGTGCACAAGCAGTCGGTGGACGCCTTCTTCGAGGCCTGCGAGAAGCGCAATCTGCGGATGATCGCCGGCAAGGTGCTGATGGACCGCAACGCCCCGGAGTTCCTCACCGACACCGCCGAGTCCGGCTACGCCGACAGCCGCGAGCTGATCGAGCGCTGGCACGGCAAGGGCCGCCTGCATTACGCCGTCACCCCGCGTTTCGCCCCGACCAGCACCCCGGAGCAGCTGACCCTGGCGGGCAAGCTGTTCGCCGAATTCCCCGACCTGTACATGCACACCCACATCTCCGAGAACAAACAGGAGGTCGAGTGGGTGAAGGAGCTGTTCCCCGAACGCACGGGGTACCTGGACGTTTACGACCACCACGGCCTGATCGGCCCGCGCTCGGTCTTCGCCCACGGTGTGCACCTGTGCGACGACGAGTGCAAACGCCTCGGCGAGACCGGCTCGGCGGTATCGTTCTGCCCCACCTCCAACCTGTTCCTCGGCAGCGGCCTGTTCGATCTGGCCAAAGTGGAAGGCTTTGGCGTGCGTGTCGGCCTGGGCACGGATGTCGGCGGCGGCACCAGCTTCTCGCAGCTCGCCAGCCTCAACGAGGCGTACAAGGTGCTGCAGCTGCAGGGCCAGAAGCTCGATGCGTTCAAGGCACTCTATCTCGCCACCCTCGGCGGCGCACGGGCGCTCTATCTGGACGACAGGATCGGCAACCTGCAACCGGGCAAGGACGCCGACTTCGTCGTACTCGACTACAAGGCGACGCCGCTGATCGACTATCGCCTGAGCCAGGCGACGACCCTGCAGGAAAAGCTCTTCGCCCTGATGATCCTCGGCGACGATCGCGCGGTGAAGGAAACCTACGCCGCCGGGGCCTCAGTGCATCGCAAGGTTTGCTGAACAGCCGATCGCGAACGTAATCATCAACAGTAGTTGATGCATGCCTGTTGAACGCGTGGATCGGGGAAGCGTGATCCACCCCACGGCTCGGAGCCAAAACCGCGGCCCGTAGGGTGGATGTCGCTTTTCACATCCACCACCGGTTCGCACGGAGCTCACTGAACGCGTGGATCGATGAAGCGTGATCCACCCTACGGCTTCAATGCGGCCATCAAGGTGTCGAGGTTGTGCTCGAACATGCCGATGTAGGTGCTGGCCGGGCCTTCGCTGGCCAGCGCATCCGAATACAGCGTACCGCCGACCGTTGCGCCGGCCTCGTCGGCGATCTGCCGGATCAGTCGCGGATCGCGAATGTTCTCGACGAAAACCGCCCGTCCCCCTTCGCTGCGAATCTGCCGGATCAGAGCCGCGACTTCGGCCGCCGAAGGCTCGTCGTGGGTGGACAATCCTTGCGGCGCGATGAATTCGAGCTGCCAGGCCTGCCCCAGATAGCCGAATGCATCATGACTGGTCACCACCTTGCGCTGGCTGGCCGGCAAACCGGCGATCTGCGCGTCGGCCTTCTTCAGCAATGCGTGCAGGCGGGTCAGGTAAGCGTCGCGGCGCTCGTTGTAGACATCCCGGTTGACGGGGTCCAGTTCGCCGAGGGCCTTGGCGATGTTGCGCACGTAGATCTCGGCATTGGTCAGGCTCTGCCAGGCATGCGGATCGGGCACCCGCTCGCCATCTTCATCCAACATCAGCGGAACGACGCCCGCGCTGGCATTGATGCGTTTTCCCTCGGGTTGGCTGCTGGCCAGCACGCGCTCCAGCCAGGGTTCAAAGCCCAGCCCATTGGCGACGATCAGGGCGGCACGCAGCAGCGCCTTGGCATCGTCCGGGCTGGGCTCGTAGACATGCGCATCGGCATCGGCGCCGACCAGGTTGGTGAGTTCGATATGGTCGCCGCCCACTTCGCGGGTCAGGTCGGCGAGGATGCTGAAGCTCGTCACCACCTGCAGTTTTTCAGCGGCTTGAAGTGAGAGCGGGAGCCACAGGGCCAGCGCTAAAAGCAGGTAACGCATGTGAATACCTCAAACAGTGATGGGGAAAGTAGTCGAGCGCAACAGGCCATTTACCGGGCCTGCTACCAGCGAGAACAGATAGAAAACGCCGGCCAGGAGCACGATGCACGGCCCGCTGGGCAAGCTGGCGTAGAAGGAAAGAACGAGCCCGAGCCACACGCAGAGCGCGCCGATCAGCGCGGCAAGCGGTAACAGGATCAACAGCCGCCGGCTCCAGAAACGCGCGGCCGCCGCGGGCAGCATCATCAGCCCCACCACCATCAACGCGCCGATGGCCTGGAAGCCGATCACCAGATTGAGCACCACCAACGTCAGAAACGCCGCGTGTGCCAATGGGCCGAAGCGGCTGATGCTGCGCAGAAACAGCGGATCGAGGCTGTCCAGCGTCAGGGCGCGATAGCTCAGCGCAAGCACCACCAGGCTGAACAGGGCGGTGCCAAGCATGCCGTACAGGGTCGGGGTATCGACTGCCAACGCCGAGCCGAACAGAAGATGCAGCAGATCCAGCTTGCGCCCGGCCAGGCCAAGGAGCAGTACGCCGCTGGCCAGCGAAATCGGATAGAGCGCGGCCAGGCTGGCATCCTCGCGCAGCCCGGTGCGCCGTGTGACCCAGGCGGCGGCGCCGGCCATGCCAAGGCCAGCTACCAGCCCGCCGGCGGTCAACGCCGGCAGGCTCAAGCCAAACAGCCAGAACGCCAGCGCGGCACCGGGCAGGATGCCATGGGCGATCGCATCGCCGATCAGGCTCATCCGCCGCAGGATCAGAAACACGCCCAGCGGCCCCGCGCTGCAGGCCAGCGCAACGCCACCAAACAGTGCCCGGCGCATGAAGGCGAACTCACCGAACGGCGCCCAGAGCAGATCCGGTGTCACGCGACCTGCCCAAGCCGTTGCCGCTCGGCCATGAACTGGCGGATCGGTGCCTTGACGCAACCGCTGCGGGCGATCAACAACCCATCACAGTGGTGATGACTCAGCCCGGCAAGGTTATGGCTGACCAGTACCAGTGTCCTGCCCTCGTGCCGCCAGCGCTCGATGTGTTGCCAGAGCAGACGCAGGCCGACATCGTCCAGCGCCGCCTCGGGCTCGTCGAGCAACAACACCTGGGCATCGGTCAAGCTCAAGCGCGCCAACAGGGCGCGCTGCAGCTCTCCGCCGGACAACGCATGCAGCCCCTGGGTTTGCAGATCGAGCAGGCCCCAGTCCGCCAACGCTTGGCGCAGTCTTGCCCGACGCTCGTCGCGCCCGAGCCGGCTACGCCAGAAACCGGCGCTCACCAGTTCGGCGACTCGGATTGGAAACTGCCTGTCCACATGTTGCTGCTGCGGCAGATAGGAAACACCGCCCAGCAGCGGTACGCCCAGCTCTATACGTCCCGCTAAGGGGCGACTCAATCCGGCGATTACCTTGAGCAGACTGCTTTTGCCCGATCCGTTGCTGCCAATGACAGCTGTCAGGCTGCCAGCAGCCAACCGCAAATCCAATGGCGGCGTAAGCGGGTGCCTACCCGCGCCCCATTGCAGGCTGTGGCATTCGATCATGGTTACCTCGTGTTCAGCCTTCCAGACCAAGCGCGCCGATCACGCCTCCGCTAAACAGCAAAAAGGCGATATCCGCACGCAGCATGTAATAGTTATAACATAACAATTACAGAAACAACTCGAGGTATTGCTCTGAGCAGCATGACGTACCGATCGGATCGGGAGCGCACGCGATCAGGGCTATGCCTGGTTGTTGAGGACGGTAGTGACTGCTTCTCGGCGATGGCGAGCCGGTAATGGCTCAGTCACCGCAGCAGGTGATAACTGACGGCGCCGACTCAGGACGAGCCAGCGCGCGGGGTAGCGCTAGCGAGCCGTGCGAGGCTTCTTCTTTGCCAGCGTCAGATGCGAGAAGACTGCGTGCAGGTCGCCCGAGGCGCTGTCTTCTTCGAGATTGAGCTTGCTGTCGATGTGGTCCATGTGGTGCATCATCAGGCGCACCGCCTTGTCGCTGTCGCGGGCGGCGATGGCGTCGATCAGCTCGTTGTGCTCGTCGTAGGAACAGTGCGAACGGCTGCCGCTTTCGTACTGCGCGATGATCAGCGAAGTCTGTGAAACCAGGCTGCGCTGGAAGCTCACCAGCGGCGCGTTCTTCGCCGCTTCAGCAAGCTTGAGGTGGAACTCGCCGGAAAGGCGGATGCCGGCGCCGCGATCACCGCGAGCGAAGCAGTCGCGCTCGTCGATCACCATCTGGCGCAACTCGGCCAGTTGCGCTTCGCTGGCATGCTGCACGGCCAGTTCGGTAATGGCGCGCTCCACCAGGCGGCGGGCGAAGAAGATCTGCCGCGCCTCCTCGACACTCGGGCTGGCCACCACCGCGCCGCGATTGGGTCGCAGCAATACCACGCCCTCATGGGCCAGTCGCGAAAGCGCGCGACGGATGATCGTGCGGCTGACGCCGAATATCTCCCCCAGCGCCTCTTCGCTGAGCTTGGTTCCCGGAGCGAGGCGCTGCTCGAGAATGGCATCGAAGATGTGGGCATAAACGATATCGTCCTGCGTCCCGGTGCGAATCTTGCCGGTTTTGTTCGGCTTCTTCAGGGGCTGCAATTGTTCGTTCATCGATGGCTCGCAAATGAGGTGTCGGCAAGGCCGAACTTTACTGGGTTCACGGCGTGACGGGCAGCTCGTCGGGCAAATAAATCGCGAAAAGTCCGTTTCGCTTGTGCACAAAAATGACGCCACCAAGTCACTGCCATAGGCAGATTACGTCTGTTAACTATTCGCCAGGCCAATCCACCCAGGTCACCGCTCGATTTAGTGTTTGCAATTCTTGTATACAAAAGCATAATCCAGACAGCCTTTCTGACCTTTCGGTCAACTACCGAGACAGACGGCCCACCATCACCCGCCCCTCGGGAGTTCTAGCGCTCCGGGTGATCGACAACAAGAACGATGAGGAACGCCCAGTGGAAAGCATCAAGCGCAAGCCCCAGGCTGCACCCTTGCAGCGCACCGCCCCCGTTTGGCTGGACCGCCTGTTCAAGCTCAGCGAACACCGCACCAGCATCCGTACCGAACTGCTCGCCGGCCTGACGACCTTCGTCACCATGGCCTACATCATCTTCGTCAACCCGAACATCATGGCCGACGCCGGCATCGATCACGGCGCCGCGTTCGTCGCCACCTGCATCGGCGCGGCGCTCGGCTGCCTGTTGATGGGCCTGTACGCCAACTGGCCGGTGGGCCTGGCGCCCGGCATGGGCCTTAACGCCTTCTTCACTTATACGGTGGTCGGCGAGATGGGCTACAGCTGGCAGATAGCCCTCGGCGCCGTGTTCATCTCCGGCGTGCTGTTCATGATCATGAGCCTGTCGCGCATCCGCGAATGGTTGCTCAACAGCATCCCCATGAGCCTGCGCTTCGCCATGGGCGCCGGGGTCGGCCTGTTCCTCGGGCTGATCGGCCTGAAGACCGCCGGCATCGTCGTCGATAGCCCGGCCACTCTGCTGACCATGGGTTCGTTCGGCGAGCCGACCGCCCTGCTTGCCGCGGTGTGCTTTCTGATGATCGCGGTGCTCAGCCACCGCAACGTATTCGGCGCGATCCTGGTCAGCATGCTGGCGGTCACCGCCATTGGCTGGGCGTTCGGCCTGGTCGAGTACAAGGGACTGGTGTCGATGCCACCGAGTCTGGCGCCGACCTGGCTGGCCATGGACATCGCCGGCGCGCTTAACCTGGCGATGGTCAGCGTGATCCTCGCCTTCCTCTTCGTGAACATGTTCGACACTGCCGGCACCCTGATGGGCGTCGCCCATCGCGCCAACCTGGTGAACGAGGATGGCAAGATCGAGAACCTCTCCCGCGCGCTGAAGGCCGACAGCAGTTCCAGCGTGGTTGGCGCCTTCGTCGGCTGCCCGCCGGTGACCAGCTACGTGGAAAGCGCCTCGGGCGTCGCCGCCGGCGGCCGCACCGGGCTGACCGCAGTGACCGTCGGCGTGCTGTTCCTGATCGCCATGTTCTTCGCCCCGCTGGCTGGCATGATTCCGGCGTATGCCACCGCCGGCGCGCTGATCTATGTGGCGATGCTGATGATGAGCGGCCTGGCCAACATCGACTGGAAGGACCACACCGACACCATCCCGGCCATCGTCACCGTGGTGATGATGCCGCTGACCTTTTCCATCGCCAACGGCATCGCGCTCGGCTTTCTGACCTATGCGACGCTCAAACTGCTGACCGGCCAGCGTGACAAGGTTTCGCTCAGCCTGTATGTGTTGTGCGTGATCTTCATCGCCAAGTTCGCGTTTCTCTGAACCGCGCCGGATAGCGTCCGACTCCACCGATAGCCCCACTGCCTGGCAGTGGGGCTTTTGCATAGGCCAAGGAGGCCCACATGACCCTTGAGATATGGCTGTTGTTCGCCGGAGCGGCGCTGGTGGTGATCCTGATCCCCGGACCGCTGTCGCTGTTGATGATCAGCAACAGCCTGAACTACGGACTACGCCGTTCCTGGCCAGCCTTTGTCGGCGGCGTGACCGCCTCCATCGCCCTGCTCAGCGCATCCGCTCTTGGCCTTGGCGCGTTGTTGATGGCCTCGGAGCGACTGTTCAGTGCGCTCAAGCTGGTCGGCGCGCTGTACCTGTTCTATCTGGCCTGGCAGAGCTGGCAGGAGGCGCGCCAGGCGCCCGCTGCCCGCGAGATCGAAAGCCCTGCCCTCGCCCCGCGCTTCAGCCGGCTGTTCGGCAGAGCGTTCATTCTAGGTGGTAGCAATCCCAAGGACATTCTCTTCTTCGCCGCCTTCCTGCCGCAGTTTCTCAGCGCGGGGCAGCCGTTGCTGCCGCAGCTGCTGGTAATGGTCGTCACCTGGGCAGTGCTGGATCTGTGCTGCAAGCTGGCCTATGGGCTTGGCGCGCAGGGAGCGGCGCGCTATCTGCGCACCGGCAAGGGGCATGTATGGTTCAACCGGACCAGTGCGGCGCTGTTTGGGGGCGCGGGAGCGGCGTCTTTGCTGAGCCGCTGACTTGGTCGGCGCTGGTAGCACCGGCTCGCGGCGTGATGTGGGGCGTTTCGCCGGCACTGGCGAATGTGAGCCACCGCGCAACGCGTCGTCCCCTGTAGCCTGCGCCGAACACCACAGGGCTAGCAAACTCACCCCATAAAAAACCCGCCATTACGGCGGGCAAAAGGGACTCCATAGAGTCAGCACGAACAAGAACCGCCTCAGCTACCCCGATAGGTCGAATAGCTGTACGGCGAAATCAGCAGCGGCACGTGGTAGTGATCCTGCCCGGCATCGATCCCGAAGCGCAGCACCACCTCGTCGAGGAACGCCGGCGCGCCCAGCTTTACGCCGCGACTACGGTAGTAGTCGCCAGCGTGAAAATGCAGCTGATAGACACCGGACAGATAGTCATCGCCCTCCAGCAACGGGCTGTCGCAGCGGCCATCGGAATTGGTTTCTCGGCTGGCAACCAGGGTTAACGCCTGGTCATCGACGCGATACAGCGACACCTTGATTCCGCTGCCCGGGCAACCATGGGCGGCATCGAGTACGTGTGTGGTCAATCGGCCCACGGGCACCTCCGCTTCGTTGAAAGGAAACTGACCCGAGCATAACCATGCCGACCAAGCCACTCAAGACAATTTGATGATTATTTTGTACACAATTTATCTGATGGCAGTTGGCCCGAACTCTGCAGGTCTCTACTCGCACCCACGCTGCGCGCGTAGCGATGCCTCCGGGCGGTTCAGCTGATACTTGAAGTAATTTGCTATTTACAAACGACACATCAATTTGTATACAATCGATTCATCCGGTCGAGCCAAGACGACCCGCCATACAGGAAGCACCTCAGTGACCGCCGACTACCCACGCGACCTGATCGGTTACGCCAGCAACCCACCGCACCCGCACTGGCCAGGCGATGCCCGTATCGCATTGTCTTTCGTACTCAATTACGAGGAAGGCGGCGAGCGTTGTGTGCTGCACGGTGACAAGGAGTCCGAAGCCTTCCTTTCCGAAATGGTGGCAGCGCAACCGTTGCAGGGCGTGCGTCACATGAGCATGGAATCGCTCTATGAGTACGGCAGCCGCGCCGGTGTCTGGCGCCTGCTCAAGCTGTTCGACCAGCACGCCATTCCGCTGACCATCTTCGCCGTGGCCATGGCCGCCCAGCGCCATCCGGAGCTGATCCAGGCGATGGCCAGTGCCGGTCACGAAATCTGCAGCCATGGCTATCGCTGGATCGACTACCAACACATGGATGAAAGCGAAGAACGCGAGCACATGCAGGAGGCCATCCGCATCCTCACCGAGCTCACCGGCGAACGGCCGCTGGGCTGGTATACCGGTCGCACCGGCCCGAACACCCGGCGTCTGGTGCGCGAAGAGGGCGGCTTTCTCTACGACTCCGACACCTACGACGATGACCTGCCCTACTGGGACCCGGAATCAACCCCGGAAAAACCGCATCTGGTGATTCCTTACACGCTGGACACCAACGACATGCGCTTTACCCAGGTCCAGGGCTTCAACACCGGCGACGATTTCTTCACCTACCTCAAGGACGCCTTCGACGTGCTCTACGCCGAAGGCTGCGAAGGCGCGCCGAAGATGCTGTCCATCGGTATGCACTGCCGGCTGCTCGGTCGCCCGGCGCGCCTGGCTTCGCTTGCCCGTTTCCTCGAATACGTGAAGGGCTTCGACAAGGTCTGGTGCGCTCGCCGCGTAGACATCGCGCGCCACTGGCATGCCACCCACCCTCTCACTGCGGAGCGCAATGCATGACACCTTTCAAGACGATCAAACCTTCGACGCTGGACCGCGACGCTTTCGTCGCCGCCTTCGCCGATGTCTACGAACACTCGCCCTGGGTCGCCGAGACGGTCTACGGCGCAGGCGCCGACGAGACGCTGGACTACGTCGAGGTGATGCACACCCGCCTCTCGCAGGCCATGCTCGCTGCCGATCACGACACCCAGCTGGCACTGGTCAACGCTCACCCGGATCTGGCCGGCAAGGCTGCCGTGCGCGGTGAACTGACCGCCGCCAGCACCTCGGAGCAGGCCGGTGCCGGCATTCATGAATGCACCGCCGAGGAGTTCGCCCGTTTCACCGAACTCAACGATGCCTACAAGGCCAAGTTCGGCTTTCCCTTCATCATGGCGGTCAAGGGCAGCAACCGGCACCAGATCCTTGCCGCGTTCGAAGAGCGCATCCACAACGACCCCGAGCGGGAGTTCGCCCGGGCGCTGGCGGAGATCAACAAGATCGCCCTGTTCCGCCTGCAGGCAATGTAACGACCGCAACAAAGCCAGTCTCGATATAAAACCGCTTCTCTCAGCCAAGGCAGACGAGTCATGAAAGCTTACGCCGCACCCTTCGAAAAATACGTCAACCTGGCTGATGCCCGCCTGGGCACGCGCGCCATCTCCGTCACCGACGACTGGTTCGCCGACGTCAACCGCCTGTTCCAGCCGACACCAGCGGTGTGGAAGGAAGGCGTGTTCGATGACAACGGCAAGTGGATGGACGGCTGGGAGTCGCGCCGCAAGCGTTTCGAAGGCTACGACCATGCGGTGATTCGCCTGGGCGTGCCGGGCCAGATCAAGGGCGTGGATATCGACACCAGCTTCTTCACCGGCAACTACCCGCCATCGGCCTCGCTGGAAACCTGCTACATCACCGACGGCGAGCCGAGCGACGACACCGTCTGGAGCGAAATCCTTCCGGCGGTCGAGCTCAAGGGCAACAGCCACCACTACCACGAGATCGCCTTCGACCAGCCGGTCAGCCATCTGCGCTTCAACATCTACCCGGACGGCGGCGTCGCCCGCCTGCGCGTGCACGGCATTCCGTACCGCGATTGGAGCAGCGTCGGCGACAACCAGCAGATCGACCTCGCCGCCGCACTCAATGGCGGCCGCGCACTGGCCTGCTCCGACGAGCACTTCGGCCGCATGAGCAACATCCTCAACCCGAACCGTGGCGAAAACATGGGCGACGGCTGGGAAACCGCCCGCCGCCGCACGCCGGGCAACGACTGGGTGATCGTCGCCCTCGGCCACCCGGGCGAGATCGAGCGCATCGTCGTCGACACCCTGCATTTCAAGGGCAACTACCCGGACAGCTGCAGTATCCAGGCGGCTTACGTCAAAGGCGGCACCGACAGCCAGATCGAAACGCAGAGCCTGTTCTGGCGCGAGCTACTGCCGAGCCAGAAGCTCTCGATGCACGCCGAACACGAGTTCGCCGAGCAGATCGCCAGGCTCGGGCCGATCACCCATGTGCGCCTGAACATCTTCCCGGACGGCGGCGTCAGTCGGCTGCGCCTGTTTGGCAAGGTGGCCCGCTAAGCGACCAGCCGGGGTAGCCGTGGTGGGCTGAAGCCCAGGCTACGGATCTGGCAGCCTCAACGGCGGTTTGCAGCCGCCTTCGATTCAGCAATCAAGACAACGAGCACCGCATGCGCACACTCAAGATCGAACCGTTGACCAAGGAAGCCTTCGCCCCATTCGGTGATGTGATCGAAACCGAAGGCAGCGACTATTTCATGATCAATAACGGTTCCACCCGCCGCTATCACAAGCTGGCGACGGTCGAGACCGCGCAGCCGGAAGACCAGGCGATCATCAGCATCTTCGCCGCCGACGCACTGGAGATGCCGCTGGCCATCCGCATGCTCGAACGACACCCGCAGGGCAGCCAGGCGTTCATACCGCTGCTCGGCAACCCTTTTCTGGTCGTGGTCGCGCCACTTGGCGATGCACCTGTACCGGGTCACGTCCGCGCCTTTCGCAGCAACGGCAGGCAGGGCGTCAATTACCACCGCGGCGTCTGGCACCACCCGGTGCTGACGATCGAAAAGCGGGATGAATTCCTGGTGGTCGATCGCAGCGGTTCTGGCAACAACTGCGACGAGTACTTCTTCACGGAGGATCAGCAACTCCTCCTCGACCCCCAACGGAAATCGACTTGAGTGCAGCCGCACTCACGACGCGCTCAAGCCGACTCCAATAAGAAGAAATGACGGCCGCTACGGCGACCGTGCAAAGAGGTAATCAACGTGGACGCACATCTGACCGAATGGCTGAACCTGAGTATTCGCTGGATTCACATGATCGTCGGCATCGCCTGGATCGGTGCCTCCTTCTACTTCGTCTGGCTGGAAAACAACCTCAACCGCAGTAACCCACGCGAGGGGCTTTCGGGCGACCTCTGGGCCATCCACGGGGGCGGTATCTACCACCTGGAAAAGTACAAGCTGGCCCCGCCGCAGATGCCGGAGAACCTGCACTGGTTCAAGTGGGAGGCCTACACCACCTGGCTGTCCGGTGTGGCCCTGCTGATGGTGGTGTACTACCTCAACCCGAGCCTGTACCTGATCGCACCGGGCAGTGAGCTGTCCCCCGCTGCGGCCATTGCCATCGGTTTCGGCTCGCTGATCGTCGGCTGGTTCGTCTATGACCTGCTCTGCGATTCGCCGCTGGGCAAGACCCCCGCCCTGCTCGGCCTGGTGCTGTTCGTGCTGGTGATCGCCGCATGCTGGGGCTATTCGCAGATCTTCAGCGGTCGCGCCGCCTATATCCACACCGGCGCCCTGATCGGCACCATCATGGTCGGCAACGTGTTCCGCATCATCATGCCGGCGCAGCGCGCACTGGTCGCCGCCATCGAGCAGAACCGCACGCCCGATCCGGTGCTGCCGGCCAAGGGTCTGCTGCGTTCGCGACACAACAACTACTTCACTCTGCCGGTGCTGTTCATCATGATCAGCAACCACTTCCCGAGCACCTACGGCAGCCAGTACAACTGGCTGATCCTCGCCGCCCTCGGCGCGCTGTCGGTGCTGGCACGCCACTACTTCAACACCCGCCACAGTGGCAACCGCTTCGCCTGGGCGCTGCCGGCCGCGGCGCTGGGCATGATCTGTCTGGCCTACGTCACTGCACCGAACCGCCAACCGGCACCAAACCTCACCGCGACCTCGCCGGAGCAGGCGAGCATGGCGAACCAGGCCACTGCCGGCGCCGCCGACTTCGCCAAGGTCAACGCGGTGATTCATGAGCGCTGCACCGTCTGCCATTCGGCCAACCCGAGCAGCCCGATGTTCAGTGCCGCGCCGGCCGGTGTCATGTTCGACAGCGCCGAACAGATCCGCCAGCAGGCGGCGAAGATCCACGCTCAGACCGTGGCCAGCCAGATCATGCCGCTGGGCAACATCACTCAGATGACTCAGGAAGAGCGCGACCTGCTCGGTGACTGGATCGCCAAGGGCGCCAGGGTCAACTGAGCCTGCTGCAAGCCGCACGCATAGCGTGCGGCTTTTTTATGCAACGCCGTTTCACCGTCGGGCACGCCCCCGGTGCAGGCCATACCGGCCCCTCCGTGCAGGGGGCTGTCGCGACAATCAATAACAAACGCGCCCGAGGTATCTTGCATGAACGATCTGAACGCCCGCCCCGCCGGGGCGAATCGGCTGCCCTGGCTGCAGCAATTGCTGGTGAGCCTGCAGCATGTGCTGCTGATGTACGGCGGCGCCGTCGCCGTCCCGCTGATCGTCGGCCAGGCCGCCGGACTGTCCCGCGACGAAATTGCCTTTCTGATCAATGCCGACCTGCTGGTCGCCGGCATCGCCACGCTGGTGCAGTCGCTGGGCATCGGCCCGCTGGGCATCCGCATGCCGGTGATGATGGGCGCCAGTTTCGCCGCGGTGAGCAGCATGGTGGTCATGGCCGGCATGCCAGGCGTCGGCATGACCGGTATCTTCGGCGCAACCATTGCCGCCGGCGCCTTCGGCCTGCTGATCGCGCCGTTCGTCTGCCGCATCGTGCGCTTCTTTCCACCGCTGGTGACCGGCACCGTGATTACCGCCATCGGCCTTTCGCTGTTCCCGGTGGCGGTGAACTGGGCCGGCGGCGGCAGCAGTACCAGCCAGTTCGGTAGCGTGCATTACCTCGGTATCGCGGCTGCGGTGCTCGGCACCATTCTGCTGGTGAATCGCTTCCTGCGCGGCTTCTGGGTCAACGTATCGGTGCTGATCGGCATGGGCCTCGGTTACGCCCTGGCCGGCGCGTTGGGCATGGTCGACCTCTCCGGCATGGCCGCCGCACCTGCCGTGCAGGTGGTCACGCCGAACCACTTCGGCGCGCCGACTTTCTCGCTGGCGCCAATCCTGTCGATGTGCCTGGTGGTGGTGATCATCTTCGTCGAGTCGGCGGGCATGTTCCTGGCGCTCGGGCGGATCACCGGCGAGACGGTCGACCCGCAACGGTTGCGCCGCGGCCTGCTGTGCGATGCCGGCGCGACCTTCCTGGCCGGTTTCATGAATACCTTCACCCATTCATCGTTCGCGCAGAACATCGGCCTGGTGCAGATGACCGGCGTGCGCAGCCGCTACGTCACCGCGATCGCCGGGCTGATCCTGATCGCCCTGAGCCTGCTGCCGAAAGCGGCATTCCTGGTCGCCTCGATACCCGCCGCAGTGCTCGGCGGCGCCGGTATCGCCATGTTCGGCATGGTCGCGGCGACCGGCATCAAGATTCTCCAGGAAGCCGATATCAGTGATCGACGCAATCAGCTGCTGGTCGCCGTGAGCATCGGTTTGGGCATGATTCCGGTGATTCGCCCGGAGTTCTTCGCCCAGCTGCCGCACTGGCTGGAGCCGATCACCCACAGCGGCATCGCCCTGGCAACACTGAGCGCGGTGGCGCTGAACCTGCTCTTCAATGTGCTCGGCGGCCCTGAGCGCGAGGCCCTGACCGGTTCGGCTCACGCCTGAGCGTCCACTGGCGGCCCGTGCCGGGCCGCCCCACCTACATCCTTCGCTCTGCCGCCACGAGGTCAGCTCGACAAGCCGGTACATCCCGTTAAAATGCCGCGCCCCTCCTCTGCGCCGGACGCCGCCCGTGATTGAAGCCAGCTGGATTGCCTTCGCCTTCGCCCTCGGGCTGCTTGCCCGCTTCATTGGCCTTCCGCCACTGATCGGCTATCTGGGCGCCGGTTTTGCGCTGGCCGCGGCCGGTGACTATGTCGGCGTCACCCAGGACGACAGCATCATCCTCGACCATCTGGCGCATCTGGGCGTGCTCCTGCTGCTGTTCACCGTGGGGCTCAAGCTCAAGCTTGGCAATCTGGTGCGCCGCGAAGTCATTGGCGGCAGCCTGCTGCACTTCTTCATATCCAGCGTACTGGTGCTGCCGGCGATCATGCTGATCCTCGACAGCGACTGGCGCGAAGCAATGCTGCTGGCCATTGCCCTGTCATTCTCCAGCACCGTGCTGGCGGCCAAGGTGCTGGAAAGCAAGCGCGAGCTGCGCGCCTTCCACGGCCGCGTCGCCATCGGCGTGCTGATCATCCAGGACCTCATCGCCCTGGTGGTGATGAGCCTCGCCGCCGGCAAGTTGCCTTCCGCCTGGGCGCTGCTGGTGTTTCTGCTGCCGCTGCTGCGCCCCGTGCTGTTCCGCCTGCTCGACCACAGCGGTCACGAAGAACTGATGGTACTGCTCGGCCTGATGCTGGCACTGGTCGCGGGCGGCCTCGGTTTCGAATACGTGGGCCTGAGTTCCGAACTGGGCGCCCTGGCCTTCGGTGCCATGCTCGCCAAGCACAAGCGCGCCAGCGAGCTATCCAACTCGCTGTGGGCGATCAAGGAAGTGTTCCTGGTCGGCTTCTTCCTGAAGATCGGCATCGGCGGGCTACCGGATGCCGACGCCCTGTGGTTCGCCTTCGCCATGGCGTTGCTGCTACCGCTCAAGGGCGTGCTGTTCTTCGGCCTGTTCATCGCCTTCCGCCTGCGCGCACGCAGCGCCTTTCTCAGCGCGGCCAGCCTGACCAACTACAGCGAGTTCGGCCTGATCGTCGCCAGCGTGGTACTGCCGCAATGGTTGATGCCCCTGGCGATCACGGTCGCCCTGTCATTCATCATTTCCGCACAGCTCAACCGCATCGCCCACCCGCTGTACGAACGCCTGGCGCCGCGGTTGATTCGCTGCGAGCGCAACATTCGCCACCCCGACGAGCAACCGGTGTCGCTGGGCGACGCGCGCATCCTGATCATGGGCATGGGGCGCACGGGGCGGGCCGCCTACGATTATCTGGCGCAGAAGGGCTTTCGCCTGATTAGCCTGGATTCAGACCCGGTGATGGTAGAAAAAAGCACCCAGGAAGGGCGCAAGATTCTCTTCGCCGACGCCGAGGACCAGATGTTCTGGCAGAGCCTGGAGATGAACCAGGTCGAGGCCGTGATCCTGGCGATGAACGACCCGGAGGCCAAGATCATCTCCACTCGCAAGCTGCGCGAAAGCGGCTTCCGCGGGCTGGTCGTCTCCCACGCCATGTACGAGGACATCGCCCAGCGCATTCAGGAAGCCGGCGCCGACCGTACCTATCTGACCATGAGCGAGGCCGGTGCCGGCCTGGCCGAAAACGTCGCACGGGAGCTGGAATCAAGATGAGGGTGCGACCATCGGTCATCTTGTACACAATCCAAAAATTTATTGTTCCAACGCCTGTCCACACATTGCTATAGTCGGGCCATCCGATCACCGACCCTACAGCCGGTGCAGCGGATAGAGGAGCCGTGACCCTCGAAAGCCCATGACCGTACAACAACAAATGGCAGGCTTGACCATGACCGCAACCGATTCGAGCAGCGGCACCGCTGCTGCACCTCAGCAGGATCTGATCTACGGGCTGGACGATCGCCCGGCTCCCCTTCCGGCACTCTTCGCGGCGCTGCAGCACGTACTGGCGAGTTTCGTCGGCGTCATCACCCCTACCCTTATCGTCGGCAGCGCCCTGGGCCTGGGTGCCTATGTGCCCTATCTGGTCAGCATGGCGCTGTTCGTCTCCGGCCTCGGTACCTTCGTCCAGGCCAAGCGCATCGGCCCGATCGGCTCCGGATTGCTCTGTCTGCAGGGCACCAGCTTCGGTTTTCTCAGCGCAATCCTCAGTGCCGGCTTCATCGTCAAGGCACGCGGCGGCACGCCTGAAGAGATTCTCGCCACGCTGTTCGGCGTGAGTTTCTGCGCGGCCTTCGTCGAAATCGCCTTCAGCCAGTGCATCAACAAGCTGCGCCGGGTGATCACCCCTGTCGTCACCGGAACGATCATCTGCCTGATGGGGCTGTCGCTGATCAAGGTGGCGATGACCGACATCGCTGGCGGTTACGGCGCGCCTGACCTGGGTGCACTGTCCAACCTCGCCCTGGCGGGTCTGGTGATCGGCATCATCGTGGTGCTCAACCGCTTCCCCTGGCCGGTGCTGCGACTGTCCGCGGTGATCGTCGCACTGTCCATCGGCTACGCCGTGGCACTGGCGATGGGCAAGGTCGATCTGTCCGGCCTGGGCGACCTGCCCTTGGTCAGCGTGCCGCAGCCGTTCCGCTTCGGCTTCGCCTTCGACTGGATGGCATTCATCCCGATCGCCGTCATTTTCCTGATCACTCCGCTGGAAACCGCAGGCGACCTCACCGCCAATTCGATGATCTCGCGCCAGCCGGTGCGCGGGCCGCTGTACATGCGCCGCATCAAGTCCGGCATTCTCGCCGACGGCTGCGCTTCGGCCACCGCCGCCGTGTTCAACAGCCTGCCGATGACCACCTTCAGCCAGAACAACGGTGTGATTCAGCTGACCGGCGTCGCCAGCCGCCATGTGGGCTTCTATATCGCCGGGTTGCTGGTACTGCTGGGCTTGTTCCCGGCGGTCGGCGGCGTGCTGCAGGCGATGCCCAAGCCGGTGCTCGGCGGTGCCACGCTTATCATGTTCGGCACGGTGGCCATCGCCGGCATCAAGATCCTCGCCGAAGCGGGCCTGCACCGGCGCAACATGCTGATCGTCTCGATCTCCCTCGGCATGGGCCTGGGCGTTGCCAGCGTGCCGGAAGTGCTGAGCGCGATGCCCGACGTACTGAAGAACATCTTCGGTTCGCCGATCACCATCGGTGCCTTCAGCGCCATCCTCCTCAACCTGTTCCTGCCGCGCGAAGCATCCGAGCGCGACGTGTTCGACCCGGATGAGCTGATCGAGGACGCCGTGGGCACCAACACCCTGTCGGTGAACATCCCCGATTACCGGGGGCACGACGGCCACCGTCGCGACGCCTTGCCGCAACCCGCAGGCGCCGACTTCAAAGGCTGATCCCCCCCTTCGCTACAAGCCGTGCGACCGGAGCAGTGCCGGTCGTGCGGCCCTGCCTATAACAAAAACACAAGGGAATCCCCATGCGACTGAAGACTGCCCCCTGCTGCCTGGCGCTCACCGGCGCTCTGCTGACCACCCCTGCCCTGGCTGCCGACCTGATGCTCTGGCAGAACAACAGCCTGACCTACCTGTACGGCAAGAACTTCGCTGTGGACTCGGGCGAGGACGGCCGCGAAGCCTCGATCCAGCAGACCATCACCTTCGAACACGCCAGCGGCTGGAGCTGGGGCGACATGTTCCTGTTCGTCGACCACAAGTGGTTCAATGGCCACTCCGGCAAGGACGGCCGCACTTACTACGGCGAATTCAGCCCGCGGCTGTCGCTCGGGAAACTCACCGGCACCGAGCTTTCGTTAGGCCCGGTCAACGATGTGCTGATCTCCGCCACCTACGAGCGCGGTGAAAGCCTGGCGAACGGGACACCCAACCAGAACTACCTGCTCGGGCCGGCCGTCGACCTCAGGGTACCCGGCTTCGACCGTTTCGCCGTCAATACCTATTACCGCAAACCCGACGGCGCTACCGGCAAGCCAAGCGGTCAGTGGCAGATCACTCCGACCTGGGCCATGACCATCCCGGTGGGCAAATCCGACATCCTGTTCGACGGCTATATCGACTGGGTGGTCAACGACGCCGGCTCCAAGGCACGCGGCAACTACCTGGCAAAGAACTTCCACTTCAACCCACAGGTGAAGTACGACCTCGGCAAAGCCATGGATAGCCAGCCAGGCCGGCTCTATGTCGGCATCGAATACGACTATTGGGCCAACAAGTACGCGATTGAGGACAGCCGCAACTTCAACACCGATAACAACGTGGCGAACCTCATCGTCAAGGCGCACTTCTGACGGCCGCACAGAACGGGGCCGCCCAGTCGGGGTGTCCCGTTCATGCCTCATGACAGCCACGACGTCGACTGCGACACCATGTCCTGATAAATCATCTGAAAGCGGCAATCCCTTGATTTGACGCGCTTCTCGCACGGTCGTGGTTCGCAGACAATATGACCAGTAGCCATCAACTAAACGCACCGCTAGGGACAAACCATATGCACATCAAGACCGCCCCACTCGCCGTCGCGCTTGCCGGCAGCCTGCTGACCGCTCCGGTAATGGCCGAAGGTCTGCTGCACTGGCAGAGCAACAGCCTGACCTACCTGTACGGCAAGGACTACAAGATCGATTCGCCGATCCAGCAGACCGTCACCTTCGAGCACGCCAACGGCTGGAAGTATGGCGACACCTTCTTCTTCGTCGACTCGATCCACTACAACGGCAAGGGTAACGACAACGGCCGAGACGACAGCTCCTTTTACGGCGAATTCTCGCCACGCCTGTCGTTCGGCAAGATCTTCCAGCGTGACCTGAGCATCGGCCCGATCACCGACGTGCTGGTCGCCATGACCTACGAGTTCGGTGAAGGCGATGTGGAAACCTACATGATCGGCCCGGGCTTCGACCTCAACGTTCCCGGCTTCGACTACTTCTCCGTGAACTTCTACCACCGCAACACCGACGGTGACCGCGTGGGGGACGGCGTCTGGCAGATCACCCCGGTATGGGGCTACACCCTGCCAGTGGGCAATTCCGACATCCTCATCGACGGCTTCATCGACTGGGTAGTCGACAACGACCGCAACTCTCGCGGCGAGGAATACCACGCCAACTTCCACTTCAACCCGCAGATCAAGTACGACCTGGGCAAGGCGATGAACTGGGGCGAGAAGCAGCTGTACGTCGGCATCGAGTACGACTACTGGACCAACAAGTACGGCATCGAGGACGGCGGTTACGTCAGCCAGAACTTCGTTGGCAAGACCGACCAGAACACCTTCAGCGCCATCGTCAAGGCGCATTTCTAAGCGCTGCTGCGAAGGGGCAACGCGCCCCTTCGCCTTCCCTCGCCGTTCGGTTGAGGGGCTCGCGAACAGGGTGCTAGCATGCGGACGCTTGTCCGTATCGCCGGCAGCCAGCGAAAGGCCCCCATGTCCAGTATCCGTGAGCGCAACAAAGAGCTGATTCTCAAAGCCGCCAGCGAAGAGTTCGCCGAAAAAGGCTTCGCCGCGAGCAAAACCAGCGACATTGCCGCCCGCGCTGGGCTGCCGAAGCCCAACGTCTACTACTACTTCAAGTCCAAGGAAAACCTCTATCGCGAGGTGCTGGAGAGCATCGTCGAACCGCTGCTCGAAGCCTCGGCGCCGTTCAACCAGCCGGGGCATCCGGCCGAGGTGCTGCGCGCCTACATCCGCACCAAGATCAGGATTTCCCGCGACCACGCCTGCGCTTCCAAGGTGTTCGCCAGCGAGATCATGCACGGCGCTCCGCACCTGTCACCTGAGCGCACCGCGCAGCTCAATGCGCAGGCGGCGCACAACATCGCCTGCATCCAGCGCTGGATTGACGACGGCCTGATGGCTGATATCGACGCAAATCACCTGCTGTTCAGCATCTGGGCGGCGACGCAAACCTACGCTGACTTCGACTGGCAAATCAGCACCGTCACCGGCAAGACCCGCCTCGACGATGCCGACTACGATGCGGCCGCCGACACCATCATCCGCCTTGTGCTCAAGGGCTGCGAGATCGCCGACCCACTCCACTCGGTCTGATTGGCAGAAACAAAAAAACGCCAGCAGAAGCTGGCGTTTTCATGCCGTATTGGCTGACGCGCGAATTATCAGCCGCGCGCGCGTGCGGCGTCGCGCAGTGCCTTGACCTGGTCGTGATTGCGCTGCACGCCCTGATACTGGCGTTCGACAACGATCCGCACCTCGGCCGGCAAATCCTTTTCCAGCGCCTTGCGGTAGCTCTTCACCGCCACGTCCTCGCCACGTTCGCACTCATTGAGAATCGCCTCATCGTCCTTGCCAGTGATCATCGCCTTGAGATCGACCCAGCGACGGTGCATGTCGGCCGAGAGGCTGGTGCTGGTTTCTGGATCGCCGCCCATCGAGCGCACCAGCTGCTGCAGCTCGGCCGCGGCGGTGGCGCAATCGCGCGAGCGCTGGTTCATGGTGCTTTTGAGCTGAGGATCGCGCAGGTCTTCGGCGCATTCGAGGAAGCCTTTTTCGCCGTCCTTGCTGGTCTCTATCAGGTCGTTGAGTACTGAAATCGTCTCTTTCGTATCCATCTTGTACCTCCTGCCAAGTCGACTCGGGAGGAGCCGCATCGCTGCGGCTCGCGTTAAAAGTCGACTGCCGGTGCACCACAAAGGTTCAGCGAAACCGCCGGAAGGCGGTGTGCCAGGACGACTCAGCCAGTCGCGGCACGCCTGCGCAGCGGCATCGGCCTGCCCAGCAGGTAGCCCTGCGCCTTGTTGACTTCCAGACGCCGCAGCATGGCGAGTTCTTCATGCGTCTCGACACCCTCTGCGACGACCTTGCAGCCGGTTTCCTCGGCGAAACGGATCAATGCGGCAGCCAGGGCACGACAGCCCATGTCGCTGTCGACATTGCGGATCAGGCTGCTGTCGAGCTTGATCACGTCCGGCTTGAGTTTGAGGATATGGCGAAAACTCGCATAACCGGCCCCGGCGTCGTCGACAGCCAGCCGCAGGCCTCTGCTGCGCAGTGGCCGCAACGCGTCGGCCAGCCTTTCGTAATCCTCGACCAGCGCATGCTCGGTGACTTCCAGCATCAGGCGGTCCAGCGGCTGCTCGCTCAGCACCTCGGCGACCGCTCCGGCCAGAATGGTCTCGGGTGAAACGTTCAAGGACAGGTAGCTATCCGCCGGCAGCAGATCGAAACCCTGCAAGGCCGCCTCGATCAGGGCGATCTCCAGTTCCTGCTGCAAGCCGACCTGGCCGGCATCGGCGAACCACTTGTCCGGGCTGCGCACAGGCTCGTCGGTGAACCGCGCAAGCGCCTCATGACCGACGATGCGGTTCTCCACCAGGTGCACGATGGGTTGGTAAACCACGCCGTAGGCACGCTTGGCGAGCACTGCCGCGACCCGATTTTGCTGAGTCTGCCGCGCCTGCTGGCTCTTTGCCTGAGTCTCCAGCAGCCGCCCGGCGAACGCCGCGAACAGACGCAGGGTATTGAGATCGCGGTCATTCAAGCTGCCGTCGGACCGGGTGCTGAAACAGCAGAACGTGCCGTACAGAGCGCCATCGCTGAAGCGAATGGGCACGCTCAGGTGCGCACCGACCGGTAGCTCGGTGGTCACCGGCAGCAGCAGCGCTTCGGCCAGCTGTGCGGCGTCGTGGATCAATTCCGGAAGACGCCCATCGACCACGCGCTGGCAGTAACTGTCTTCCAGCGGATTGGAATCCCCTACGCAGAGCGTTAGACGCTCGGTTCTCCCGTCGACGTGGCGGAATATGCGGGCGCCTTCGCTGAACTCGGCGATGAACGCCACTTCCATACCCAGATGGCTGCGCACCGCATGCAACGCCTCGCAGAGCATCGAACCGATCGGCATGCTGCCGGCTTCAAGTCTCGCCAATATCGCGACAGGGTCATCGCGGGTAATAGCCGTGGCTGATTGCAAATGTGCGAGCATCCAATTCTCCTTTGGCAAGCAGGCGGGCGGACTCCTTTTACCCGGGCCGCTGTTACATAGAACATGCGAAACCGTAGCGAATGGCCAGTGGGGCGTTGTGCCAACCGACCGGCGGCTTTACCCGCCCCAACCGCCACGAGGTCCGGCTATCCCTTGCCCATCGCCAGACTGACCCACGTCGGCGCATGGTCACTGGCATGCTCCTGTCCGCGTACCCAGCGGTCGACACCGGCATCCTGCAGGCGCGGCGCGAGGTCCGGACTGAGCAGAAGATGATCGATGCGCAGGCCGGAGTTCTTCTGCCAGTGCTGGCGAAAATAGTCCCAGAAGGTGTAGATGCGCTCGTCTGGGTAGCGGCTGCGCAGCGCGTCGGTCCAGCCCTGTGTCAGCAGGCGCGCGTAACATTCGCGGCTTTCCGGCTGCAGCAGCGCATCCTTCTTCCAGGAGCGCGGGCTGTAGATGTCCTCGTCGGTCGGCACCACGTTGTAGTCGCCGGCCAGCACCACCGGATGGCCGCTGGCGAGCAGGCCCGCCGCGTGCTCGATGAAGCGCTCGAACCAGGCCAGCTTGTAATCGAATTTCGGCCCCGGCTGCGGATTGCCGTTGGGCAGGTAGAGACAGGCGACGATCACGCCCTGCACCGCCGCTTCCAGGTAGCGGCTGTGGCTGTCATCCGGGTCGCCGGGCAGGCCACGGCGGATCTCCAGCGGCTCTCCGTCGCGGGCGAGGATTGCCACGCCGTTCCAGGACTTCTGCCCGTGCCAGATCGCGCCGTAGCCGGCCGCACGGATATCGTCGATGGGGAAGTCGGCATCCTGCGCCTTGAGTTCCTGCAGGCAGACCACCTCGGGCTGTTCGCGCTCCAGCCATTCGAGCAGGTTGGGCAGGCGTGCACGGATACCGTTGATGTTGAAGGTGGCGATTTTCAGTCGATCCACAGGCGTGTCTCTCGAAGGCGTTGTTATGACATTAGCTGTGACAGCGCGGTGTGGCATCCGTCCGAGGTGCCGGTAATCGGAATCAGGCTGATGTTGCAGCGAAACGCAGGGTGAATTCGGTCTGCCGGGAATCGCTACGCACATCAACCTCGCCGCCGTGCAGCTGCATGATCGAGCGCACGATGGCCAATCCCAGGCCGCCGGAATCACCCGGTTCCGCGCGTGACGGATCGCAGCGGTAGAAGCGGTCGAACAGCCGCGGCAGCTGTTCCGCCGCGATCGGCGACCCCTGATTGATCACGCTGACCCAGCGCCAGCCATCCTCTGAGCCGCTGACGATGCGCACAGGGCTGTCGCCCGCGCCATAGCGCAGCGCATTGGCCAGCAGGTTTGCCAGTGCTCGGCGAATCAGGTCGGCATCGCCAAACAGCTCGCCCTCGGTCTCGTCGAGCAGCTGGATGCCACGCTCTTCGGCGACACCCTCGAAGTACTCGCACAGCTGCTCGACCAATTCCGGCAGCGAAAAAGCCTGCCGCGTGATGGCCGTTGCCGGCTGCTCGGCACGGGCGAGAAACAGCATGCTGTCGATCATTCGCGCCAGGCGCTCGTACTCCTCCTGATTCGACACCAGCAGCGCGTGATAGGCCGAGGCATCGCGGTCCTTGTGCAACAGCTGCTGGGTCTGCCCCATGAGATTGCCCAGTGGTGTGCGCATCTCGTGGGCAAGGTCTTCGCTGAAGCGCGACAGGCGCGCGAAGCCCTGTTCCAAGCGATTGAGCATCTGGTTCAGCGCCCCACGCAGCGGCTCGAGTTCGCTGGGCATCGCCGATTCGTCCAGGCGCAGGTGCAGGTGCTGCACGTCGATCGCCAGCGCCTGACGGGTCAGGTGGCGCACCGGACGCAAGGCGCGCCGACTGATCAGCCAGCCAAGCACTGACGCCAGCAGCGCGCCGAGGCTCAACGCCCACCACAGTTTTACACGGTAGGCGGCGAGCATCTGCTCACGCTCAGCGAGCATGCGCCCGGCGACCAGGGTCAGCCCCGCCTCGCCCGGCAGGCGCCGCCAGGCCAGCCGCGCTCCATCTGTATCGGTCAGCTCCGCTGCAGCGCTGGCCGGCAATGTCGGAATGGACAGCCGCGCCGGGTTGATCTCGATCAGCGCGCGTCCCTGAGCATCGAGTAGCCAGAGCAGGCTGTCGCGATTACCCAGCATGTTCTCGTACAGCTGCGGACGTTGCCGTAGCGCCTCGATGCTGGCGCTGTCGTCCAGCAGCGCCTGCATACGCCCCAGTCGACCGAGTAGTGCCTGATCGTCACGCCAACTGATTTCACGCTCCAGCGAGCGGTACAGATACAGGCCGATGCTGCCCAGCAGCACGCTCGCCACCAGGGCGAAGGCCAGCGCCAGGCGCAGGCTGAGTGAACGCGGCAACAGGCTCACGTGGCGGCTTCCAGCACATAGCCCATACCGCGCACGGTGTGGATAAGCTTGAGCGGATAGGGGTCGTCGACCTTGGCGCGCAGGCGGCGGATCGCCACGTCGACCACATTGGTGTCGCTGTCGAAGTTCATCTGCCAGACCTGCGAGGCGATCTGCGCACGCGAGAGCACCTCGCCTTGGCGCAGCAGCAACAGGTGCAGCAAGGCAAACTCCTTGTTGGTCAGGCTGATGCGTTCGCCCTGGCGACTGACGCGACGGCGCAACAGGTCCAGCTCAAGATCAGCAACCTGAAAGCGCTCGACTTCCCGCGGCGGTCCGCGCCGCAGCAGGGTGCGTACCCGCGCCAGCAGCTCGGCGTAGGAGAACGGCTTGACCAGATAGTCGTCGGCGCCCAGCTCCAGCCCACGCACACGGTCTTCCACCGCATCGCGCGCGGTGAGGAACAGCACCGGCGTATGCGCCGAGCGCCTGCGCACCACCTGTACCAGCTCCCAGCCGTCGAGCCCCGGCAGCATGACGTCGAGGATCACCAGGTCGAAGGTCTCCTCCTCAATCAGGTATTTGCCATCGACGCCGTTGCGCGCCACCTCGACGCGATAGCCAGATTCCTCCAGCCCGCGCTTGAGGTAGTCAGCCGTCTTGGCTTCGTCCTCCACCACCAGAATTCGCATCGGATCACCTCGCTGATGGCGCATAGGTTATGGGAGTGGATGACCAAGCGGCCATTACAAAAGCGTAATGCGCAGGCAACGGTTCTGACGGGCAGGCATCGGCACCATGCGCTCCGCAGCCAAGTCACCCAAGGAAACCGATATGCGTCTCGCAGCCACACTGTCATTGCTGACCCTGGCATTACTTACCCCGGCCCTGAGCGCCAACGCCGCCACACCGGCACCGCTAACCCAGCAGAACGTCTCGCTGGCCCTGGCCGATGGCCTGATCCAGGCCACGCTGGACCAGTGCCACGCGGAAAACCGCACGGCGGTGGTCGCGGTGGTCGATCGCGGCGGCAACCTGGTTGCCCTGCGCCGGGACGACAACGTCGGCCCGCACAACACCCTCGCCGCGCAGCGCAAGGCCTACACCGCGCTGTCGAGCAAGACCCCGACCCGTCTGTTCGCCGAGCGCGCCGCCGCTACGCCGGACGCCGCCAACCTCAACACGCTGGATGAGCTGTTGCTGCTCGGCGGTGGCGTGCCGCTGAAGGTCGGCAACGAGGTGATCGGCGCCATCGGCGTGGCCGGCGCCGGCGGTGCCAAGAACGACGAGGCCTGCGCCATGGCCGCCATCGAAAAACTGCTGCCCTCCTCCCACTGAAGAAAAGGAAAACCCCATGAAAGCATTACGTTCCATCGCCGCCGGTTTGATGCTCAGCGGCCTGTCCGGTCTGTCCCTGGCCGCTGGCAACCCCCTCAGCGTGCATGTGCTGAATCTGCAAGACGGCCTGCCTTCGCCGGACGTCCGTGTCACCCTGGAACAGCGCCAGGGCGACAGCTGGAAATCACTCAACAGTGGCGAGACCAACGCCCAGGGCCGCATCACCGCGCTGTACCCCGAAGGCAAGGCGCTGGAAAAAGGTACCTACCGCGTCACCTTCAAGACCGGCGACTGGTTCGCCGCGCACAAGGCCAGCACCTTTTTCCCCGAAGTTCCAGTGATCTTCGAAGCCGATGGCAGCGTCGAGCACTATCACATCCCGCTGCTGCTGAGCCCTTACGGCTTCTCCACCTACCGCGGCAACTGAGCCGCTCAGCGCACTTCCCAATAGCCCGGTGCGTTGTAGATGTCCTTCAGGTAGTCGATGAAGAAACGCACCTTGGCCGGCAGGTAGCGCTGCTGCGGGTACACCGCCTGGATGTCGTAGGCCGGCAGCGCGTACTCGTCGAGTACCGTGACCAGCTCGCCGCGCTTGAGCTCGGCCTGGATCTCCCAGGTCGAGCGCCAGCCGATGCCCAGCCCCTGCTTGACCCAGTCGAACAGCAGCTCACCGTCATTGCAGTCCAGATTGCCGGCCACGCGGATCGCCACCTGCCTGCCGTCACGCAGGAAGGTCCAGCCACGCTGCTGGCCGCCCTGCAGGTTGAAGGCCAGGCAGTTGTGCTCGGTCAGCTCCTCCAATGCCGTCGGCGTGCCGTGGCGGGCGAAATATTCCGGCGAACCGCAGACCACCCGCCTGTTCGGAAACAGCCGCACCGCCACGTAGTTGGGGTCGGTCACCTCGCCGATGCGAATGCCCATGTCATAGCCGTGGCGCACCAGATCGACCACGCTGTCGGTGAAGTTGAACGACAGTTGCAGGTCGGGATAACGCGCCTGGAATGCCGGCGCGTGCGGGCCGATATGTCGCCGCCCGAATGCTGCCGGCGCCGATACCACCAGATGGCCACGCACCGAAGTGCGGTCGTGGCTGATGCTGGCATCCACCTCGTCGAAATCCTTCAGCAGCCCACGGGCGCGCTCCAGATACTGCTCGCCCAGATCGGTCAATGACAGCCCGCGCGTCGAGCGGTGCATCAGCTTCACACCCAGGTGCCGCTCCAGCGCATCCAGCCGCCGCCCCATCACCACTGGAGTGACGTTTTCCTTGTGCGCAGCCGCGGCGAAGCTGCCGCAATCGGCCACCAGCACGAAGCTGCGCAGGGTCGTGTAACGATCCATTCGATACTCCTGATATCGACAGAACTGAAGTCTCGGCCAATTCCGCCTGCGAATCCAGGGCGGCATGCTTGATCCACGTAGAAAAACTATCGAATAAAAAGACAGCCACGATCTAGCGAGCTAGAGACCTGCAAGGCAAAAGCAGGCGAGGAAGCGGAGTTTGCTGGTGCAAATGAGCATTCCGAGCCTGGTTTTAACGCAGCAGGGCCGACGCGCAGCAGATCGTGATTCCAAGAATCAGGAGGAAGAACAATGGCCCGCATGAGAGCAATCGACGCCGCCGTCGCGGTATTGCGCAAGGAAGGCATCGACACCGCCTTCGGCATCCCCGGTGCCGCGATCAACCCGCTGTATTCCGCCCTGCGTGCCGACGGCAGCATCCGCCACATTCTGGCCCGCCACGTCGAAGGCGCCTCGCACATGGCCGAGGGTTACACCCGCACCAAGGCCGGCAACATCGGCGTGTGCATCGGCACCTCGGGCCCGGCCGGTACCGACATGATCACCGGCCTCTACTCCGCCTGGGCCGACTCCATTCCGATTCTCTGCATCACCGGCCAGGCGCCGCGTGCTCGCCTCTATAAAGAAGATTTCCAGGCCGTGGATATCGAGTCCATCGCCAAGCCGGTGACCAAGTGGGCCGTGACCGTGCGTGAGCCGGCGTTGGTGCCGCGCGTATTCCAGCAGGCCTTCCACGTGATGCGTTCGGGCCGTCCGGGGCCGGTACTGATCGACCTGCCGTTCGATGTGCAGATGGCCGAGATCGAGTTCGACATCGAGACCTACGAGCCGCTTGCCGTTTACAAGCCGGCAGCCACCCGCAAACAGATCGAGAAAGCCATCGACATGCTCTGCGCCGCCGAGCGTCCGCTGATCGTCGCCGGTGGTGGCATCTATAACGCCGGTGCCGAAGCGCTGCTGGTGGAATTCGCCGAGACCGTGGGCGTGCCGGTGATCCCGACGCTGATGGGCTGGGGCTCGATTCCGGATGACCATCCGCTGATGGCCGGCATGTGCGGCCTGCAGACCAGCCACCGCTACGGCAACGCCAACATGCTGGCTTCGGACTTCGTGCTCGGCATCGGCAACCGCTGGGCCAACCGCCACACCGGCTCGGTCGAGGTCTACACCAAGGACCGCACCTTCGTGCACGTGGATATCGAACCAACCCAGATCGGCCGGGTGTTCTCGCCGGACTTCGGCATCACCTCCGATGCCGGCGCTGCGCTGGCGCTGTTCGTCGAAGTCGCCAAGGAGCGCAAAGCGGCGGGCCAGTTGCCGGACCGTACGCCATGGGCCGCCGACTGCCAGGAGCGCAAGCGCACGATGCTGCGCAAGACGCACTTCGACAGCGTGCCGATGAAGCCGCAGCGCGTGTACCAGTGCATGAACAACGCGTTCGGCAAGGACGCCTGCTACGTCAGCACCATCGGCCTGTCGCAGATCGCCGCCGCGCAGTTCCTGCATGTCTACAAGCCGCGCCACTGGATCAACTGCGGCCAGGCCGGCCCGCTCGGCTGGACGATTCCGGCAGCGCTGGGTGTGGTCGCGGCGGACCCAACACGCAAGGTGGTGGCTCTGTCTGGCGACTACGACTTCCAGTTCATGATCGAGGAGCTGGCGGTGGGTGCGCAGTTCAAGCTGCCGTACATCCACATCCTGGTGAACAACGCCTACCTCGGCCTGATCCGCCAGTCGCAGCGCGGTTTCGAGATGGATTACTGCGTGCAGCTCGGCTTCGAGAACATCAATGCCGACCAGAGCGGCATGGAAGGCTACGGCGTCGACCACGTCGCGGTGGTCGAGGGCCTGGGCTGCAAGGCGATCCGCGTGTTTCGCCAGGAAGACCTGCGCCCGGCCATCGAACAGGCCCAGGCCTGGATGGCCGAGTACCGCGTGCCGGTGGTGATCGAGGTGATCCTCGAGCGAGTGACCAACATCGCCATGGGCACCGAGATCGACGCCATCAACGAGTTCGAGCCATTGGCCGAGCGCCGCGAGGATGCGCCGACGGCGGTTGGGTTGCTGGATTAGGCATCACCCACACGCGTGGAAAACGCTTCGCGGTTTTCCACCCTACGCCACGCCAGTGCAGTGCAGTGCAGTGCAACCGTAGGGTGGGTATCGCGAAGCATATCCACCGCAACGCAACACCCAGGGTGGTCACCACACCACCGTAATGCAGAACCGAATTTGATCCCTACAGATCAGGAGAGAGAACCATGCCCCGCTTTGCCGCCAACCTGTCGATGCTGTTCACCGAGCAGGACTTCACCGATCGCTTCGCCGCCGCTGCCGCAGCCGGCTTTACCGGAGTCGAATACCTGTTCCCCTACGACTACCCGGCCGAGGAGATCAAGGCCCGGCTGGACGCCAACAAGCTGACCCAGGTGCTGTTCAACCTGCCGGCCGGCGACTGGGCAAGCGGTGAGCGCGGTATCGCCATCCTGCCGGAGCGGGTCGAGGAGTTCCGCGCCGGCGTCGACCAGGCCATCGCCTATGCCAAGGTGCTCGGCAATACCCAGGTCAACTGCCTGGCCGGCATCGCCCCGCGTGGCGCCGATCTCGGCGAGCTGGAAATGACCTTTATCGAGAACCTGCGCTATGCCGCGCAGAAGCTCGAAGAGGCTGGCATCCGCCTGGTGATGGAGATGATCAACACCCGCGACATCCCGCGCTTTTTCCTCAACAACACCTCCCAGGCGCAGGAGATCCGCGGCAAGGTCGGTCACCCCAACCTGTTCCTGCAGTACGACGTCTACCACATGCAGATCATGGAGGGAGACCTGGCGCGGACCATCGAAGCCAACCTGGACGCGATCAACCATATCCAGCTGGCCGACAACCCAGGCCGTAACGAACCGGGCACCGGCGAGATCAACTACCACTTCCTGTTCGAGCACCTGGACCGTATCGGCTACCAAGGCTGGGTCGGCTGCGAGTACAAGCCGGCCACCACCACCGAAGCAGGCCTTGGCTGGCTGAAGAGCCACAACGCCATCTGACCCGAACTGAATCGAATTGAAGGAGATTACTCATGGCTAAGATCGGATTTATCGGCACCGGCATCATGGGCTTACCCATGGCTCAGAACCTGCAGAAGGCAGGCCACGACATCTTTCTGTCCACGCATCACGACGCCGCTCCGGCAGCTTTGATCGAGGCCGGTGCAGTCGCCCTGGCCAACCCGAAGGAAGTCGCCCAGGAAGCCGAGTTCATCATCGTCATGGTCCCGGACACTCCGCATGTCGAGGACGTGCTGTTCCGCGAAAACGGCATCGCCGAAGGTGTTGGCCCGAACAAGCTGGTGATCGACATGAGCTCGATCTCACCCAGCGCCACCAAGACCTTTGCCGAGAAAATCAACGCCACCGGCGCCCAGTACCTCGACGCACCGGTATCGGGCGGTGAAGTCGGCGCCAAGGCCGCAACGCTGTCGATCATGGTCGGCGGCAGCGAAGAAAGCTTCGCCCGCGCCCTGCCGCTGTTCCAGGCGATGGGCAAGAACATCACCCTGGTCGGCGGCAACGGCGACGGCCAGACCGCCAAGGTGGCTAACCAGATCATCGTCGCGCTGAACATCCAGGCGGTGGCCGAAGCCCTGCTGTTCGCCGCACGCAACGGTGCCGACCCGGCCAAGGTGCGCGAGGCGCTGATGGGCGGCTTCGCCGGCTCGAAGATCCTCGAGGTGCACGGTGAACGCATGATCAAGGGCACCTTCGATCCGGGCTTCCGCATCAGCCTGCACCAGAAGGACCTCAACCTGGCGTTGGCTGGCGCCCGCGAGCTGGGCCTGAACCTGCCCAATACCGCCAACGCCCAGCAGGTGTTCAGCACCTGCGCAGCCATCGGCGGCAGCGGCTGGGACCACTCGGCACTGATCAAGGGCCTGGAGCACATGGCCAACTTCTCGATCCGCAAGGAGTAAAGCCTTCGAGCACGCTGCAATGGGCCAGCGACCCCACCTTCAGGGACAGACAGACCAGGTGGTGGGTAGTCGTGAAGCCTCACGCAGCGCGCTCAAAGGGTCGGGTTAGCGGTTCGCCAGGTCGGAATCATCGCGTCTCCCCACGACCAGCATGACCTGCGTCCCTCAGCCCGACCGCCGTCACCAGACGGCACCTTTTCGATTCGCCCGGCACAAGGAGTCACGGCCCGACTGCCGGGCGGGTCGATTTCAATTGCAGACCTTAGCGCTTGCATTGGCGAGCCCTGAGGTCTGGAATCGGTTGCAGACCTCATACAAGGAGCTTCAGATGACCCTCGACCCACAAGCCCTGTTGCGCCAGTTGTTCGACAGCGCCATCGAGGCCGCCCACCCGCGCCACGTGCTCGCCGACCATCTGCCCGAAGACCGCAGCGGCCGGGCCATCGTCATTGGCGCCGGCAAGGCGGCTGCGGCCATGGCCGAAGCCATCGAGAAGGTCTGGGAAGGCGAACTCTCCGGGCTGGTGGTGACCCGCTACGAACATCACGCCGACTGCAAGCGTATCGAAGTGGTGGAAGCCGCCCACCCGGTCCCGGACGATGCCGGCGAGCGCGTTGCCCGCCGCGTGCTGGAGCTGGTCAGCAACCTCGAGGAGAGCGACCGGGTGATCTTCCTGCTATCTGGCGGCGGCTCCTCGCTGCTGGCACTGCCGGCCGAAGGCATCTCGCTGGCCGACAAGCAGGCGATCAACAAGGCGTTGCTGCGCTCCGGCGCGCACATTGGCGAGATGAACTGCGTGCGCAAGCACCTTTCGGCGATCAAGGGTGGACGTCTGGCCAAGGCCTGCTGGCCAGCGAGCGTTTACACCTATGCGATTTCCGATGTGCCCGGTGACGAGGCAACGGTGATTGCCTCCGGTCCCACCGTGGCTGATCCGACCACATCGGAGCAGGCATTGGAAATTCTCGAGCGTTATCACATCGAGGTGCCGGCCAACGTGCGCGCCTGGCTCGAAGACCCACGCTCGGAAACGCTGAAACCGGGCGATCCGATGCTCTCGCGCAGCCACTTCCGGCTGATCGCCACGCCGCAGCAGTCCCTCGATGCCGCGGCCGAGGTGGCCCGTGCCGCTGGCATCACCCCGCTGATCCTCGGTGATCTGGAAGGTGAAGCGCGCGAGGTGGCCAAGGTGCACGCCGGCATCGCCCGTCAGGTGGTGCTGCACGGCCAGCCGATCGCCGCCCCCTGCGTGATCCTCTCGGGCGGCGAGACCACGGTGACCGTGCGCGGCAACGGCCGCGGCGGGCGCAACGCCGAATTCCTGCTCGCCCTCACCGAAAACCTGCAAGGCCTGCCGAACGTCTATGCGCTGGCCGGCGACACCGACGGCATCGACGGCTCGGAAGACAACGCCGGCGCGCTGATGATGCCGGACAGCTATGCCCGCGCCGAAACCCTGGGCCTGCGCGCCGCCGATGCGCTGGCCAATAACGACGGTTATGGCTATTTCGCCGCGCTGGACGACCTGATCGTCACCGGCCCGACACGCACCAACGTCAACGATTTCCGCGCCATCCTGATTCTGCCGCCCTCGGCCTAGACCGAGGGCGCTCACCTGCCAGCGAGCCCGCCATGAAACCCGACAAGAAGGTCAAGATACTTGCCACCCTCGGCCCCACTACCCGCAGCATCGATGATGTTCGGGCGCTGGTCGCCGCCGGGGTCAACCTGTTCCGCCTGAACTTCAGCCATGGCGAGCACGCCGACCATGCCGAGCGTTTCGCCTGGATTCGCGAGGTCGAACGTGAGCTGAACCAGCCGATCGGCATTCTCATGGACCTGCAAGGGCCCAAGCTCAGGGTCGGCCGCTTCGCCGAGGGCAAGGTACGCCTGGAACGCGATCAGGCCTTTCGCCTGGATCTGGACCCGACCCCGGGCAACAGCCAGCGGGTCAACCTGCCGCATCCGGAAATCATCGCCGCGCTGGAACCCGGCATGCAGCTGCTGATCGACGATGGCCGCTTGCGCCTGACGGTCACCGAGCGCCATGCCGAGGCCATCGATACCCGCGTGGTCGCCGGCGGCGAGCTGTCCGACCGCAAGGGTGTGAACGTGCCGGAGGCGGTGCTGGAGCTGAGCCCGCTGACCGAGAAGGACCGTCGCGACCTGACGTTCGGTCTGCAGCTGGGCTTCGACTGGGTCGCACTGTCGTTCGTCCAGCGCCCGCAGGACATCCATGAGGCACGCAAGCTGATCGGTGACCGCGCCTTTCTCATGGCCAAGATCGAGAAGCCATCGGCGGTGCAGCACCTGCGCGAAATCGCCCGTCTGTCCGACGCGATCATGGTGGCGCGCGGCGATCTGGGCGTGGAGGTGCCGGCCGAGAACGTGCCGCGTATCCAGAAGGACATCGTGCGCATCTGCCGCCAGCTCGGCCGCCCGGTGGTGGTGGCCACGCAGATGCTCGAATCCATGCGTTTCGCTCCGGCCCCCACCCGCGCCGAGGTCACCGACGTGGCCAATGCAGTTGCCGAGGGCGCGGACGCGGTGATGCTGTCGGCGGAAACCGCTTCCGGCGACTACCCGCTGGAAGCGGTGAGCATGATGAGCAAGATCATTCGTCAGGTGGAAAGCGGCCCGGACTTCCAGGCCCAGCTCGACGTGCACCGGCCTAACGCCGAGGCCACCCTGCCGGATGCCATCAGCTGCGCGATCCGCCGCATCAGCGGCATCCTGCCGATTGCCGTGCTGGTCAACTACACCGAATCCGGCCGCTCCAGTCTGCGCGCCTCACGTGAACGCCCGGCCACGCCAATCCTCAGCCTGACGCCAAGCGTCGCCACCGCACGCAAACTCAGCGTGGCCTGGGGCGTGTATTCGGTGGTGGATGCGCCGATGCGCGACATGGAACAGGTCAGCAGTCACGCCCTGGAACTGGCGCGTGCGCAGGGCATGGCGCAAAGCGGCGACACGGTGCTGATCACCGCTGGCGTGCCTCTCGGCCAGCCCGGCACCACCAACACGCTGCGCATCGAAGTGCTGAGCTGACACGGCCGGGCGCCTGCCCGGCCAAGCTACCGATAGCCCTTCTGCCGCTGGCCCCATGCGGGCCAGCGCCCTTGCGTTCGCCCGGACTTCACCGATGCGTGTTCCCGTTGCACTTCATCCCCTGCTGCATGCCTTTGCCCAGGTTTTTCTGCAGCGGCATGCCGGCTGTGGCGCCCTGATCATGCTCGCGCTGGCCGTGGCCGATCCGGCGTTGCTGGCCGGTTCGCTTTTCGCCGTCGTCATGGCCCACAGCGGCGCGATCTGGCTAGGCTACTCTGCGGACGACCGTGAAGACGGCCTGTACGGCTATAACGCCGTGCTGCTCGGCGCACTGCTGGTCCATCTCTTCGGCCTGTCGACGGTGAGCCTGGCCATGATCGCCACCGCCTCGCTGGCCAGCTGTCCGCTCCAGGCATGGCTGCTCGGCCGCCTGCGTCAGCACGGTGGACTCCCGGGATTCACCCTTCCCTTCGTCCTGATCGGGTTCGTCACGTTGCTGGCCGCAACCCCCGCGCCCGTACCCGCAACCACCGACCTACCGCCAGACACCAGCGCGCTGCTCGGTGCCTGGCTGTTGGGCGTCGCTCAGGTGATATTCGTCGATGATCGGCTTGCGGCGGCCAGCCTGGTACTGGCCGTCGCCGTGGCGAACTGGCGCGATGCGCTCTGGCTGCTGGCTGGCTCGGCTCTGGGCATGGTCGTGGGCGGCTGGATCGGAGCCGCCTGGTCCGATGGCCAGGCCGGTTTCAACCCGGCCCTGGCCGCCTTGGCGCTGGCCCAATGGCGTGATGGCTGGAGCCTGCCGGTACTGGGCATGCTCGCCGCTATCGCGTTGTGGCTGGCTCTGCATAGCCTTGGCCTGCCGACCCTAACCCTGCCCTTTCTGCTGGCTACCTGGCTGGGCCTGCTGATTCGACTGCCGCACCGCAGCCACAACCGCTAGTTCAACCTCCGGTTGCCAGCGGGTCTTGCTCCTGCGGGTAGCGATGCTCTTCCGCAACCTCGCCATCCTCGCCATGTACCTTGACCAGCGCCGTGCGCAGCTTCATGTAGTCGCGTGTCTCGTCGAGGATGTCCTGCCTGCTGCCCGCTTCGAGCAGCGCGCGTTGGTCGCCTTCTTCGCGTAGCACCCAACGGTCTTCTTCGTGGGTGATGTGATAAGTCTCCATGGCGTTCTCCGGTTTGGCGGTTTGTTCTGGATGCTTTGTTTTGAAAGCCGTCATCGTCCGAGGTTCGCTACTGCGCAATGGTAAAAACAACCTTTGATGGTTCATGCGACCTTAAAAGTTCGGGTCTTTTTTACTCCTCATCCGCTGCAAACCTTGATTTAAGTCAATTTCAACCTGGAACGATTGTTGAAAGCACCTGTGTAGAACGTTTCGTGATCGCACCACGATCACCGGACGCCTTTCCCACCAGAGGAGTCATAGATGCTTTGCGCTGAACAGATCGCCCTGATCAAGGCCACCGTACCGCTGCTGGAAAGCGGCGGCGAAGCCCTTACCAACCATTTCTACAAGCTGCTGCTCTCCGAACACCCCGAGGTGCAACCACTGTTCAACCAGGCCCACCAGGCCAGCGGCGAGCAGCCACGCGCCCTGGCCAACGGTGTGCTGATGTACGCCAGGCATATCGACCGCCTCGAAGCGCTCGGTCCGCTGGTCGCACAGATCATCAACAAGCACGTCGCCCTGCAGGTGTTGCCCGAACATTACCCGCTGGTGGGCTCCTGCCTGCTGCGCGCCATCCGCGAAGTACTGGGCGAGGAAATCGCTACCGACGCGGTGATCGATGCCTGGGGCGCCGCCTATCAGCAGCTGGCTGACATCCTCATCGGCCAGGAGGAGCAGCTCTATCAGTCCAAGGCCGAGGCCGTCGGTGGCTGGCGCGGCGCGCGACGTTTTCGCATCGCCCGCAAGGTGGTCGAGAGCGACGAGATCATCTCTTTCCACCTGCAGCCGGAGGACGGCGGGCCGTTGATGGACTTTGTCCCGGGCCAGTACATCGGCCTGCGCCTGGAGATCGACGGCAAGGAAGTGCGGCGCAACTATTCCCTGTCCGCCGCGAGCAACGGCCGCGAGTACCGCATCAGCGTCAAGCGCGAGCCTGGCGGCGTGGTATCCAACGCGCTGCATGACATGCCCAAAGGCGCAACGCTGGAGCTGTTCGCGCCGGCCGGCGAGTTCACCCTGCAACCCGGCGACAAGCCGCTGGTGCTGATCAGTGGCGGCGTCGGCATTACGCCAACCCTGGCGATGCTGGAACAGGCGCTGGCCAGCGCCCGGCCGGTGCACTTCATCCACTGTGCCCGCAACGCTGGCGTGCATGCGTTTCGCCGCAGCGTGGATGCGCTGGCCGAGCGCCACGCGCAGCTCAAGCGCTTCTACTGCTACGAGGAACATTCCAATACGGCTTCTGCACCGGATGCCGTCGGCCGACTCAGCGAACGTCAGCTTGCCGAATGGCTGCCTGCCGACCGTGATGTCGACGCCTACTTCCTCGGGCCGAAGCCATTCATGGCCGCCGTTCGCCGTCAGCTGAAAGCCCTCGGCGTGCCGGAGCAGCAGACTCGCTACGAGTTCTTCGGCCCCGCTTCCGCCCTCGATTGATCCATCCCGAGGCTCGCTCGCTGCGAGCCTCCTCGCGAAGGAGATTCAGCCATGCTTTATCACCCGTTCGCCCCGCAGCGCCTGATGAGTTCTGCCAACGCCCTGATGATCGCTGGCGTACTGCTTCTACTGGCAGGAATCAGCGGTGCTTACCTGTTCGACCAACACCTGGCGCTGGGCGGCATCGTTGCGGCCCATGCGCTGGTCATCCTCGGCCCTACGGCATTGAAGATCGGCTACGTCATGCGGCTTCTGGCCGAGCGCAACGGCAAACTCGCGGCCTGAAACGGACGCCTGCGTTCTCCAAATATGGAGAAGTCTGCTTACTATATTAATCCCCCCGCTTCGCTTGTAATTTCACTCCGCCATAGTCCTACTCGACATGGGGAAAACCATTCGTCTACGCATTTTAATTATTCGAAACTCCTGCCGCCGGACTCCCTCTGACACAGTGAAGGCTGATTGATCTCTTTCCTTCAGCCCTTTTGTGAAAGTCTCTATCCACTTGAGGAGAAAAAGACATGGCAAATAACAACCCAGGCAACTTCGCCAACGATAAAGAGAAAGCATCCGAAGCTGGCCGCAAAGGCGGTCACAACAGTGGCGGAAACTTCGCCAACGACCGCGAGAAGGCCTCCGAGGCCGGCCGCAAGGGTGGCCAGAACAGCCACGGCGGTGGCCGCAGCAGCTAAGCGCTGACGGTAAAAGAAGGGCAGGCGCCTGATTGGCACCTGCCCTTCTTTTTTAATACCTGGTTATTTTTATCTTCCTGATCAGCGGAGTAATTAGCAGCCGAGCAATTGCACCCGAAGCAAATGCAGATATCAAAATAATATATAAATCACATCATCACCCTTGCACTCACCAGCAACTAACAAAACAGGCATGCGCAGTTTTCCAGCACCAAATTCCGCTGAACTATCAAAAACGTCCGGCAAAAGCAGCCGGCGCTTGATGCCGTTTGTCGTATCATCAGACCGGACTTTGAATCTGGAGTGATCGATGAGCAGCACTGCATTCTCCGAACGAATCATCCAGAGCCTGCTGGATACTGATTTCTACAAGCTGACCATGATGCAGGCAGTGCTGCATCACTACCCCAATGCAGAAGTGGAATGGGCATTTCGCAGCCGCTCCGGTGAGAATCTGACGCCCTTCCTCGATGCGATCCGCCAGCAGATCGAAGCGCTTGCCGAGCTGCAAATCACACCCGAAGAGCTGGCCTATCTCGAACGCATCCCTTACATGCAACCGGATTTCATCCGCTTCCTCGGCCTGTTTCGCTTCGACCTGCGTTACCTGCGCGTCGACATCGAGGACGGCGAACTGGTGATGCACCTGCGTGGCCCCTGGCTGCATGTGATTCTGTTCGAAGTGCCGCTACTGGCCATCGTCAGCGAGGTACGCAACCGGGCGCGCTACCCGCAGGTAACCCTGGAACAGGCAAGCGAGCGGCTGAACGAAAAGCTGAACTGGCTACGCAGCCAGGCTAGCGCCGAGGAACTGGCGAACTTCACCCTGGCGGACTTCGGCACGCGTCGGCGCTTCTCCTACGCGGTTCAGGCGATGGTGGTCGAACGGCTGCAACAGGATTTTCCGGGCCGTTTCGTCGGCACCAGCAATGTGCACCTGGCGCGCGTGCAGCAGGTGAAGCCAATGGGCACCATGGCCCACGAATGGATCATGGCGCACCAGCAACTTGGCCCGCGGCTGATCGACAGCCAGGTCGCGGCACTCGATTGCTGGGTACGCGAATACCGCGGGGCGCTGGGGATCGCGCTGACCGATTGCATCACCATGGATGCCTTTCTGCGCGACTTCGATCTCTACTTCGCCAAGCTGTTCGACGGCCTGCGACATGATTCGGGTGATCCGCTGGTCTGGGCCGAGAAAGCGATCGCGCACTATCAGCGCCTGGGCATCGACCCACGAACCCGCCAGCTGATTTTTTCCGATGGGCTGAACTTCGCCAAGGCGCTGGAAATACATCGCGCGCTGGCCGGGCGTACCCACGCCAGCTTCGGTATTGGTACCGGGCTTACCTGCGATATCCCTGGGGTCGAGCCAACCAACATGGTCATCAAGATGACCAGCTGCAACGGTCAGCCAGTGGCGAAACTGTCGGATTCACCGGGCAAGACCATGTGCCGCGACGCCGCGTTCCTTAGTTATCTGCGCCATGTCTTCAAGGTTGACGCCAGCTGAGCGGCCCGCCGCGAACCGGTATCTTCCTGCCGCCGCAGCTAGGCGCCGAGTACGAATGTGCCCTGCTCCAGGGCTTCCGGCTCCATCACGCAGAGGCGATTGCGCCCGCTTGTCTTGGCGCGGTACATGCGCTTGTCCGCCAGCTCCAGCAGATCGCGGTAGTCGGCGACCTGATCGCAGCGCCGTTCGGCCAGACCGATACTTGCCGTCAGCGCCGCGCCGTCCGGACGCTGCCCCAGCCCCTGACCAACGATGCGCTCGAGTGCCTGGCGCGCCTGCAGCATGTCGGTGTCCGGCATGATCAACAGAAACTCCTCACCGCCCCAGCGCAGCAGGCTGTCGGAAGCACGCAAGGCCGCGACCAGCCGTCTGGCCGCTTCGCGCAGCACCTGATCCCCGGCTTCGTGGCCATGGTTGTCGTTGATGGTCTTGAAGTGGTCGAGATCGATGAAGGCCAAGGCCAGCGCGCCGTTCTTGCGCTGGGCGCTGTCCCATTGCAAACGGAGGATTTCCTCACCGCTGCCGCGAGAGAACACCCCGGTAAGCGGATCACGGATAGCTTGGCGTACCAGGGCGAACATGAACGCCAGCTGGCTCATGCTGGCCAGGCTGGCGACGCCGGCGATCAGGATCAGCAGCCAGAACGCCCCGGCAAACGATGGCCAGTTGAGCGTGGCCCAGCTGAGATAGCCAGCCAGCGCCTGGGCGAGCAGCAGCAGGCTGGAAAGCACCAGATTCTCCACCAGAGTCAGCGGGAATATCGTCAGTCCCGCCATCAGCACGAACGGCAGAAATGCGTAGCCGGCACCGACCACCGCGGAGAACTGCGCCAGCTGGTAGCTGCCAAGCAGGGTATGCGAGGCGATATAAAAGATAGTTGGAATGGCGAACAGGATCGCTATTGCACGGTAGGCATCCAACAGGTTGCCGCTCGGGCGATAGAACAGCAGCAGGCAGGTGAACGCCAGGCAGGCCATCATCCGGAACCCGGCCAGCGCCGCCCACAGCTTGGGCTCAAACACCATCAGATCGATCAGACTCCACAACGGCGTCAGCACGGCGAAAAGGAAGGCGAACAGGCGTACGCGATTGACGATCAAGGTTGCGCGCCGCTGGCACAGCAGCAGCGGATGGCGCCGCGGGCTGAGCAGATGACGAAGCTCATTGGGTTTCAACTCGCTGGGCAGCAGCGAGGACAGACGGTCACGTAACAGATCGAGAAACGCTGGCATTTATTGTTTTGCTCCCAGGTCGGGATGGTTTTCTTTGCTCAGCCCGGGTCGATAGCTGCCGACCTCGGGTCCTCCAATTCCCTTTTAAACAGCCGCTGCGGTATTCGCCAGCCAGCCGGCTCGCAAGCGAAGCCGCTGGATGGTACGCAGCTCGACAGTGAAATCCTTTGAGCCAAAGCAATAAACCTGAAGGCAAATAGCCAGTACGCCAAAAGAACTAGCCGTCAGACGAGAACGATTCGCCCTTTCGAGCGCTTATACGCACCTGCTCCAGCCATTAGCGTGAGCCAGGTCGCCCGCGTCTGCGTGAGCGACGTATCCACAAGAAAAACAATAAGGAGATACTCCGTGCAGAGCGCTCTCAAACCGCTTGCGGCAGTCATTTTGCTCACCTGTGCGGCCGGAACGGCTACCGCAAACAGCAGCCCGTTCAGCCAGTTTGTCGTCTTCGGCGACTCGTTGAGTGATGCCGGCAACTTCCCTGACCTGCAAAGCCCAACGCTCGGCGGTCTGCCCACCGGTGGCTTGCGCTTCACCAACCGAACCGGGCCGACTTATGGTGCTGGCGAATACAGCGGCGAGGTCGGCACCCAGCGTTTGGCTGGCCTGCTGGGCCTCCAATCGCTGCCTTCCACACCGCTGCTGCCGGCGCTTGTGACGGGCAACCCAGACGGCACCAACTATGCGGTCGGCGGCTATCGAACTGACCAGATCCTCGACTCGATCAACGGAAATTCAACCGTCTCGATCAGTGGCATGACCCGCACCAGGCTGGGTTATCTGGTTGAGAACCCGCGCGCCGATGCCAACGCCCTCTACTACCTGAACGGCGGCGGCAACGACATCTTTCAGGGGCGTGACATGGTCGCGGCAGCGCGCGACCTGGCGGAGGGCGTCCGAGCCCTGCAGGCCGCCGGGGCCCGCTACATTATCGTCTCCGATCTGCCCGATGTCGGCAGCACGCCGCTTGGCGCAGCTAATAACGTGACCGACTATTGGAATGGCCTGAGTACAGCGTTCAATACCGAGCTGGCTAGCCGCCTGCAGGCCCAAGGCGGCAACTACGTGCTGGTGAATAACCGTTTGTTGCTCGCCGAGGTACGCGCTGACCTGGCCGCATTCGGCTTCGACCCGAACGTGGCGCAAACCGCTGTTTGCTTCGACTCTTCATCTTCGACCCCTTGCCTGCCGGACCCGACCTACGGCCTCGGCGGCGCCGCGCCGGACCCGAGTCGCCTGATGTTCAATGATGGCGTCCATCCAACCACCGCAGTTCATCAGATCAGCGCCGACTACCTCTACTCGATCATCGCCGCCCCGTGGGAAATCTCACTGCTACCGGAAATGGGTCGCTCTGCGCTGCGCGCCCACCTGCAGCAACTGGATAACGAACTGTCGGCCCAACGTGGCGACTGGCAGGCGGTCGGTGCCTGGCGCACCTTCGTCCAAGGCGGTTACAACCGACCTGAGTACGATGGTTACGGTGGCGGCGACGGTCATGGGCTGAGCCTGTCCGTGGGTGTTACCCAGCGTCTGAGCGAAGCCTGGCTGGCCGGCATTAGCCTGGGACTGGCGGAAAACTCTCTGGAACTGGGAAGAAACGACTCCGATTACGACATGCGCAGCTACCTGGCCACGGCCTTCGCCCGTTACGAACATCAACGCCTGTTCGCCGACTTCAGCCTCAGCGCCGGTTACCTCGATTACCACGACCTCAAGCGCACCTTCGCCCTCGGCATCACCGAACGCGCGGAAAAAGGCGATACCGAAGGCACGCTATGGGGCGCGGCCGCCAAGGCTGGCTTCAATCTCATGCAGCCAGGCGACCAGCTACAGTTCGGTCCCTTTATCGGCGCGAGCTACCAGAAGGTCGACGTCGACGGCTACAGCGAGAAAGGTGCGCGATCAACCGCGCTGAGCTACCACGACCAGGAGCTGAAATCGCTGCGTCTGTCGCTAGGGCTGTTCGGCGAGTACGCGCTGACGGACCGCACGCGGCTGTTCGGCGAGGTGGCGCGGGAGGTGGAGCGAGAGGATGAGGATCGAAAAGATCTGCGCATGTCGCTGAACAGCGTGCCAGGCAACAGCTTCGAGCTGCCGGGAGCGATGCCGACCGGCGACCAGACTCGTTTCAGCCTTGGCCTGGCGCACCGCTTGAACCCAGGCCTGTCCTTGCGCGCCAACTATAACTACCGGGGCAACGACAACCGCGACCAGGGGCTGGGGTTGTCACTGGCCTGGGATTTGTAACAGGACTCGCCGGAGGAGGGATAAGCCGCCGCCGCGACAGGCGCGGCGGCGAACTGCGGGTCAGCGACCGTCAATCTGCCCCTGCAGATTGGCGATCTGGCTCTGCATGGCATTGATGGTACGGGTAACCTGAGCCCGGAAGGAGTCGAACTCGGCGGTGTTGGCGGCGCTCGGTGCCGGACGGTTGTCCAGCTGGCTGCGCAGCACCAGGATGTCCTGCTCCAGACGGCTGATCGCCTGATTCTGATTGCCGCCCTGCTTCAGTGTTGCCACATCCTTGCTCAGGCTATCGATCCGTCCCGCCAGCTTGGCCTGCTCATCCAGCGTCGACTTCAGCGACGCCTGCTCGCTACCCAGCGTCTTGACGGATTCCGCCAGAGACGCCGTGGTGCCTTGCTGAGTCTGAAGATCATTGCCCAGGCGCTCGAGACGTTTGCCCTGCTCTTCCAGACGCTGATCCTGATTGCCCTGGCGACCGGCCAGACTCTGCTGCTCGGTGGCGAAGGCCTGCTGCTTGCGGCCGAGCTCCACGGTCTGCTGCTCCAGCTGCTTGATGCGCAGCTTCACGGCCTCGCTTTCGGTGGTCACGTTGGACTCGGTCGCGACAACCTTGCCGGAAATATCCTGCAGGCGCCCCGCGGCGTCTTCGCTGATACGGGCGAAACTCTCCTGCGTGGCGACCAACTGCATTTCCAGCATCGCGATCTTCTGGTAGCTCCACCAGCCAAGCGCGCCAAGGCTGATCAGCAAGGCCAGCACCATGACCCAAAGCGGCGCCGAGCTCGCTCGACCACCACCACCACCACCACCACCACCACCACCACCGCCACCGGCGCGGCGCTTCTGCCGTGAGCGACCATCGTCGACAGGCTCGGCAGCCGTACGCCGAATCGGCTCGAGATCCGGCGCCGGATAGGGCTCCACGCGATCACGGCCTGCGGTCAGGCTGGGGATATTGTCCAGTTCGTCGTGAGCATCGTTGCGCATGGGGTACCTTCAATGGCGCGGAGCGAAAAACAGCGCGCAGTATAACGATTCGGGACGCAGCCATCAGCGACGGCTGCCTTGCTAGCCAGATGCACCGCGTTAGAGCATGGCGCTGGCTGTGAAACGCATCACGGTGCACAAAACATCGAGTTCGCCTTCCTGCGAGACGCCTGCGCATCGCGGGCCAATCACGATGGGTAAGGTACAAACCTCGTCAGCTGTGCCCTGCGCGGCGCTGCGCCGGTTTTCGACGGGTGTCGGGCACGACTTGGTACGCCGCTTGCTCTATCTCTCATGCCAGCGGATAGACACTTCCGACACGGATGTCGGGCCTTAGGGCAATCACGAGGAACACAGCATGGAGCTGAACAAAGCGGTTATCGACTGCATGCGCAGCCTGCGACGCAGACTTCGCGATGAGCAGCAACTCGACATCCATCTCAATCAACCGGACGCGGTATCGGCCATGCTGGCCGGCTGCGTGCGCTCGAATGACGAACTGACGCGCGAACTCGGCCGCCAGCTCGCCGCCTTCAGCGATCAGTTGCCGGCGCCTGCGCCGCCTCCGTCGCGGAACTCAGGCAGTGCTACCGTGCGCATCTATCGGGGCCAGCGAGTTCTCGCCTGAAGCTGTCAATCGACCAGCAACCAGCCGCTGGCGCAATGCACCAGATGCCGGGTCAGTTCATCGAGCAACTGCCCGCCATTACGCCAGTGGTGCCAGTACAACGGCACGTCGATCGGCGGCCCGGACAGCACATCGACCAATTCCCCACGCGCAAGTTCGCCGCGCACCTGCAACTCCGGCACCAGCCCCCAGCCCAGTCCGCTGTGCAACAGACGCACAAATCCCTCGGAAGACGGGCACAGATGGTGGATGAAAGCCTCACCGCCGCCGATTGACGCCATGTAGCGATGCTGCAACTGATCGTCCGGACCAAAGACCACAGCCGGTACCCGCGCCAGATCCGTCGCCGCTGGCAGCTGCTTGAAATGACGACTGATGAACGCCGGGCTGGCCAGCGCACGGTAGCGCATCGCCCCGAGAAACTGGCTACGCGCACCCGCCAGCGGGCGCTCCGCAGCGCATACGCACGCAGCCACCTCGCCCGCCCGCATCCTTTTGAGACCGACGGCCTGATCCTCCACCACATGGTCAAGCAACACCCGATGCTCGGCGCAGAAGGGTGCGACCGCAGCTGCCCACCAGGTAGCCAGACTGTCCGCATTGAGGGCGATCCGCAGCCGTTCGGGCAAGCGGTTCTCGTCCAGCGCCGGGACCTGGCCCTGCAGGTCGCGCTCGAGCAGGCGCACCTGCTGAACATGATTGAGCAAGCGTTGGCCCAGCTCGGTCGGCCTCGGCGGGGCATCACGCAGCAGCACGGGTTGCCCGACACGTGCCTCGAGCAGCTTGATCCGCTGTGATACTGCCGATTGCGAAAGCCCAAGCGCCTGTGCGGCACGCTCGAACCCCGCCTGTTCCACGACCGCCGCCAAAGCAGCGAGCAGCTTGTAATCGAACATCAGCTTTCCTAATGCTACCTGACGATAATTTGTTTCTCTTATAGACCGTCAGTCACCAGACTCGCCAGCAGAATTCGAACGAGGCGTGCGGACATGAATGCGATCTGGCAAAGCTATATCAACGGTCTACTGGTGGCGGCCGGGTTGATCATGGCCATCGGCGCGCAGAACGCCTTCGTCCTCGCGCAGAGCCTGCGTCGGGAACACCATCTGCCCGTGGCCGCGCTGTGTATCGTCTGTGACGTACTGCTGGTCAGCGTCGGCGTGTTTGGTCTGGCGGCGGTACTGGCGAGCAATCCGCTGCTGCTGGAAATCACTCGCTGGGGCGGTGTCGCTTTCCTGGTCTGGTACGGCACCCTGGCATTGCGCCGGGCGGCGAAGCCGCAGAGTCTGCGCAGCGCCGACGCACAACCGCGTCCGCTGCGCGCGGTATTGCTGGCCGCACTGGCCGTGACCCTGCTCAACCCCCACGTCTATCTCGATACGGTGGTCCTGATCGGATCTCTCGGCGCGCAGCAACCCGAGCCAGGTGCCTACACGCTCGGCGCAGCCAGCGCGTCGACGCTGTGGTTCATGACCCTGGCGCTCGGTGGCGCCTGGCTTGCACCCTGGTTGGCGCGTCCGCTGACCTGGCGCCTGATCGACCTTGGCGTTGCGGCCATGATGTTCGCGATCGCCACGCAACTGGCATTCGCTGGCTGAGGCCGTTGCCCGCGGCATCCCACCGCGCACCGATTGGCAGCTCGCAAGGAACGCCCGAGCAGGTGACGCGGTCCACGCAAGGCGCAGCCAGTCTTTCGCAACCGATGGCATCACACCGCCAACCCCTCTGGAACCTATATTCCATACAGTTGCCGCGTGGTTTTGCCGCAGGTCGGGTGCTATGATCGCTGGCTCGCAGACATGGAGCGGAAGGCTTCAGTCTGTCTGTTCGGCCGACCGTGAACGGCCAGAGATTGCGCAAGCATGTAGCGAGCGAAGGGAACGACAGAGGTCAGGGCGGGACGCGCATTCGCACCTGTTCACCGGCAATGTCCGGCACGCCTCGTACGCTCCTTCCAGCTGGCCGCATCAATCCTCGACACCTGAGTAGGAGATACATCATGGCTTTCGAATTGCCGCCGCTGCCGTACGAAAAGAATGCTCTCGAGCCGCACATGTCCGCCGAGACGCTCGAGTTCCACCACGACAAGCACCATGCTGCTTACGTGACCAACCTGAACAACCTGATCCCGGGCACCGAGTTCGAAGGCAAGGATCTGGAAAGCATCATCAAGACCTCTTCGGGTGGCATCTTCAACAACGCCGCTCAGGTCTGGAATCACACCTTCTTCTGGAACTGCCTGGCGCCGAACGCCGGTGGCCAGCCGACTGGCGCCCTGGCTGAGGCCATCAACGCTTCTTTCGGTTCCTTCGACAAGTTCAAGGAAGAGTTCACCAAGACCGCTATCGGCACCTTCGGCTCCGGCTGGGCCTGGCTGGTCAAGAAGTCCGACGGCAGCCTCGGCCTGGCGAGCACCATCGGTGCCGGCAACCCGATGACCGCTGGCGACAAGCCGCTGCTGACCTGCGACGTCTGGGAGCACGCCTACTACATCGACTACCGCAACGCTCGTCCGAAATTCGTCGAAGCGTTCTGGAACCTGGTCAACTGGGACTTCGTCGCGAAGAACTTCGCAGGCTAAGCAGCCAGACCGCAGTAATGAAATGCCCGCCCCCACGCGGGCATTTTCATTTAAGGCTTGGCCCGGGTCTGCCGCTATAGATTGGTATTCGTGCTCAACGGATGTCTCCGTGAAATGATTCAATACGCTATCTTTGCTTAGTAATACGGGATTGCCCTTGCATCCAGCGAGGTGCCGCACGTGCTTAAGCTGCGAATCCCGGGGTTAACGGCCTCTTTGACGATTGCCGAATGACTATCAACATTTCTGCGACCGGGCGTCGGCACGGAAAAGGACCTTCATTTGAAGCTGGAAATACGCAATAGCCTGTCGCGTAAACTCCTGCGTGTCGTCCTGCTATCGGCGCTGGCGGTAGGACTGGTACTCAGCTGCGCGCAGATCATCTTCGGCGCGTACAAGACGCGCCAGCTGATCGAGGCCGATGCCCAGCGCATCCTGCGTATGACGCGCGACCCCTCCACGCAGGCGATCTACAGTCTCGACCGGGAGATGGGCGCCCAGGTGATGGAAGGCCTGTTTCAGCATGAATCGATTCGCATGGCATCGATCGGTCATCCGGATGAAGGCATGCTGGCGCTGAAGATCAGACCTCCCATCAGCCTGCCGACCCGCTGGCTGACCGATCCGATTCTTGGTCGCGACCAGCAATTCTCGATCCCGCTGATCGGCAAGCCGCCCTACAACGAGTACTACGGCGAACTGCGCATCACGCTGGACACCGCCCAGTATGGCCAGGAGTTCGTCAACGACTCCGTCGTCATCTTTATCCTTGGCCTCCTGCGCGCACTGACCCTCGGCTTTGTGCTCTTTCTGATCTACCAGTGGCTGCTGACCCGTCCGTTGACCAAGCTCATCGAGCACCTCGCGCAGATCAATCCCGACCGGCCCGGCGAGCACAAGCTGCCGATGATCAGGGGACACGAGCGCAACGAGCTGGGCCTCTGGGTGGAAACAGCCAACGGCCTGCTCGCCTCCATCGAACACAATATGCACCTGCGTCAGGAGGCCGAAAGTAGCCTGCATCGCCTGACCCAGTACGACTCGCTGACCGGTCTGCCCAACCGCCAGCAACTGCAGAGCCAGCTCGACCATATCCTCGACGAAGCGCGCCGCCTGCAGCGACGTATCGCTGTGCTCTGCCTGGGCCTTGATGACTTCAAGGGCGTCAACGAGCAGTACAGCTACCAGGCCGGCGACTACATGCTGCAGGCCCTGGCCGATCGTTTACGCGCCTCGGAGACGCGCCTGGGCGCGCTGGCGCGACTGGGCGGCGACCAGTTCGTGCTGGTACTGAGTGGCATCGAGCAACCCTACGAGGCCGCCGAGCTGGCCCAGGCGGTGCTCGACGATCTGGAGAACCCGATCGAGCTGGACGGCCACCCGATTCGACTGCGTGCGACCATCGGCATCACGCTTTATCCGGAAGATGGTGATAACACCGAGAAGCTGCTGCAGAAGGCCGAGCAGACCATGACCCTGGCCAAGAGCCGCTCGCGCAACCGCTACCAGTTTTATGTCGCCAGTATCGACAGCGAGATGCGCGCCCGCAGGGAGCTGGAGAAGGATCTCAGCGAAGCGCTCAAGCGCAACGAGTTTCATCTGGTCTACCAACCGCAGGTGGACTACCGGCACAACCGCATCACCGGCGTCGAGGCGCTGATTCGCTGGAAGCATCCGCAGGGCAAACTGGTACCGCCAGATCTGTTCATTCCGCTGGCCGAGCAGAACGGCAGCATCATCGAGATCGGCCAGTGGGTGCTCGATCAGGCGTGCAGCCAGCTGCGTCAATGGCACGCTCAGGGTCATACCGGCCTTCGCGTGGCGGTGAACCTTTCCACGGTGCAACTGCGTCATCCGCAGCTGCCAGCGATGATCGGCGAGCTGCTGCACAAGCATCAGCTGCCCGCAGAAACCCTTGAGCTGGAGGTCACCGAAACCGGGCTGATGGAGGACATCGACGCCGCGGCGAACAACCTGCACAGCCTGCGGCGTTCCGGCGCGCTGATTGCGATCGATGACTTCGGTACCGGTTATTCCTCGCTCAGCTATCTCAAGAGCCTGCCGCTGGACAAGATCAAGATCGACAAGAGCTTCGTTCAGGACATCGGTCAGGACGAAGGCGCGACCATCGTCCGAGCGGTCATCCAGCTGGGCAAGAGCCTGGGCATGACGGTGATCGCCGAGGGCGTTGAAACGCCGGCGCAGGAAGCCTACCTGATCGCCGAAGGGTGCCAGGAGGGCCAGGGGTACTACTACAGCAAGCCGCTGCCGGCTCGCGATCTCGACCTGCTGCTGCGCCAGTCGGCGCCGTTCGACCGGGCCGTCAACTCCGAATTCCGCTAGATCAGGTCAGCAAGTCCTCGCCATCTTAATCATTTGGCTCACGAGCCCAAACGCTGGCCAGCCGCAGGGACTTCGGCCACACTTCCCGCCCCTTTTCGCCATCCGCGGCCTGCGACGAGCCCTCGATGAAACGTTTCGTACTTCTGGACACCGCTGCGATCCCCACCGGTGGCACCCTGTGCCTGTTCGAATATGGCGATGACTTCGTCATCAAGATCCAGGGCGGTAACGGCAACCAGCTGATGAACACGCGTACCCACGGCTCGGAAGACGCGTTGGCGGAGATTCCCTGCAAGCGGATCGCCGGCCGGCCGCAGGTACGCGTCCTGATCGGTGGATTGGGCATGGGCTTTACCCTGGCTTCCGCCCTGCGCCATTTGGGACCTGATGCCGAGGTACTGGTAGCGGAACTGGTGCCGGGGGTGATCGAGTGGAACCACGGCGCGCTCGGCGCGAAGTCCGGACATCCTGTGCGCGACCGCCGCAGCCAGGTGCTCAATCAGGACGTCGCCGAACTGCTGCAACAGCAGCCTCAGGGCTTCGATGCAATCATGCTGGACGTGGACAACGGTCCTGAAGGCCTGACGCAGAAGAGCAACAGCTGGCTCTATTCACTGGATGGTCTGAACGCCTGCGCCCGCGCACTGCGCCCGTCCGGCGTGCTCGCCGTGTGGTCGGCCAGCGCCGACCGGGCCTTCTCCGACAAGCTTGCCAAGGCTGGTTTCAAGGCCGAGGAAGTGCAGGTGTTCGCTCATGGCAACCGCGGCACACGCCACACCATCTGGATCGCCGAAAAGCGCAATCGCTGAGCGGCGGCTAGCGGTTACCAGGCGGTTATACCCAGCTGCATTGCCAGCCATACGGCGCCCACCAGGCACATCGCCGCGCCTCCCGCTGCCTGCCAGTAGAAACGCCGGGTAATGACTTCCTCACCATGACTGGACAGCACGAAGGGCAGCGCTTCATTGGGGCGAGCCAATTGATGCTGTTCCGGAGCAGCGCTGCTCTGGCGGTGACGGTCCTCTGCCTCGAGCCGCGCGGCCAAGTGGACGCGATTCCACTCCTGCTCGTCGAGCTGCCCGTCGGCGTTGCTATCGAAACGCTGCAGCAAACCGGCGTAGTCACCCTTCCACTGTCGGATCACTTCACGCTTGGCTGATGACAGGTCGAGGCCGTGGCGACCGCCGCCGGTGGTGCGAAAGTCGCCGATCGCATACAGCGGTTCACCGTCGTGTAGCCGTTCCTCGGTGTAGCGATAGCGTTTGCCGCTACTGAGCAGGCCCAGCCAGCCACTTGGCGCGACGCCACGGGGGTGGCGCAGGCTGCCGGTCCAGACCTTGCGAAAAGCAGGATGCACATCGGCGCCACGCGGGTCGATCAGGCACTCGCCGGTGGCATCGGCCAGGCGTAACCAGGCCTCGCTGGTGCCTCGCTCCAGCACATTCCAGCTGCTGCGCTTGCCATTGGAGCGATACTCTTCGATGCAGTAGCGCCACCAGAGGCAATGCTCATCGGTAAGCGGCGCGGTGGGTTGTGGCACGCCCAGCTCACGCAGAATGCCGACCAGCTCGACATAGCCCTGCGCCGCAGAGCGGATGCGTGACGTCGGGGTATCGAGCAGATGCCGTGCGCGCGACCAGCGCCCGATGCAGATCCAGGCACCACCGATGCACAGCGCAGCAGCCAGCGCGAGGCTGAAAAACTGGCCGAGATCCATTTCAGCCGAACAGCGCCTTCAGATCGACGTCGGCCTTCTCCGCCTCGCTGAACTGCAACAGCGCGGCCTCCTTGAAGCCGAACGCCCGGGCCAGTAGCACATCGGGGAACTGCTCGATGCGCACGTTGTTCAGGTTTACCGCCTCGTTGTACAGCTCGCGGCGGTCAGCGATGCCGCTTTCGAGCCCACTGATGCGTTGTTGCAGATGGCGGAAACTGTCATTGGCCTTCAGCTCAGGGTAGTTCTCAGCCAGCGCGAACAGCCGCCCCAACCCAGCACGCAGGCCGGTCTCGGCCTGTCCCAGCGCACCGACATCGCCCTGCTCCCGAGCACTGGACACCGCGTTGCGCGCGCTGATCACCTGCTCCAGCGTGTTGCGTTCGTGTTGCATGTACTGCCGACAGGTTTCCACCAGCTTGGGCAGCTCTTCATGGCGCTGGCGCAGCAGCACGTCAATGTTCGCCCACGCCTTGCCGACGCCATGCTTGAGCCGCACAAGGCCGTTGTAGAGGATCACCGCATAGGCGGCGACGAGAAACAGCACCACCAGCACAACCACCGCGCTCAGGCTCATGACATCTCCATACCTTGGCTTCAAAACGCCAGCATTCTACCGGTTGCGCTGACACGGAAGAGAGAGGCCGTGCACGCATTGGCTTTGCACAAAATGAAAATCTTTCGCATTATTGAGCGCTTCCGAGCAGCACTCGGCTTCGTTCATTCGCACGCAAAGGAACCCGCACATGCTACGCACCCCCATCTGGGCAACCGCCAGCCTTCTCGCTGTGGCCATCTCGCTCGCCGGTTGCGGTGAAGACAAGACACCGACCAACCAGACCGCTGCACCGCAAAGCACAACCGAGAGCGTGCCGGCAGAACAGGCGCAGAAGCCGGACGAAAAGGCCGCCAAGGCCGTGGTCAGCCACTACGCCGATCTTGCCCTGGCTGTGTTCAGCGATGCCCACAGCACCGCGGTGCAACTCCAGCAGGCCATCGATGCGCTGCTCGCCAACCCCAGCGAAGAAACGCTGCAGGCCGCTCGCCAAGCCTGGCTGGCCGCTCGCGTTCCCTACATGCAGAGCGAAGTGTTCCGCTTCGGCAACCCGGTGGTCGATGAGTGGGAAGGACAGCTCAACGCCTGGCCGCTCGACGAAGGCCTGATCGACTACGTCGAAGGTGATTACCAGCACGCCCTCGGCAACCCGGGCGCCAACGCCAACATCATCGCCAATACCGAATTGCAGATAGGCGAAGACAAGATCGCCACCAGCGAGATCACCGCCGAGCTGCTGACCAGCCTCAACGAACTGGCCGGCTCCGAGGCCAACGTCGCCACCGGCTACCACGCCATCGAGTTCCTGCTCTGGGGCCAGGACCTCAACGGCACCGGTCCGGGCGCCGGCGAGCGTCCGCATACCGACTACGTCGTGGGCGAAGGCTGCACCGGCGACAACTGCGAGCGTCGCCGCACCTACCTGAAAGTCGCCACCGACCTGCTGGTAAGCGATCTGCAGGAAATGGTCGAACAGTGGCAGCCGGGCGCCGAGAACTACCGTGCCAGCCTGGAAGCCGAATCGGGCGAAAACGGCCTGCGCAAGATGCTCTTCGGCATGGGCAGCCTATCCCTTGGCGAACTGGCCGGCGAGCGCATGAAAGTCGCACTGGAAGCCAACTCCACCGAGGACGAGCACGACTGCTTCAGCGACAACACGCACAACTCGCACTTCTTCAACGCCCGCGGCATTCGCAACGTTTATCTGGGCGAGTACAAGCGCGCCGACGGCAGCACCCTGACCGGCCCAAGCCTCGCCTCGCTGGTGCAAGGTGTCAGTCCTGAAGTGGACAGCACGCTGAAGACTGACCTGGAAACCACCGAAGCCAAGCTGCAGGTACTGGTTGAAAGCGCCAACAACGGCGAAGCCTTCGACCAACTGATCGCGACGGACAACACCGCAGGCCAGGAAAAGGTGCGCAACGCCATCGCCGCACTGGTGAAGCAGACCGCCTCCATCGAACAGGCCGCCGCCGCTCTCGGCATCAGCGATCTCAACCCCGACACAGCCGATCACGAGTTCTGATCGGCTCTGACACGGGCGCAGCCCCTGCGCCCGTGTCCCCCTTGGATCCACACCAAACGCTAATGCGCAATGCTGCGGCCTCCACGCAAATGCAAATCCCTCTTATTCCATCTCGCTTAGCCTGCTAAGATCGCGCGGCTTAATTCACGCTCCGCAGGTATTCTCCATGCGCCCGCTGTTTCGCCGCCTCTTTCCGTTGCTGGCCCTGGCTCTGGCCGCCTGCGGCACCGATGAAACGCCGCGCTTCGAACAGGCCGAACCCGGCGAAGCCCTCTCGGGCGGCACCACCACGGTCATGAGGTTCGACCAGAACGCCTTCTCCATGCCTTCGGCCAACCTCGCGCCGACACGTCGGCTCGACTTCAGCGTCGGCAACAGCTTCTTCCGCAACCCCTGGGTCATCGCCCCCGCGTCCACCACGGCGCGCGACGGCCTCGGCCCGTTGTTCAACACCAACGCCTGCCAGAACTGTCATATAAAGGACGGCCGCGGACATCCGCCGGCGCCGGATGCGGCAAGCGCCGTCTCGATGCTGGTGCGGCTGTCGATTCCGGCGGGGCCAGAGCACGCCGAGGTCGTCCGCGAGCGCGGCATCGCCCCCGAGCCGAGCTATGGCGGCCAGCTGCAGGACATGGCGGTTCCCGGCGTCGCGCCAGAGGGCAAGGTACGTCTGCGCTATTCGAGCGAGCGCGTGCAGTTTGCCGACGGTACCGAGATCGAATTACGCAAACCGATCATCGAGCTGAGCGAACTGGGCTACGGCGATATGCAGCCGGATACCCAGATGTCGCTGCGCATTGCGCCGCCGATGATCGGCCTCGGCCTGCTCGAAGCGATCCCCGAGGAGGCGCTGCTGGCCAATGCCGACCCCGATGACCGCGACGGCGACGGCATTTCCGGGCGCCCGAACCGGGTCTTCGACCAAACCACCCGGCAAACCGTGATGGGTCGCTTCGGCTGGAAGGCCGGCCAGCCGAGCCTGAATCAGCAGAACGCCGACGCCTTCTTCAACGACATGGGGCTGTCCAGCAGCCTGCTCAGTGGCAGCAGCTGCACCGAGCGACAGACTGAGTGCCGCGCCATGCCTGACGGCGGCGAGCCGGAAGTCAGTGACAATATCCTTGCCCAGGTATTGTTCTACACCCGCAATCTCGGCGTGCCGGCGCGGCGCAACGTCGGCGATCCGCAGGTGCTCGCCGGCAAGACGCTGTTCCACCGTGCCGGCTGTCAGAGCTGCCATGTACCGCAGTTCACCACCGCCGCCGACGCAGCGGAACCGGAGCTGGCCAACCAGCTCATCCGCCCCTACACCGACATGCTGCTGCATGACATGGGCGAAGGCCTGGCCGATCACCGCCCCGAGTTCGAGGCCAGCGGCCGTGAGTGGCGCACCGCGCCTCTATGGGGTATCGGCCTGACCCAGACGGTCAGCGGGCATAGCCAATTCCTGCACGACGGCCGCGCCCACAATCTGCTCGAAGCGATACTCTGGCACGGCGGCGAAGCAGAGAAAGCCCGCCAGGTCGTACTGGGTTTCAACCAGGAAGAACGCAACGCGCTGCTGAGCTTCCTCGAATCGCTCTGAATACCATTCAATCCAGCTTTCCGCGCTAAAGCCTATGAGGACACCATGATCCGCTCCTATTCCCTGCGCATTGCCAGCGGCGGCCTGCTGACCGCCCTGCTGCTGAGCGCCTGCACCCCGGCTGACCCGCGCGCCGAAACCAGCAAGGCACTGACCGATGGCGTACTGCTGCCGAGCTATAGCCAGTGGGCCGAAGCCGACCGCCGCCTCGCCGCGAGCGCAATCGCCTATTGCGCCGACAACCAGACCACCGAGGAAGCGCGCGAAGCCTTCGTGCATGCGCAGACCGCCTGGGCCGGCCTGCAGCCGCTGCTGATCGGCCCAATGGGCGAAGGCAACCTGGCCTGGCAGGTGCAGTTCTGGCCGGACAAGAAGAATCTCGTCGCGCGCCAGGTCAGCGCATTGCTCAACAGCAAACCCGACCTCACCCAGGCCGATCTGGATGGTGCCAGCGTCGTGGTCCAGGGTCTTAGCGCCTACGAGTACATTCTTTTCGATAAGAGCATCTCCCTCGACGATGCTGCTACCAAGCAGCGCTATTGCCCGCTGCTTACGGCGATCGGCGAGCACCAGCAGCAGCTTGCCGCCAGCGTGCTGCAGCAATGGCAGGACAAGGACGGTGTGGCCGACCAACTGCGCCATTTTCCCAATGAGCGTTACGCCGAGCCGAGTGAAGCGATCGCCGAGCTGCTGCGCGTTCAGGTCGCCGCACTCGATGGCCTGAAGAAGAAGCTCGGCGCCCCGCTCGGCCGTCAGACCAAGGGCCATCCGCAGCCCTATCAGGCTGAAGGCTGGCGCAGCGACACGACGCTGGCCAACGTCACCTCAGCGATCACGGGTGCCGAAAGCCTGTGGCTGGGCGCCAACGAAGACGGCCTGCGCAAGCTGCTCAGTGCCGAGCAGGTCGATCTGGCCAAGCGCATCGACGCCGCTTATGCCGAGCTGTTGCAGCAGCTGGCAGGCATGAATCAGCCCTTCGCCGAGCTGATGGGTAACGAGGCGGGGCGGGGCGAGCTCGACGCGCTGTACAAGCGCATCGACGGCCTGCATCGCCTGCATCAGCTGGAACTGGCCCGCGCCCTTGGCGTGCAGATCGGTTTCAACGCGCACGACGGAGACTGAGCATGAGGCGCCGAACCCTGCTTGGCCTGACCGGCGCCATGTTTGCAGCCGGCGGCATTGCCGGCTGGACACTGACCCGTCAGGGGGACCAGCCGGTGCTGCTGTCGGCACGCAACGACAAGGACGGCAAGCATTACGCCGTCGGTTATCGTCTCGACGGCAGTCAGGTATTCGCCACGCCGGTCGCCGAGCGCTGCCACGATGTCTACCCCCATCCTTATCTGCCGCTCGCAGTATTCGTCGGGCGTCGCCCGAGCCGCGAAAGCTATCTGATCGATTCGCGTGACGGTCGGCTGTTGCAGGTGCTGGCGTCGCCGCCACATCGCCATTTCTACGGTCATGGCGTGTTTCACCAGGATGGTGAATGGTTCTACACCACCGAGAACGACACCGCCGATGCCGGCCGTGGCGTGCTCGGTGTCTACCGTCTGGAAGATCGACAGCTGGTGCGCGTCGGCGAGCACGCGACCCACGGCATCGGCCCACATCAGCTCCTGTGGATGCCGGACAACGAAACCCTGGTGATCGCCAATGGCGGCATCCGCACCGAAGCGGACAGCCGCGCGATGATGAATCTCGATGCCATGGAGCCGAGCCTGGTGCTGCTGCGCCGCGACGGCCGCCTGATCAGCAAGGAACAGCTGCCGGAGCGGATGAACAGCGTGCGTCATCTTGCGATCGCCGCCGACGGCACCATCGTCAGTGGCCAGCAGTACGAGGGCGATGCCATGGACCGCGTACCGCTGCTGGCGATCAAGCGGCCCGGGCAGGCCTTCCAGCACTTCCCGCTGGGCGAAAGGCAGCGGCAGATCATGAACCAGTACACCGCGAGCCTCGCCATTCACGACGAATTGCGCCTGCTGGCGGTAACCGCACCACGAGGTAACAAGGTCTTCATCTGGGATCTGGACAGTACCGAGCTACGCCAGGAAGCCCACCTGCCCGACTGCGCTGGCGTCGCGGCAGTCGCCGAGGGCTTCGTGGTCAGCTCTGGCCAAGGTCGTTGCCGCCTGTTCGATTGCCGTGGCAAAGGCATCGCCAGCACGCCGCTGGAGTTGCCGGCCGGGCTCTGGGACAACCATTTACGCATCGTCTAGCTCAAGAAACGCACCACACCGCCGATGCATGCAGGCTACGGCAGGGATGCCTCATCGAGTTTTTCATACGAGGCCTTGCCCATGTTTCAGAAGTCCCTGCGCGCGCAGATTCTCGCGCTGATCGGCGGCAGTCTGCTGCTCACAGTGCTGATTGCGCTCGCCTGCATCCGTCTGCTCAGTAGCAATATCGACAATTTCCAGGCGCTGCTCGACGGCCCGCTGGAAGAGCTGCAACTGGTCGACGAGGCCAACCTCGAGTTCAAGGTGCAGGTCCAGGAATGGAAGAACGTGCTGCTGCGCGGCAAACAGCCGGACTCTCGCAACCGCTACTGGAGCCAGTTCGAGGGCCAGGAAGCCAAGGTGCAGAAGATTCTGGGCGATCTACTGGTACTGACCGCCGACGAACCGGAACTGGCCAAGCAGATCGAGAGCCTGCGTAGCGAGCACCGCACTCTCGGCGTTGCCTATCGCAAGGGCCTGGATGCCTACATTGCCGCCGACAGCGACCCGCTCGCCGGGGACGCCGCGGTAGCCGGTATCGACCGGGCGACCAGCGCTCAGTTGAGCGAGCTGGTCAAACAGCTGGGCGACGCTGCCGTGCAGCGTTCGGAAACCATCCGTGCCGATGCACAGAGCACCGCATCCCTCGGCCCGCTCATCATGATCCTCGCCAGCGTGGTGGTCGCACTGTTCAGCCTGTGGCTGGTCAATCGCCGGATCATCGAGCCGATCCGCAGCCTGATCGAGCACATCGCGCGCCTCAGCCAGGGCAAGTTTGCCGACCGTGTGGATGCCAGCCGCGCCGACGAACTGGGCCGCCTGGCCGTCGCCGCCAACGTGCTGCGCGATTTTCTTGCCGACACTTTCACCCGCCTGCAGCAGAGCACGTCCAATCTCGACAGCGCCAGCGGCGAGCTGAGCGCCATCGCCAGGCTGATGGCAGACGGCACTCGCGAGCAGTTCTCGCGTACCGACCAGGTCGCCACGGCGATGCATGAGATGTCCGCCACCGCCCAGGAGGTATCGCGACACGCTGCCGAAGCGGCGCAGGCCGCTGATGCCGCTGACCATTCGGCACAACAGGGCGAAGCGGTGATGCGCGCAACGATCGCCACCATCACCGACGTGAGCGGCGAGATCGCCAGCACCGCTGAGGTCATTCGCCGCCTGGAAGGCGACAGCGGCCGCATCGGCAAGGTGCTGGAAGTGATCCGCGGGATCGCCGACCAGACCAATCTGCTGGCGCTCAATGCCGCCATCGAGGCGGCCCGTGCGGGCGATGCCGGACGCGGCTTTGCCGTGGTCGCCGATGAAGTGCGCACCCTGGCGCAGCGCACGGCCGAGTCCACCGCCGAGATTCACCAGATCATCGATACCGTGCAGACCGGCGCGAGCAATGCGGTGCGCGCCATCGAGAGCGGCCAGGCCCGCAGCGAACAGGGCGTCGGCCAGGTAACCGAGGCCGGTCTGATGCTGCAGCGCATCACCGAAGCGGTAGAAGCCATCCGTGACATGAACCGCCAGATCGCCACCGCTGCCGAGGAGCAGACTGCTGTCGCCGAAGACATCTCGCGCAACATCACCGAGATCACCTCGATCGCCACCATCAACCAGCAGAACGTCGAGCGCACCGAAACGGCCAGCCAGAACCTCCACGGGCTGTCGGCGCAACTGACCGAAGTCACCCAACGCCTCGCCGGCTGACGATAAACGGGGCGGGCTGACAGTCTGTCGCCCGCCCCGCATTTCACTGGTCTTCCGCCCTCTCTCCCCCTTTACTTGCCTCCGATTCGGGGCTAAGTTCCTCCCTCCCCGTTCCAGCTGCGCCAGTGCCAGCGATCGTCCATCGTGACGATGATCGGACCGTTCGAACGGCTGCCTCGATCACGGCAGTAGACAGCCGGCTCACATCTCCAAGGAAATCGGAAAATGTTGCGCCGCATGCTGTTCATGCTGGGCGCGGTGGTCGTCGTCGTTGCGATCCTCGCCGCGCTCAAGTTCAATTCCATCTACCAACAGATCCAGCAGTTCCAGGCACCCAAGCCGGCGATCGACGTCGAGACCGAGCTCGCCCGACGCATGGACTGGCAGAGCCGTCTGCCGGCAATCGGTACGCTCAGGGCCTCCCAGGGCATCGACCTCAGCGTCGAGATCGCCGGGACGATTACCGATGTGCAGTTCCAGTCTGGTGAAAAGGTCAGCAAGGGGCAGCCTATCGTGCTGCTGGACAGCGAGATGGAACGCGCCAGCCTGGCCAGCGCCGAAGCGGACCTCAATCTGTCTCGTGTGGAATTCCAGCGGGCGCGCAGCCTGCTGGACCGTCAGGCCATTTCCCGCAGCGAATACGACCGGCTCAACGCCGAATCGCAGAAGGCCGAGGCCAGCGTGGCCCAGTTGCGTGCCAGCCTGGCCAAGAAGCGCATTCTGGCGCCCTTTGCCGGCACCATCGGCATTCGTCAGGTGGACGTAGGTGACTACATCGCCGCCGGCACGCCGATCGCCACACTGCAGGATCTCTCCACGCTTTATGTCGACTTCTTCCTGGCCGAACAACATGTGCCGCTGCTGGCCCTCGGACAGAAGGTGCAGCTGCGCGTGGCGGCGTATCCCGACCAGCGTTTCGAAGGCGTGATCACGGCGCTGAACCCGAAAGTGGAAACCACTACCCGCAACGTGCAGGTGCGCGCCGAGCTGGCCAACCCGGACGGACGCCTGTTGCCCGGCATGTTTGCCGACCTGCAGGTCCTGCTGCCGACCGAAACGGCGCAGGTGGTCGTGCCGGAAACCGCCATCACCTACACGCTGTACGGCAACTCGGTACTGCTGGTGACCGAAGGTACGCCGCCGGAGGGCGTCACCACCGACGAGCCCTATCTGGTGGTCGAGCGCCGCTTCGTCACCACCGGTGAGCGGCGCGATGGCGTGACGGTCATCCTCGAAGGTCTCGAAGGCGGCGAGCAGGTGATCACCGCCGGCCAGCTCAAGCTGGACAGCGGCGCTCATGTCGCCATCGCCGAAAACCGCACGCTCAAGCTCGACGGCACCGAGCCGGCGTCCGAATAAGGGGCCTGCCGCTCAGGCGGCAGCGCCACATCGAACAGTTCCAGGTACTTGCCCATGGCCTTCACCGATCCCTTCATCCGCCGCCCGGTACTGGCGAGCGTCATCAGCCTGCTGATCGTGCTGCTCGGCATGCAGGCGTTCAACAGCCTGACCATTCGCCAGTATCCGCAGATGGAAAGCGCCCTGATCACGGTGACCACCGCCTACCCGGGCGCCAATGCCGAAACCATCCAGGGCTACATCACCCAACCGCTGCAGCAGAGTCTGGCCAGCGCCGAAGGCGTGGACTACATGACCTCGGTCAGCCAGCAGAACGCCTCGGTGATCTCGGTTTATGCGCGCATCGGTGCCGACACCGATCGGCTCTACACCGAGCTGCTCAGCCAGGCCAATTCGGTGAAGAACCAGCTGCCGCAAGCCGCCGAGGACCCGGTACTGAACAAGCAGGCGGCCGACTCCACGGCGCTGATGTACATCAGCTTCTACAGCGACCAGCTGTCCAACCCGCAGATCACCGACTACCTGTCGCGGGTGATCCAGCCCAAGCTGGCGACGCTACCGGGCATGGCCGAAGCGGAAATCCTCGGCAACCAGGTGTTCGCCATGCGCCTCTGGCTGGACCCGGTGAAACTGGCCGCCTATGGCGTCTCCGCCGGTGATGTGAACGAGGCGGTGCGCAAGTACAACTTCCTCTCCGCGGCCGGCGAAGTGAAGGGCCAGTATGTGGTCACCAGCATCAACGCCGACACCGAGCTGAAGACGCCGGAAGCGTTCGCCGCCATCCCGCTCAAGACCCAGGGCGACAGCCGCGTACTGCTGGGTGACGTTGCGCGAGTGGAAATGGGCGCCGAGAGCTACAACTCGATCAGCTCGTTCGACGGCATTCCCTCTGTCTACATCGGCATCAAGGGCACGCCCAGCGCCAACCCGCTGGATGTGATCAAGGAAGTGCGCGCGATCATGCCGCAGATCGAGGCGCAGCTGCCGCCGGGCCTCAAGGCGAGCATCGCCTACGACGCCACCGAGTTCATCCAGGCCTCCATCGACGAGGTGGTGAAGACTCTGGCCGAGGCCGCGGTGATCGTCATCGTCGTGGTGTTCCTCTTCCTCGGCTCGCTGCGTACCGTTCTGATCCCGGTGGTGACCATCCCGCTGTCGATGATCGGCGTGATGTTCTTCATGCAGGCCATGGGTTATTCGATCAACCTGCTGACACTGCTGGCCATGGTGCTGGCGATCGGTCTGGTGGTGGACGACGCCATCGTCGTGGTGGAGAACATCCACCGGCATATCGAACAGGGCAAGTCACCATTTCAGGCGGCGATCGACGGCGCACGGGAAATCGCCATGCCGGTGGTGACGATGACCATCACCCTGGCGGCGGTCTATGCGCCCATCGGTTTCCTGCAGGGGCTGACCGGCGCGCTGTTCCAGGAGTTCGCGCTGACCCTGGCCGGCGCGGTGCTGATCTCCGGCGTCGTGGCGCTGACCCTGTCGCCGATGATGTGTTCGAAACTCTTGCGTCATGAGGAGAATCCCAGCGGCTTCGCCCATCGCCTGGACGAGCTGTTCGAACGGCTAAAGCAGCGCTACCAGCGTGCATTGCACGGCACGCTGAATACCCGCCCGGTGGTGCTGGTGTTCGCCGTGCTGGTTCTCGCGCTGATTCCCGCCCTGCTGATGTTCACCGAGAGCGAGCTGGCGCCGGAAGAAGACCAGGGCATCGTCTTCATGATGGCCAGCGCGCCGAAGACCGCCAACCTGGACTACCTGAACGCCTACACCGACCAGTTCCTGGAGATCTTCAAGAGTTTTCCGGAGTACTACTCCTGGTTCCAGATCAATGGTTTCGACGGCGTGCAGAGCGGTATCGGCGGCTTCCTGCTCAAGCCCTGGGACGAGCGCGAGCGCTCGCAGATGGAAATCCTGCCGGAGGTTCAGGCCAAGCTCGATCGCCTGCCGGGCCTGCAGATCTTCGGCTTCAACCTGCCTTCGCTGCCCGGTACTGGCGAGGGCCTGCCCTTCCAGTTCGTCATCAACACCGCCAACGACTACGAGACGCTGCTGCAGGTGACCGAGCGCATCCGCAAGCGTGCCGAAGAGTCCGGCAAGTTCGCCTTCCTCGATGTGGACCTGGCCTTCGATAAGCCGGAAATCGTGGTCGAGATCGACCGTGAGAAGGCCGCGCAGATGGGCGTGTCCATGGAAGAACTCGGCCTGACCCTGAGCACCCTGCTCGGCGAGGGCGAGATCAACCGCTTCACCATCGAAGGCCGCAGCTACAAGGTCATCGCCCAGGTCGAGCGCGCTTATCGTGACAACCCCGATTGGCTGAGCAACTACTACGTGCGCAACGGGCAAGGCCAGATGCTGCCGCTGTCGACGCTGATCAAGGTGCGCGACCGCGCACGACCGACTCAGCTCAAGCAGTTCCAGCAACTCAATGCGGCAATGATTCAGGGCTTTCCAATCGTCAGCATGGGCGAAGCGATCGATACACTGCAGACCATCGCCCGCGAAGAAGCGCCCGATGGTTTCGGTTTCGATTACGCCGGCGCGTCGCGGCAGTACATTCAGGAAGGCAACGCGCTATACATGACTTTCGCGCTGGCATTGGCGGTGATCTTCCTGGTCCTGGCCGCGCAGTTCGAAAGCTTCCGCGATCCACTGGTGATCCTGGTCACCGTACCGCTGTCGGTCTGCGGCGCGCTGGTGCCGCTGTTCCTCGGCCTGTCGAGCATGAACATCTATACGCAGGTGGGCCTGGTGACGCTGATCGGGTTGATCAGCAAGCACGGCATCATGATCGTCGAGTTCGCCAATCAGCTTCGCCGCGAACAGGGGCTGAGCCGGCGCGAAGCGGTGGAAGAAGCGGCGGCGATCCGCCTGCGGCCGGTGCTGATGACTACCGCAGCCACCGTGTTCGGCATGGTGCCGCTGATCATCGCCAGTGGTGCCGGTGCGGTGAGCCGCTTCGATATCGGCCTGGTGATCGCCACCGGCATGTCGGTGGGAACGTTGTTCACCCTGTTCGTGCTACCGGCAGTCTATGACCTGGTAGCCCAACCGGACCGCAGCCCAAGCGAGCACGCCGGGATCGCCGTCAGCTAAAGGCCGGGCGTTGTCGTTTCAGCGCATCCCCTGGGACAGGCCGTACAGCAGCAACAGCAGATCCTGGTCGGGGCGTGCAGCGTCGAACCGGGACTTGCCGTTAGGCGGTAGTGGGCAATAGCTGCGCTCTACACTGCTTTGTACCAGGGCGGCACCCGGCTCATTCCAGGCCGCCACGCACAGGGTGGTGACTCCAAGCGCGCCGACCAGAAACAATCCTCGAGCAATTTCCAGCTTCATGGCGTAAGCCCTTGATTAGTCGGATAGTTAACTGACCGTAGCCTAGCTGGTTAATTCCGGCAGGCTTTTGGACGAACGGCTGCATTCCCCCTGTTACGACGCGCCTGTCGCAAGGCAAAAAAAACCCCGCACCAGGCGGGGTTTTTCTTTTACAGCTCAGGAGCCGGGCGGCTTACATCATGCCGCCCATACCACCCATACCGCCCATGCCACCCATGTCCGGCATGCCGCCAGCGGCCTTGTCGTCAGCCACTTCAGCGATCATCGCTTCGGTGGTGATCATCAGGCTGCCGATGGAAGCCGCGGCCTGCAGAGCAGAACGGGTTACCTTGGCCGGATCGAGGATACCCATCTCGATCATGTCGCCGTAGGTGTCGGAGGCGGCGTTGAAGCCGAAGTTGCCTTCGCCCTGCTTGACCTTGTCGACCACCACGCTCGGCTCACCACCAGCGTTGGAGACGATCTGACGCAGCGGCGCTTCGACGGCACGACGCAGCAGCGCGATACCGACGTTCTGGTCTTCGTTCTCGCCCTTCAGCTCGGAGATGGCCTGCAGAGCGCGCACCAGGGCAACGCCACCGCCAGGAACCACGCCTTCTTCGACGGCAGCACGGGTAGCGTGCAGGGCGTCTTCTACGCGGGCCTTCTTCTCTTTCATCTCGACTTCGGTACCGGCACCGACCTTGATCACGGCAACACCGCCGGCCAGCTTGGCCAGACGCTCTTGCAGCTTCTCTTTGTCGTAGTCGGAAGTGGTGTCTTCGACCTGCTTGCGGATCTGGGCAACGCGGGCTTCGATATCAGCCTGCTGACCAGCGCCGTCGATGATGGTGGTGTTTTCCTTGTTCAGCACGACGCGCTTGGCGTTACCCAGGTGCTCCAGGGTAGCGGTCTCCAGGCTCAGGCCGACTTCTTCGGAAATCACGGTACCGCCAGTCAGGATGGCGATGTCCTGCAGCATGGCCTTGCGGCGATCGCCAAAGCCCGGGGCCTTGACTGCAGCAACCTTGACGATGCCGCGCATGTTGTTGACCACCAGGGTGGCCAGGGCTTCGCCTTCGACGTCTTCGGCAACGATCAGCAGCGGACGACCGGCCTTGGCAACGGCTTCCAGCACCGGCAGCAGTTCGCGGATGTTGGAGATCTTCTTGTCGACCAGCAGCAGCAGCGGGCTGTCCAGCTCGGCGACCATGGTGTCCGGCTTGTTGATGAAGTACGGCGACAGGTAGCCACGATCGAACTGCATGCCTTCGACGACGGACAGCTCGTTCTCCAGACCCGAACCTTCCTCGACGGTGATCACGCCTTCCTTGCCTACGCGCTCCATGGCTTCGGCGATGATGTCGCCGATGGAGGAGTCGGAGTTGGCGGAAATGGTGCCAACCTGGGCGATCGCCTTGGAGTCGGTGCACGGCTTGGCCAGGTTCTTCAGCTCGGCGACGATGGCGATGGTGGCCTTGTCGATGCCGCGCTTGAGGTCCATCGGGTTCATGCCGGCCGCAACAGCCTTCAGGCCTTCGTTGACGATGGCCTGGGCCAGAACGGTAGCGGTGGTGGTGCCGTCACCGGCTTCGTCGTTGGCCTTGGACGCAACGTCCTTGACCAGCTGAGCGCCCATGTTCTCGAAGCGATCCTTCAGCTCGATTTCCTTGGCGACGGAAACGCCGTCCTTGGTGATGGTCGGAGCACCGAAGCTCTTCTCCAGCACGACGTTGCGGCCTTTCGGGCCGAGGGTCGCTTTAACGGCGTCAGCCAGAACGTTTACACCGACCAGCATCTTCTTGCGTGCGGAGTCGCCGAATTTGACTTCTTTAGCAGCCATGTTGATTGATCCTCAATTCGTGAATTATTTACGGAGATTCGCGGGTGATCAGGCTTCGACGACGGCGAGAATTTCGTTCTCGCTCATCACCAGCAGATCTTCGCCGTCGACCTTGACGGTGTTGCTGCCGGAGTAAGGGCCGAACACCACCTTGTCACCGACCTTCACGGCCGGGGCGCGTACTTCGCCGTTGTCCAGCACGCGGCCGGTACCCACAGCAACGACTTCGCCACGGTTCGGCTTCTCGGCAGCGGAGCCCGGCAGGACGATGCCGCCTGCGGTCTTGGTTTCTTCTTCGCTGCGACGAATCACGACGCGGTCATGCAGAGGACGAAGCTTCATTGTCGATCTCTCCTAGTAGAGTGGTTCCATGCCGATGACCCTTCATCGGCGGGTTGGGCAAATCCGGCGTTGCCGGTTGCGGCCCGCAATGCGAGCCGCAGAAGACGGACTGTCGAATACGACAGCGACCTTGCGGTGTCCGCTACATGCGGGCGTTCAAGAGCATTTCAAGGGGCGCAGATGAAATTTTCATGGCCACAAACGAAACCGGCACGCCTGCTGGCGTGCCGGGATGCCGGGTGATCGGCTTAGCGGTCGCGGTCATCGCGCTCCCACTCACCCTCGATCACGTTAGGTCGCTGCGGGTTGGAGCGCGCCTGCAGATCGTCGGCAAAGGCGCGTTGGCGGCGCATCTGCGCTTCGATCCGCCGATTGATCTGACGAAACAGGAAGTTGCGGGTCGGCGGGAACAGCACGATCAGCGCCAGCACGTCACTGATGAAGCCGGGCAGGAACAGCAAGCCGCCGCCGATAGCCATCATCAGCCCCTGCAGCATTTCGCGCTCGGGCAGTTCGCCGCGCGCCAGACGCTCACGCGCGCGCCAGGCGGTGGCGAAGCCGGCCAGGCGCAGCAGTAGTACGCCGGCGATACCGCTGAGCACCAGCAGCAGGATGGTCGCCAGCGCACCGATGGAACTGCCGACCTTGATCAGCACGTACAGCTCGGCCAGCGGAAACAACAGAAACAGCACAAAGAAGATTCGCATCGATGGTCCTTGGCGGAAGATCAGCTTCCTGTCCTCTGTAGATGGCGGCATGACGGGTCTAATTCAACCCGGGTGAGAAATTGCCTGTAACCGGATTATGCGTAACGCCGCTGAAGTGAAGCTGAATCAACCACGCGCCATGGCAACCAACGCCTGGCGCACCGCCATCGGCGTTTCGCATGGCTGCGCGAATGCCAACCAATGCAGCGCCTGACCGATGCGCAGATGAAAGCCCTCGCTGTCGACTCCAGCCATCTGCGCGGCGGGGCTCTGCGGCAACCCCGCCTGCTCGACGTAACGGGCGATGGCGGCAGCATGATCTTCGTTCATGTGCTCGACCATGCCCTGCTCCACCTCGCCGCTTTCGACCGCGAAGGGATTGGCTAGGGCGACGTCGTCCAGCCAATGAATCGCGCCGAAGCCACCGATATAGCGCCAGCGCACCGGCTCCAGCACCCAGAAATCGAAATCATGCACGCGATGGTAATCGCGTGATTCGGGGAAATAGCGGTAATAGCGCTGCGCAGCCGACTCGATCGCCGCCGGCTCATCGAGCTGACGGGCTTGTGCCAGCAGCGTGAGTCGCCCGGCCGCCTGTACATCCTCGGCGGCGCGTTCGCCGACCAGCAGCGAGCAGCGACCATCAGCTTTGAGATTGCGGGTGTGCTGGGCGATGCGGCTGATCAGGATCAACGGCCAGCCGTTAGCGTCCAGGCAGTACGGAACCACCGAACCGAACGGAAAACCGGGCATCGCCTGGGAATGGGTAGAGAGCACGCCGCGGTATTCCTTGAGCAGGAGTTGTCGGGCATGCTTGCGGGCTTCGGCGCTCACTGGGGCTCCTCGAAAGACGGGTCCGGGTCGACGGAGCGCTCAGCATAACGGTTTCCCCGGCGGGCGTCGTTTGCCCCGTATTAGAACGACAACAGGAGATGAGCAGCATGCAGCTTCAAGACAAGGTCATCATCGTCACCGGCGGCGGTCAGGGCCTCGGCCGCGCCATGGGCGAATATCTGGCGGGCAAGGGTGCCCGGCTGGCGCTGGTCGATCTGAACCAGGAGCGCCTGGACGAAGCTGTCGCTGCCTGCAAGGCGGCCGGCGGGGATGCCCGGGCCTACCTGTGCAATGTCGCCAATGAGGAACAGGTGACCGATATGGTCGCGCGCGTCGCAGAGGACTTCGGCGGCCTGCACGGGCTGGTTAACAACGCCGGCATCCTGCGCGACGGCCTGCTACTGAAGGTCAAGGATGGCGAAATCAGCAAGATGAGCCTGGCGCAGTGGCAGGCGGTGATCGACGTCAACCTGACCGGCGTGTTCCTCTGCACCCGCGAAGTCGCCGCAAAGATGGTCGAGCTGAAGAGCGAAGGCGCGATCATCAACATCTCGTCGATCTCCCGCGCCGGCAATATGGGGCAGACCAACTACTCCGCTGCCAAAGCTGGGGTGGCGTCTGCCACGGTGGTCTGGGCAAAGGAACTGGCGCGTTACGGCATCCGCGTCGCTGGCGTGGCCCCGGGATTCATAGAGACGGAGATGGTTGCCAGCATGAAACCCGAAGCGCTGGAGAAAATGACTTCAGGCATTCCGCTCAAGCGTATGGGCAAGCCGGCCGAGATCGCCCATTCGGTGGCGTACATCTTCGAGAATGACTACTACACCGGGCGCATTCTCGAACTCGATGGCGGCCTGCGCCTCTGATCGCGTCGTCGCCCCCAAAAAGAAGGCAGCCATCGGGCTGCCTTCTTTATATATGTGCAAATCGGCGGGTTTCGCTTACCAGCCCACCCCGAACCCGATGCTGTAGCGTGTCTCGTCAAGGTCGTTGTCGGCGCCGCTGATGATGTCTTTCTGCGCCTTCATGTTCAGCGAGGCCCAGTCGGTCACCTTGTAGCGCAAACCAACCTCGGCATCGAGCGCGTAGTCGGCAACGTTTTCCAGCGGCTTGCCAAGCTCGCCAGTACTGAACAGCTCGAAGGTCTTGCCGACCAGGTAGCGGTTGTAATCCCACTTGACCGCGGCCAGGTAGAAGTTTTCCTTGTCGCCATCGGCGAACTCGTAGTCGCTGCGGTTGATCAGCCCGGCCAGCGAGAATGCGCCCAACTCGTTGTCCCAGAACTGGTAACCCGGACCGGTACCGATGGTGCGCTGACGGCGCACGTCTTCGATCTGGTCGCGCTTGTAGCTCAGGCGCCCCTGCCAGAACCAGTGCTGATCGAGGAAACGGTCCAGCGCGTACTCGGCGTCCCAGTTGTCGGTAACGGTCACACCGTCGCGGTATTCGCGGTTGTAGTTGCCGGTGCCGTTGTGCCGCCACAGGCCATGACGCGCCTTGGTATCGAAGGAGACGTCGTAATCATCCGTATCGGTTTCCGCACGCTTGTAATCCATCGCCACGTCGATGTTGCCTTTCCAGGTCAAATCCTGAATCAGCGGCTTGGGATGGATGATCTGGGTGATGCTCGCCAGCTCCACCGTGCGCGGCGCGGCACCGTTGACCAGGGTGACCTTGCCTGGATCGGAGGCCTGCAGCGAATGCGCGATTTCGCCGGAGACGTCGTCCTGTTTGACGAGCAGCTTGCGGTCGCTTTCCAGCGTGGCGATCTGGTTCCACTTCAGTGGAATAGAGCCGCCGTATTCGGTTTCGATAAGCAGTTTGCCGCCGTCGAGCACGCTGATCTTGCCGGTCAGGCGATCACCGTTCTTCAGCCAAACGGTGTCGGCGAACGATGGCAGGGCAACGGCGCAAAGGGTCGCGCAAAGCAGGGTTCTGGTGAGCATATGAGGGCTGCAAATCTGTCGAAGACGGTTGAAAGGCTGGCATTATCCCTATGCATTGAGCTACAGCAAGCACAGACCGCCGAATGGAGCGTGAGTTCGCTGCCGCCGGCTCTCACATCATCCGGAAGCCTCCTGCATGATTGACCACGCACCGCTGCTACCGCCCTCTGCCGACGCTGAAACGCGGCGCGCGGCCGTTTACCTGGTTATGTCGCAGATTCCGCCCGGCAAGGTCGTCAGCTACGGCGAACTGGCTGCCATGGCCGGGCTGGGCCGCGCTGCTCGCTGGGTTGGCCGGCTGATGTCACAGCTACCCGATGACACCAGCCTGCCCTGGCACCGAGTGATCGCCGCGGGCGGCCGCCTCAGCCTGCCAGCTGGCACAGCCGCCGGACACGAGCAGCGCATGCGCCTGCGCGCCGAAGGGCTCACCATCGTCAACGACCGGGTGGACTTGCGTCGGCACGGCTGGCATTCGACGGAGCACAGCGGTTAGAGTGCCCCCTTCGTCCGAACTGTACAGAACCTCGATGTATGTCCCGTGAAACCTGGCGCGATGCGCTAGCCGCCTACGCCAGCCCCGCTACGCTGGCCCTGCTGTTGCTGGGTTTCGCCGCGGGCCTTCCCGCCGTACTGGTGTTCTCCACGCTGTCGGTCTGGCTGCGCGAAGCGGGCGTTTCCCGGGAGACCATCGGTTTCGCCAGCTGGATCAGTCTGGCCTATGCCTTCAAGTGGGTCTGGTCGCCGATGCTCGACCAGTGGCGCCTGCCCTGGATCGGCAGCCTTGGCCGCCGGCGCTCATGGCTGGTGCTGTCGCAGGCGCTGATCGCCATCGGCCTGATCGGCATGGCGCTGTGCAATCCGCAGCACAACCTGACCATGCTCATCGCGCTGGCGGTGGTGGTGGCCTTCTCCTCGGCCACCCAGGACATCGCCATCGATGCCTATCGCCTGGAAATAGCCGAGGACAAGTTGCAGGCGACCCTGGCCGCGAGCTACATGACCGGCTACCGGATCGCCATGCTGCTGGCCAGCGCTGGCGCGCTGTTCCTCGCCGAATGGCTGGGATCGAGCAGCCTCGACTACAACCAGGCGGCCTGGACCACCACCTATCTGGTCTTTGCGCTGCTGATCGTTCCCGGCCTGATCACCAGCCTGGTGATCCGTGAGCCGGATGCAGGCATCCCGCTCCCCAACGAGCCGTCACGCTTCAGCTTCAACCATCAACTGGCAGCGGTCGGCCTGCTTTTGGTGCTGCTGATCTCGGTACCGGCAATGATCAATGCGCTGATCGCTCAGGCCTGGCCACGGGCAACACTCTACGCGCTGTTCATTCTCGGGACGATTTCGCCCGTAGGACGGGCGCTGTTCGTCCCGGTACGGCACATCTTCAGCCAAGCCAAGGAACGCCAACGGCCGACGCGCTTCGACTTCGCCCATCAGGCGGTATCGGTGATCGTGCTGATCATCCTGATGGTTTCCACCACGGGCATGTTCCAGTCCTACTGGGGCGGCTACTGGCCCCGCGGCACCATGTACCTGCTGATCTGCTGGGGCTGCCTGTCGGCACCCGGGCGCATCCTGATGGGCCCGGTGCTGACGCCGATCACCGACTTCATCGTCCGCTACCGCTGGCAGGCCTTGTTGCTGCTCGGGCTGATCGCCACCTATCGCATGTCGGACACGGTGATGGGCGTAATGGCCAACGTGTTCTACATCGACCAAGGATTTTCCAAGGACGAGATCGCCAGCGTCAGCAAGCTGTTCGGTCTGGTCATGACACTGCTTGGCGCCGCATTCGGCGGTTTGCTCATCGTGCGCTTCAGCATCCTGCCGATCCTCTTCATCGGCGGTGTCGCCTCGGCGGCGACCAATCTGATGTTCATGCTGCTGGTGGAGATGGGTGCGAACCTGCAGATGCTCATCGTCACCATTTCCTGCGACAACTTCAGTGGCGGCCTGGCGTCCACCGCGTTCGTTGCCTACCTGTCGAGCCTGACCAATCTGAAGTTCTCCGCCACGCAATATGCCTTGCTCAGCTCGCTGATGCTGCTGTTGCCGCGCCTGCTTGGCGGCTACTCCGGCGTGATGGTCGAAAGCCTTGGCTACAGCAACTTCTTTCTGGTCACCGCCCTGCTGGGCATCCCGACGCTGGTGCTGATTGCCTGGCAGTGGACCCGGAGCCGAGGGCAACCGGATGACGGGGTACGCGAAGGCGTCTCGGAGCGCAGCTGAAAATGACGAAGCCGGCAGATGCCGGCTTCGTTCTGTCTGCAGTCGAATCAGCGCTGCACCAGATGCACTACCCGCTGCGGGAACGGAATTCCGACGCCTACGGCAGTCAGTCGCTCCTTGGCCTGCTCGGTGAAGCTGAAGGTCACCGGCCAGAAATCAGCGGTCGCCACCCACACACGCAGGGACAGATTCACCGAGCTGTCGCCAAGCCCGGTAACGAACACCACCGGTTCGGGTTCGCGCAGTACCCGTGGGTCCTCGGCAATCTCCAGCAATACCTGGCGCGCCAACTTGATGTCGCTGCTGTAGTCGATGCCAATGTTGATGTCGGCACGGCGCCGCGGCTCGCGGGAGAAGTTGGTGATGTGCCCGTTGGACAGCGCCCCGTTGGGCACCACCACGGTCTTGTTGTCGCCGGTCTTGAGCACCGTATGAAAGATCTGGATGGAGTTGACGGTGCCCGCGATACCTTGCGCCTCGATCCACTCGCCAACGCGAAACGGACGGAACAGCAGGATCAGCACACCACCAGCGAAGTTCGCCAAGCTACCCTGCAACGCCAGGCCGATGGCCAGACCGGCAGCGCCGATCACCGCGATGAAGGATGTGGTTTCTACGCCGATCATCGATGCCACACTGACCAGCAGCAGCACCTTGAGCACCACGCTGGCCAGGCTGCCGATGAAGCCATGCAGGGTCGGGTCCACCTGCCGGCGCTGCAGCAGGCTGCTGACCTTGGCGGTCAGGGTGTTGATCAGCCACCAGCCGAACAGAAACGTCAGCAGCGCCAGCGTTACCTGCGCGCCGTATTGCAGCACGACGGGCAGCCAGGATTCGGAAAGATCGACCAGGTAGTCGACGGAGAGGTCCATGGAGATACTCCTTCAAGGCATCAGTGCCCGGAGAACGGGCACCGACGAAAAGCGGGGGTGTAAAGCACGCGCCTGGACGCGGAGAGAAAATCAGTCGCGGAAGTTGTTGAACTGCAGCGGCATGCCGAATTCGTGGCCACGCAGCAGGGCGATGGCTTCCTGCAGATCATCGCGTTTCTTGCCGGTCACGCGTACCTGCTCGCCCTGGATGGCGGCCTGTACCTTGAGCTTGGCGTCCTTGATGTAGGCGACAATCTTCTTCGCCAGCTCCTTGTCGATCCCCTCGCGCAGCACCACTTCCTGCTTGGTGCTCTTGCCGGACGCATAGGCATCCTTGATTTCCAGGCACTGGATATCGATCTTGCGCTTGACCAGGCTCAACTTGAGGATTTCGAGCATCTGCTCCAATTGAAACTCGGCATCCGCCGTCAGCTGCACGGTCAGGTCCTTCTGCTCGAAGCTGCCTTTGCCGCGCAGATCGTAACGACGATCCAGTTCCTTCATGGCGTTGTCGATCGCGTTGGTGACTTCGTGTTTGTCCAGTTCGGACACCACGTCGAACGAGGGCATGGGATTCCTCCACTATGTAGCGCGACGGGCCGCATGTGCCGAGCGCGCGTGTCTTGACGGTTGAGAATGCGCGGTCATTATAACGATTCGACGTGTCAGCGCCCGCCCTACGGCAAGAGTGACAGGACGTCCCCCTTCAATTGATTGAGCTTGCCATGCCCAACCCTCTTCTGAGCATCCTCGTAGTGGATGACGCCAAGTTTTCCAGCGTCATGATCGGCCGCGCGCTGAGCAAGGCCGGCTACCAGGATATTCGCTTCGCCAGCAGTGCCGCCGATGCGCTGATGCAGCATGCGCAACGCCCGGCACATGTGCTGCTGGCAGATTGGCTGATGCCGGAAATGGACGGCCTCGAACTGACCGGCCAGATTCGCCAGCGCGATGCCCTGAGCGGTCATTACAGCTACGTCATCCTGCTCACCGGTCGCGACAGCGAGAATGCGCTAGGCCAGGCGTTCGACCACGGCGTCGACGATTTCATCAGCAAATCGGCGATGAACGAGCAACTGCTGCCGCGCATCTTCGCCGCCGACCGTCTCTGTGGTTCGCTGCAGCGGCTCAAGCAGGAAAACCACCAGCTGACCGAGAACGTCGCCACGCTCGAACAGCACAGCCTGCAGGACCCGCTGACCGGCCTGGGCAATGGGCGGTACCTGCAACAGCGCATGGCGGCCAGTCTGCGGCAGATGGAGAACCGCGGTTCGGCACTGTATTACCTGCAGATCGGCCTGGCAGAAGCCGATGCACTGCGAGAGCGCTATGGCGAAGCCGTATACGCCGAAATTCTCTGTGCCATCGCCATCCGCCTGCAGCAGCTGGTTCGGCCACTCGACATCGTCTGCCGCATCAGCGAAAGCCAGTTCGGCCTGCTGGCGCTGGTCAACGACGCCAAAGGTTGCTCGCCGAGCAGCTTCAAGAGGCTGCATGAAGGTCTGAACCTCAGGGCACTGAAGACCAGCGAAGGGTTCGTGTCGATCAAAGCCGGCATCAGCCTGGTCAGCCTCGACAGCGAGGCGCTGCCGATCGCGCCGGAAACCGTCATCGAACGGGCGGCGGCCCTGCTACCCAGCGCCTACAGCACCGGCCGCATCGTCCCGCTGCGCCTGAAGCAACCGGCATGACCCGATGAGCTGGCATGTCCTTGGTGCTGGCGCCCTCGGCAGCCTGTGGGCGACCCGCCTGCACAGGGCAGGCATGCCGGTGCGAATCATCCTGCGCTCGGCACAACGCCTCGCTGATTACCAGCGCGCCGGCGGGCTCACGCTAAGCGAAGCAGGCCACTCCAGCCTGCATGCGATCCCGGCGGAGCTGCCCGATGCGACCACACCGATCCAGCGCCTGCTGGTCGCCTGCAAGGCCTACGATGCCGAAGCGGCGATCGCCAAGCTGGCGCCTCGCCTCGCCCCGGACTGCGAAATGCTTCTGCTGCAGAACGGCCTCGGCAGCCAGCAGGCGATTGCAGCACGTTGGCCGCAGGCGCGCTGCATCTTCGTTTCGAGTACCGAAGGGGCGTATCGCGACGGTCCGATGCATGTGGTATTCGCCGGTCACGGGCAGAACTGGCTGGGCGATCCGAATGGCGGCAACGCCCCCGTCTGGCTGGAAGAGCTGGACCGTGCTGGAATTCCGTACAACTGGAGCAGCGACATCCTCGCGCGACTGTGGCGCAAGCTGGCATTGAACTGCGCCATCAATCCGCTGACCGTGCTTTACGATTGTCGCAATGGTGAGCTGCTGCAATATCGCGAACAGCTGAGCGAAATCTGCGAAGAACTGATCGAACTGCTCAGCGCCTGCGGACAGGCACCCGCCGCCGAGGATCTGCAGCGGGAGGTCCTGCGGGTGATCGAAGCGACGGCTGCCAACTACTCGTCCATGTATCAGGACGTGCGACTCGGCCGACGCACGGAAATCGCCTACCTGCTCGGTCATGCCTGCCGCAGCGCGGACTCCCTCGGCCTGGCGGTACCGCGGCTGCACGCGCTGCATCAGCGTTTGCGCGAACACCTGAGCCAGCGCGGATTGCCCACCGACTGAGCCACGGCTACCCTGCAGAAACCCTCTGCTACGCCGTGCCCGCCAATGATCCTGCGTCAGCGCCTCGAAAACCTCCCAGTCGGCCGCAAACTGCTGCTCGCCCTCCTCGTCCTGCTCGCCGCCGTTCTGCTGATCTCCAATCTCACCTTCATCAGTGCGGCTTACTGGATTTCGCGACAGAGCGTGGCTCCGCAAGCCATGCACACCCTCGGCGAACTGTTCGCCACCGAAGAGCTGAGTACCCGTGCGCTGTCCTCACCGGAAGCAGCCAACGCATTGCTCAAACGCCTGGAAGGCTATGCGCCGTTGCGCGCCGCGGTGATCTACGACGGGCACGGCAACAGCCTCGCACAACTGCAGCAAGGTGAACGGCTGCGCTTGCCGGAACAGCTCGGTGCGGTCGCCCAATGGCGCGCTGGCGAGATCCGCGCCAATCTGCTGGTCAGGCTGCCGCAACCGGACGGCAGCGCCGGTCACCTGCTGATGGTGGCCAGCAGCGAGCTGCCAGGGGCCTTCTACACCGGCACCCTGACGGCGAGCCTGGCGATCCTCGTGGCCAGCCTGTTGCTCTGGTTGTTGGTCGCCAGGCAGATTCGCCAGCTCATCACCCGTCCGATCCGCGATCTGGAAGCGCTGTCGCGCCAGGTTACCCGCGAGGAGGATTACTCGCTGCGCGCCAAGCCCGGCAATCAGGACGAGATCGGCAGGCTGGCCGATGCCTTCAACACCATGCTGTCGCGCATGGAAGCCCGCGAGCAGCAGCTCAAGCGCGCCCGCGACGACGCCCAGGAGGCGTTCGACCATGCCCAGGGCCTGGCCGAGGAGACACGTCATTCCAACCGCAAACTGGAGCTGGAAGTCCAGGTGCGCAGCAAAATCGAGCAGAAGCTCACCGGTTTCCAGAAGTACCTCAACAGCATCATCGACTCGATGCCCTCGGCGCTGATCGCCCTCGACGAGCAGCTCTACGTCACACAGTGGAACCAGGAAGCCAGCGCGCTCTCCGGAACGCCGCTGGATGACGCGCTCAATCAGCCGGTATTCGTCGCATTCGAGCCGCTCAAGCCCTTTCTTGCGCAGATTCGCCGTACTTCGGAGCAGCACGTGGTGGCGAAGATCGAACGGGTGACCTGGTTGCGCAACGACGAGCCGCACCACTACGCGCTCACCTGCTATCCACTGACCGGCGCTGGCGGCCGTGGCGTGGTGATCCGCATCGACGACATTACCCAGCGCATCAATATGGAAGAAATGATGGTGCAGTCGGAGAAGATGCTCTCGGTCGGCAGCCTGGCGGCCGGCATGGCCCACGAAATCAACAATCCCCTCGGTGCCATCCTGCACAACGCGCAGAACATTCGCCGGCGGTTGTCGCCAGAATTGGAACGCAATCGGGAGGCCGCAGAGGAAACCGGCGTGCGCCTGGAGGCGGTCAACCAGTACCTGCAGCGCCGCGAGGTACCGCAGCTGCTCGATGGCATCCAGCAGGCGGGCTCGCGCGCGGCGAAAATCGTCAGCCACATGCTCAGCTTCAGCCGCATGAGCAACCGCCAATTGGCCGACTGCCACCTGCCGGTGCTGATCGATCAGGCACTGGAAATAGCTGGCAACGACTTCGCGCTGATGGAAGGCTTCGACTTCAAGGCCATCGACATCGTCCGGGATTTCGACCCGCGGGTGGACCGGGTGCCCTGCATCGGCAACGAGCTGGAACAGGTGCTGCTCAATCTGCTGAAGAACGCGGCCCAGGCCATCCATGCGCACCAGGTCGGCGAGCCCGGACAGATCATCCTGCGCACCCGCCTGAACCCGCCCTGGGCGGAAATCCAGGTGGAGGACAACGGCGGCGGTATTCCGGAGAATGTGCGCAAGCGCATCTTCGAGCCGTTCTTCACCACCAAGGAAGTCGGTCAGGGAACCGGACTGGGTCTTTCCGTTTCGTATTTCATCATCACCAACAATCATCAGGGCCAGATGGAGGTGCAGTGCCAACCCGGCCACGGCACCACCTTTACCCTGCGCCTGCCGCTGAACTCGCCTGCCGAGCCAGCCGCGACCTGAACCAAGGGATTAATAACGCATGGGCAATCGACTGTCGAAAATCTACACCCGCACCGGGGACGCTGGCGAAACCGGGCTCGGCGACGGCCGCCGCGTGCCCAAGGACCATCCACGCGTGGAAGCCATGGGCGAGGTCGACACGCTGAACAGCCAATTGGGGCTGCTACTGGCCGAACTGGCGGAGGCACAGGTGCAATGGCCAGCCCTCGACGAGCTGATCAGTGTCCTCGCCCCCTGCCAGCACCGCCTGTTCGATCTTGGCGGCGAACTGGCGATGCCCGACTACCAGGCCCTGCAGGAAAGCGAGATCGAACGCCTGGAGCAGGCCATCGATCGCTGGAACGCGGAACTCGGCCCGCTGAAGGAATTCATTCTGCCCGGCGGTTCCCGGCTGATCGCCCTCGCGCACCTCTGCCGCAGCATGACCCGTACGGCCGAACGCCGCTGCCAGCTGCTGAACGCCAGCGAAGCCGTGCGCCCGGTGTTGCTCGCCTATCTGAACCGCCTTTCCGATGCGCTGTTTGTCGCTGCACGTCTGATCGCCCGCCGCCAGGGTTGTGGAGAAATCCTCTGGCAGCCGGCCGCCGCGAAGCCACAGGCGAATGGCTGAGCAGAGCGTCGCGCAACAGGCGCGGCGGCGTGATGGGCTGCATGCCATCTGGGAAGCGTTCATCGTCCTGCTGGTATGCGTGAACCTTGCGCTGATCCTGTTCGACAGCCTATTCGCGCTGCAACCGATCAATACGACACTGGCGAGCCTCGCGCCGCGGCTGCATGAGAGCTACCAGCAGACCATCCACGCCAACTTCCAGTACATCGATCTCGGCTTCGTGGCGATCTTCGTGCTCGACGTGTTGCTCGGCTGGACCGTCGCGCTTTTCGAACGCCGCTATGCGCGCTGGTACTACTACCCCTTCGCTCACTGGTACGACGTAATCGGCTGCATCCCTCTGGCCGGATTACGCTGGTTGCGCGTGCTGCGCGTCGGGGCATTGCTGATCCGACTGCAGCGTCTGGGCCTGATCGACATGCGTGGTTGGGCCGTCTACGGCGCGTTCAGCCGCTACTATTACATGCTGATCGAGGAGCTTTCGGACCGGGTGATGGTGCGTCTGTTCGGTCGCCTGCAGCAGGAAATCGGCGCCAGTGACGACCTCTCGCGCCGGCTGTTGCAGGAGGTGGTCCGCCCGCGCAAGCAACGTGTGCTGAACGATATTTCGCGGCGCCTGCAGGCCATGCTGGAAACCGGCTACCGCGACAATCGCGGCGCCATCGAAGGCTACGTCAGCCAGCTGATCCATCAGGCGCTGCAGGACAACCCGGAACTGCACAGTCTGCGCCGGCTGCCCCTGGGCAATCGCCTGGCCAGCACGCTCGACGATGCCCTCAGCGACATCGCCGCAAGGCTGCTGCAAGGCGCCGTGGAGGGTATGCGAGGCCCGCAGTTCCAGGCACTGGCCGGCAGCTTGGCAGACGAATTCTTCGATGCCTGGGTGTATCAGGACGAGCACACCGATCTGGCGCTCGAAGAGCTGCTGGTCGACGTGATCGAAGTGCTCAAGCAGCAGGTGCTCGACCGCCGCTGGAGCCGTTTCGTCGGCCCGACGCCCCCGGCCACGCCGCCCGAATGACTGCGGCCGGCCAGCTGGCCGCCGTCATACTCACCCCGTCGCTTCGCCTTCTTCCACGTTCTTGAAGCCCATGGCCGATTTTTCGTCGAGGCGCGCGCCAACGATCATCTCGGTCGCCCAGTTCACCAGAATCGAGGTGTAGCCCTCCTGGCAGCGCTCGTTGCTCAACGCATGGTCGGCCCCGTCGATGATGCGATGGGTCAGCGAATGGGTACTGTGGAAGGCGGCGCGATAACTCATGATCGTTTCGTGGGGAACGAAGGTATCGTGCTCGGACTCGACGATCAGTACGTCGCCGCGAAACGCCGCACAGGCAGCCAAGGCACGGTTTTCCTCCGGACGCACACGCCTGTTGCGCAGCTGATTGAGCACATCGCGGTCGAGCTGGCGCTTGGGCACTTGCCATTCATCATCGAGATACAGCGCCGGCACGCGCAGGGCCAGCCACTTTACCGGGCGCAGCTCGGTGAGGATTGCCGCGAGATAGCCACCGTAGCTGGTGCCCACCACGGCGATTGCCGATGGGTCGATATGCGGATGCTGAGCGAGCAGATCATAGGCGGCCAGCAGATCATCAAGATTTTGTTCGCGGGTCACCGTTTCCTGCTGCGCACGGGTTTGCGCATGACCGCGCAGGTCGAACGACAGGCAGACGCAACCCAGCCCGGCAATACCGCGGGCACGGCTCAGATCTCGCTGCTGGCTGCCGCCCCAGCCGTGTACGAAGAGCACCCCTGGCATTTTTTCCGGTGGGGACAGAAAGGTCCCTGCGATATGCTCCTCGCCCACCAGAATGTTCACCATCTCGCTATGCGTTGCCATAGTCCTCCACCATTACGCACTTGGTGATAAAGCCGACGTCGGCATCTTCATCCCGAAACAGTACCTGGGCGCCATCTGGGACCTGCTGCTGCGCACCGTAAAGCTCGAGCGAAGACGCCTTCACGGCGCGCACCGATGCCCCTCGTGCGAACGCTTCCAGCGCAGCGATCTCGGCACTGCTGGCACCGCCAATGCGCCAGGACTGCTCGAGCACGCCGGAACGTGGCTGACCGCGCCCATCGATGCCCTGAGCGATGTCGTAGTTGCGGCGGGAGGCGAAGAACTGCCTGTAGCAGGCCGATGCCGCCTCGTCGTACACCTGCGCCTGGCTGACCGCCAGGCGCGTGGTTTCCGGCAGGTCTAGCGCCAGCAGTGCTTCAAAATCACCATTGACCACCACCAGATCGGAACCGCCATACACCTCGTTGCCCGCGTTATCCTGGGTCAGACGCTGGGTGCCGTAATAGCTCGCCAAGCGGCCGCCGATCCGTACCTGACCGACGCTGAATGTCGTGACACGATCCAGATGGGCCTCCAGAACTACGCCATACCGGGCCAGCTCCCGCTCGTCGAGGGCGAACAAAGCCTGGTCCAGGGAATCACTGTCATCGACGCGCTGCTGCCCGCGCCCTCCGGTGGCACGCACCGGTTTGATCCGCACCGGGCCCTCATGCAACAGGCGCCGCCCCGCGTCGCGTGCATCCTCCAGACTGAACGCGCTGTAGCCGGCCAGAACGCTGCCCTTCACCTGAGTGCTGAAATCCCGTGACCAGCCAACCGGCGCAACCGCATCCGGACGCACCAGTGGGTGGGTGATCGCTTTGGTTTCAACGAAGGCCTGCGGCACGACGCCCCCAAACAGATCACCTTCCTCATTCAGGCCCAACTCCTGCGCTTCACGCAGCCCAACTACGGTGCCCGACGGGACGAGGTAGGGATGGGCGTCATAGCGCCGCGCCGGGTCGTATTCGCCGCCGAAACTGAGCCCCAACAGTGCTGCCAGGCGTTCGGCCAATGCGGCGTGGACCATCTTTTCGTGCTGCGGCTCGCGTGGACGATTGGGATAGGTCAACACGACCCTGCGTGAACTCTGCGGCGTTTGCGCATTCATCATCTTTGTGGATGGCTCCATGGACTACTCGACATGTACGCCCTGTGACCGGAGGTCGTGGTGGGCGTTCGCGTTCACCTGAGCGGTAGCGCGTAATCGGTAGACCGCGAGCAATGCGCAATGATCCTCGCCGATCCGGTGAACGCCCCCTTCCAGCCGTTGCGATAGTCCACCGCATAAAAGCAAAAAGGGGAGCAGCCTCGCGGCTGCTCCCCTTTCTTTTTGCGCCTCGATCAGGCCGGCGCGGAGCTGCGGATCAGGTGATCGAAAGCGCTCAGCGAGGCCTTGGCGCCTTCACCGACGGCGATCACGATCTGCTTGTACGGCACCGTGGTCACGTCACCGGCGGCGAACACGCCGGGAATGCTGGTCTGGCCCTTGGCGTCGACGATGATCTCGCCGAAGCGCGACAGCTCCAGGGTGCCCTTGAGCCATTCGCTGTTGGGCAGCAGGCCGATCTGCACGAAGATGCCCTCCAGCTCGACGTTGTGTACTTCTTCGCTGCTGCGATCCTTGTAGACCAGGCCGGTGACCTTCTGGCCGTCGCCCTTGACCTCGGTGGTCTGCGCCATCTTCAGCACGCGGACGTTGGGCAGGCTGAACAATTTACGCTGCAGCACGGCATCGGCGCGCAGCTCCTCGCCGAATTCCAGCAGCGTCACATGGGCGACGATGCCGGCCAGGTCGATGGCCGCTTCCACGCCGGAGTTGCCGCCGCCAATCACCGCCACGCGCTTGCCCTTGAACAGCGGGCCGTCGCAGTGCGGGCAGTAGGCGACGCCACGGCCGCGGTACTCCTGCTCGCCCGGCACGTTCATTTCGCGCCAGCGCGCGCCGGTGGCGAGAATCAGGGTCTTGGCCTTGAGCTCGCCGCCGTTCTCGAACTGCACGCGGTGCAGGCCGTCGTCGCCAGCCGGAATCAGCTGGCTGGCGCGCTGCAGGTTGATGATGTCGACGTCGTACTCGCGCACGTGCTCTTCCAGCGCGCGGGCCAGTTTCGGGCCTTCGGTTTCCTTCACCGAGATGAAGTTCTCGATCGCCATGGTGTCGAGCACCTGACCGCCGAAGCGCTCGGCCGCAACGCCGGTGCGGATGCCCTTGCGCGCGGCGTAGATCGCCGCCGCGGCGCCTGCCGGGCCACCACCGACGACCAGCACGTCGTAGGCGTCCTTGGCCTTGAGCTTCTCGGCGTCACGGGCGCTGGAGCCGGTATCGAGCTTGGCGAGGATCTCTTCCTCGCTCATGCGGCCCTGGGTGAACAGCTCGCCGTTGAGGTAGATGCTCGGCACCGACATGATCTGCCGCGCTTCGACTTCATCCTGGAACAGTGCGCCGTCTATGGCGACGTGCTGGATGTTCGGGTTGAGCACGGCCATCAGGTTCAGCGCCTGGACCACGTCCGGGCAGTTCTGGCAGGACAGCGAGAAGTAGGTTTCGAAGCGGTAGTCGCCCTCCAGCGTCTTGATCTGCTCGATCACTTCCGGCGCGGTCTTCGACGGGTGGCCGCCGACCTGCAGCAGCGCCAGCACCAGCGAGGTGAACTCGTGGCCCATGGGGATGCCGGCGAAGCGCAGGCTGATGTTGCCGCCGATGCGGTTGAGCGAGAACGACGGCTTGCGCGCATCGTCGCCGTCGGTCTTGAGGGTGATCTTGTCGCTGAGGCCGGCGATGTCCTGCAACAGGCTCAGCATTTCCCGGGACTTCTCGCCGTCATCGAGGGACGCGACGATCTCGAAGGGCTGGGTGACCTTCTCCAGGTAGGCTTTCAACTGGGTCTTGAGATTGGTGTCCAACATGAGCAGCGGTACCCCGTACGGAATTCAGGAAATAAAACGCCCGGACGGTTCGCGTCCAGGCGTTGGGTTGGAGAGGCCGGTTACAGCCTCTCCAGCACGCAGGGCAGATAGGCGAAGCCTTAGATCTTGCCGACCAGGTCCAGCGAAGGAGCCAGGGTCTTCTCACCCTCTTTCCACTTGGCCGGGCAGACTTCACCCGGGTGAGCGGCAGTGTACTGAGCAGCCTTCAGCTTACGCAGGGTCTCGGACACGTCACGAGCGATCTCGTTGGAGTGGATTTCGACGGTCTTGATCACGCCTTCCGGGTTGATCAGGAAGGTGCCACGCAGGGCCAGACCTTCTTCTTCGATGTGCACACCGAAAGCGCGGGTCAGCTGGTGAGTCGGGTCACCAATCAGCGGGAACTGCGCCTTGCCAACGGCCGGGGAAGTCTCGTGCCAGACCTTGTGCGAGAAATGGGTGTCGGTGGTGACGATGTAAACTTCGGTACCGGCCTTCTGGAATTCGGCGTAGCTGTTGGCAGCGTCTTCGATTTCAGTCGGGCAGTTGAAGGTGAAGGCAGCCGGCATGAAGATCAGCACGGACCACTTGCCCTTCAGGGATTCTTCGGTGACTTCAATGAACTTGCCGTTGTGGAAGGCATTGACTTTGAAGGGTTGAACTTGAGTGTTGATCAGCGACATCTGCTAACTCCTTTAGGGGGTTCAGAAAACTTGACGGGGCCTAAGATAGCCCAGCCGATAGCATACCGATAATTGATTAAGGGAATGAAGCCGATTGCTTTTAGCTATCAATGAAATATCTGGTGCCAGCTACTCACCGCACCGGCAGTGACCTGTAATTCATGCCTGCGGTTCAATCCGGCCAGAACGCTCGGATTGCCGCGACGCCCTGTGCGCCTGCCTCACGCGCTCGGGAAATGTCCGAGGCCTGCAGCCCGCCCAGCAGGTAAGCCGGCCGATCGAAGCCTAACAGCAAATCGGTGACACGCTCCCATCCCAGTGGTGATGCTTCGGGATGACTCGCTGTAGCCTGCACCGGTGACAACGTGACGAAATCTACCCCCAATGCCGCGGCCAACTCCAGCTCGCCGGCATCATGGCAGGACGCCGCCAGCCACCGCCCGGCCGGCACCAGTCGCCCTTGACCCGCCTGACGCAATTGCTCGGCCGTGAGATGCCAGCCCGCCTGGGGAAAATCTGCAGCCCACTCCAATGGGCCTTTGAGCATCAGCTGAGCATTGCCCGCACACAAGGTCTGCGCCTCGCGGGCCAGTGCCAGATATTCATCATGGGACAGCGAAGGCGCACGCAACTGGATCAGACGAACACCGTCATCCAAAGCCTTGCGCAGTCCGTCGCGCAGCTGCTGTTTCGAAATCCCATCGGGGGTAATCAGGTAGCGCTGCGGCAAGCGCGCAGCAGCGACGATCGGCTGATTCGCAGCCGGGAAGCTGTAGTCCGTCAGCTGATCCGCGGTCACCCACATCAGCGGTTGACCCTCCGCACCGTGGGGTTCACCGGTAAACGCGTGCACCTCCCAGACATCGAGCAGCACCTGCTTGTCTGGATAATCGTGGCGCACCTGGATCAACGGCTGCGCCGCGGTAACGACGATTCCCAGCTCCTCGAGCAACTCGCGCGCCAACGCAACCTCGACATGTTCGCCCGCCTCGACCTTGCCGCCCGGAAACTCCCACAATCCGCCCTGGTGCTTGTCGAGCGGGCGCTTGGCGATCAGTACACGTCTGTCAGCACCGCGAATGACGGCCGCAGCGACATGGATTCGTTTCACTTTTGCACTTCCTGCAGGGCACTCTGATGCCAGCGCTGGAAAGCCGGCCACCGATGGATCGTCTCGACGTAACTCGCTGCGACAGCCGGCAAGGCCACTCGATAACTTCGCAGGCGCGAAGCCACCGGCGCATAGAAGGCGTCGGCAATGCCTGGCTGGCCGAACAGATAATCACCACTCCGGCCAAAGCGCTCGCGGCAATCGCTCCAGATGGCGCAGATTCGCTCGATGTCGGCCCGCACTGCATCGGGAAGTTCGGGCAGGGCCTGATCGCGCGCCATATCCATCGGCAGATGACTGCGCAGCGCCTGAAAGCCGCTGTGCATCTCCGCGCAGATACTTCGCGCCAATGCGCGCGCATACCGCTCGCGCGGCCATAGCTGTGCCGCAGGGAACTGTTCGGCGAGGTATTCGGCGATCGCCAGCGAATCCCACACCGGGCCGTCCTCGGTCAGCAGCACCGGCACCTTGCCAGTCGGCGAGTAAGCGAGCAGCTGGCCGCGGCTGTCCGGCCGATAGAGCGAGACCGGAACCTGTACGCACCCAGCGCCCGACAGTTCCACTGCCAGGGCGGCGCGCAGCGACCAGGATGAGTAATTCTTGTCGCCGACTACCAGTTGCAGAGCCATGAGCGATGCACCTCGAGTTGCCATCGGAAGAGTCAGCGGACGTTAAAGCGCGGCAGGCGCAAATGGCAATTCCCGTTGCACATGGGGCCATGCACAACGGGAATAGCTAAGGGCGGGATTCGATCAGGTCCGGTACTCGGCGTTGATCTTCACGTACTCGTGGGACAGGTCGGTGGTCCAGATGGTCTCGCTGCAGTCTCCACGGCCGAGCTCGATACGGATGGTGATTTCCTCACGAGCCATTACCGCCGCGCCCTGCTCTTCTGTATAGCTGGACGAGCGCCCGCCCTGGCTGGCGATGCAGACTTCGCCGAGGAACACGTCGATCTTGCTCACATCCAGGTTCGACACGCCGGCGTAGCCGACGGCAGCGAGGATGCGGCCCCAGTTCGGGTCCGAGGCGAACAGCGCAGTCTTGATCAGCGGCGAATGCGCGACGGCATAAGCGACGTCCAGGCACTCCTGATGAGTGCCACCACCGTTGACCTGCACCGTGACGAACTTGGTCGCACCTTCGCCGTCGCGGACGATGGCCTGCGCCACCTCCATGAACACTTCCAGGACCGCCTGCTTGAGCTTGGCGAACAGTTCTCCAGTGGCTTCGGTGATCTCCGGCAGCGCCGCCTGGCCGGTGGCGATCAGCATGCAGCAATCGTTGGTGGAGGTATCACCGTCGATGGTGATGCGGTTGAACGACTTGTTCGCCGCATCGCGTACCAGATCCTGCAGCACGCTGCCGGCAACCTTGGCGTCGGTGGCGATGTAACCGAGCATGGTCGCCATGTTCGGGCGGATCATGCCCGCACCCTTGCTGATGCCGGTGACAGTCACCGTCACGCCATCGTGCTGGAACTGCCGACTGGCACCCTTGGGCAGCGTATCGGTGGTCATGATGCCGGTCGCGGCCTCGGCCCAGTGGTCCGGCGACAGATCATCGAGTGCAGCCTGCAGCGCCGCTTCGATCTTCTGTACCGGTAGCGGCTCGCCGATCACCCCAGTCGAGAAAGGCAGCACGGCGGTCTCGTCGACGCCGGTAATGGCAGCAAGGGCCGCGCAGGTATGCCGCGCATCAGCCAGACCTTGCGGCCCGGTTCCGGCATTGGCATTACCGGTGTTGGTCAGCAGGTAACGCACCGGCCCGTGCATGCGCTCGCGGGTCACGATGACCGGGGCGGCGCAGAAGGCATTGGTGGTGGTAACCCCTGCGACGCGCGAGCCCTCGGCACAACGCATGATCACCACATCCTTGCGGCCCGGTCGCTTGATGCCCGCCGAAGCAATGCCGAGTTCGAAACCGGGTACCGGGTGCAGCGTGGGTAAAGGACCAAGACCGACAGCCATGGATGCGCTCCTTCAGACAATAAAAGGCCAACAGGCCGAGAAAAGAGATTGCGACAAAAACGCCGCGAGCGGCAGAAGCCGGTCGCGGCGCGGAATCATCAGGCGAGGTCGGACTTACTGAACCTGCCCGTGGCAATGCTTGTACTTCTTGCCCGATCCGCATGGGCAAGGCTCGTTGCGGCCGATCTTTGGCTCGGTGCGCACCGGAGTCGCGGCGACGTCGGCCTGACCTTCGACCTCGGGCTCCTCCTCCGGCTGATCCAGCGCGGAGACCTCGGCGTGCTGGAATTGCATGCGTTTGGCCAGCTCTTCGGCTTCGCGGCGCAGACGGGCTTCCTCTTCGGCCGGATCTTCGCGACGCACCTGAACGTGGGACAGCACGCGAATGCTGTCACGCTTGATCGATTCGAGGAGGTCCTGGAACAGCGTAAAGGACTCGCGCTTGTACTCCTGCTTCGGGTTCTTCTGCGCGTAGCCGCGCAGGTGAATGCCGTGACGCAGGTGATCCATGGTCGACAGGTGGTCTTTCCACAGATCATCCAGCACACGCAGCACGATCTGCTTCTCGAAGGAACGCAGCGCCTCGACGCCAGCCAGGTCTTCCTTCTCGTTGTAGGCCGCCAGCAGCGCTTCGAGAATCCGCTCGCGCAGGGTTTCTTCGTAGAGCTTCTCGTCCTCGTCGAGCCACTGCTGGACCGGCAGACGCGTACCGAAATCGCTGTAGAGCACCGCTTCCAGCCCCGGGATATCCCACTGCTCCGGCAGCGACTGCGGCGGGATGTGCGCGCTGATCGCGGCATCCAGCGCTTCCTGGCGGAATTCGGCGATGGTCTGGCCGATTTCATCGGCGGCCAGCAGGCTGTTGCGCATGTGATAGATCACCTTGCGCTGCTCGTTGGCCACGTCGTCGTACTCGAGAAGCTGCTTGCGCATGTCGAAGTTGCGGCCTTCGACCTTGCGCTGTGCCTTTTCGATGGCATTGGTAACCATGCGGTGTTCGATGGCCTCGCCGGATTCCATGCCCAGCGCCTTCATGAAGTTCTTCACCCGGTCGGAGGCGAAGATGCGCATCAGGCTGTCTTCCAGCGACAGATAGAAACGGCTCGAACCCGGATCGCCCTGACGACCGGCACGACCGCGCAACTGGTTGTCGATACGACGGGATTCATGACGCTCGGAGGCGATCACGTGCAGGCCGCCCGCTTCGAGCACCTGCTGGTGACGCTTTTGCCAATCCGCCTTGATCTGCGCAACCTGCTCTTCGGTCGGGTTTTCCAGGGCTGCGACTTCCACTTCCCAGTTGCCGCCCAACAGGATGTCAGTACCACGACCGGCCATGTTGGTGGCGATGGTCACGGCACCGGGACGGCCCGCCTGGGCAATGATTTCGGCTTCCTTGTCGTGGTGCTTGGCGTTGAGCACCTTGTGCTCGAAACCTTCCTTTTCCAGCAGGCGCGACACGTACTCGGACGACTCGATCGTGGCCGTACCTACCAGCACCGGACGCCCTTGCTCGCGGCACTCCTTGATGTCGGCAATGATCGCAGCAAACTTCTCTTCCTGGGTCAGATAGACCAGGTCGTTGAAGTCCTTGCGCGCCAGCGGGCGGTTGGTCGGAATGACCACCACCGGCAGGTTGTAGATCTGCTGGAACTCGAACGCTTCGGTGTCCGCAGTACCCGTCATGCCGGAGAGTTTCTTGTACAGGCGGAAGTAGTTCTGGAACGTGGTAGAGGCCAGGGTCTGGCTCTCCGGCTGAATCTGCAGGCCTTCCTTTGCTTCGATGGCCTGGTGCAGGCCTTCGGAAAGACGACGGCCCGGCATGGTACGACCGGTATGTTCGTCGATCAGCAGCACCTGATTGTTCTGCACGATGTATTCGACGTTGCGGTGGAACAGCTTGTGCGCACGCAGGCCAGCGTACACATGAGTCAGCAGACCGAGGTTGTGCGCGGAATAGAGACTCTCGCCCTCGGCCAGCAAACCGGCCTGGGTCAGCAACTCTTCGATGTACTGATGGCCCGCCTCGTTCAGCTCGACCTGACGGGTCTTCTCGTCGATGGAGAAATGTCCTTCCTGAGTAACGACGCCCTCTTCTTCCTCGATGTGCTGGGTAAGCCGTGGAATGAGCTGATTGATCTGCTGGTACAGCTTGGAACTGTCCTCAGCCTGACCGGAGATGATCAGCGGCGTGCGCGCTTCGTCGATCAGGATGGAGTCGACTTCGTCGATGACCGCGAAGTTGAGTTCACGCTGGTTCTTTTCCTGCAGGCTGAACGCCATGTTGTCGCGCAGGTAATCAAAGCCGAACTCGTTGTTGGTGCCGTAGGTGATGTCGGCAGCGTAGGCAGCGCGCTTCTCTTCCGGCGGCTGGAACGGGGTGACGATACCGACCGACAAGCCGAGGAATTCATACAGCGGGCGCATCCAGTTGGCGTCGCGGCGGGCCAGGTAGTCGTTGACCGTGACCACGTGCACACCCTTGCCAGCCAGAGCGTTGAGGTACACCGCCAGGGTAGCTACCAGCGTCTTGCCTTCACCGGTGCGCATCTCAGCGATACGGCCTTCGTGCAGGGTCATGCCACCAATGAGCTGCACATCGAAGTGACGCATGCCCATCACGCGCTTGCCGGCTTCACGACAGACCGAGAATGCTTCGGGGAGGATCTGATCGAGGGTTTCGCCTTTCTCGAGACGGGCCTTGAACTCTTCGGTCTTGCTGCGCAGTTGCTCGTCGGAGAGCGACAGCATCTGCTCTTCGAGTGCATTGACGGACTGAACCGCCTTGAGCATGCGTTTGACCTCACGCTCATTCTTGCTTCCAAAGAGTTTCTTCAATAAAGGCGCAAACATATCGACAAAGACTTCCATGCTGGGGATGGAGGCACGCCCGCGGGGTCACGGCTGCGTGCAAAGGGGCCATTCTACTCGGAAACGACACTGAGGAAAGGTGCCTGACTGCGCAGCGCAGCGACGCAGCAGCTGCGCCTGGACGCGACCACCCGGTTGCTTTGATCAACCATAACGGCTTTGGCAGACGCGCTTTCTCAGCCTGAAAAAGCTCAGCGCAACGCCAACGAGGACGGGGTCAACTATGGGCTTCTGCTACCATGGCCCCTTCAGCCTCTGCTCTACGGACCATCATGGCCTTCCGCCCGTCGCCGGCCCGAGCTCCGGCCACTCTGCTGCGTGAAGCGAAGCCGCTCCGAGCCCTGTTCGGAGAAGCCCTTCGCCTCGACCGCCTGCAACAGCTGCTGGAAAGCCAGCTGCAGCCTGCGGCGCGTGAGCATTGCCGCGTGGCGTCCTGGCGCGAAGGGTGCCTGCTGCTGATTGTCACCGATGGCCATTGGGCCACGCGGCTGCGCTACCAGCAAAGGCGACTGCAGCGCCAACTCGAGGTGCTCGAAGCGTTTGCCGGGCTGACCCGCATTCAGTTCAAGGTGCAACCTCCACCGCCCGCAAGACATACCCCGGCTCGCACGCAACCGCTTTCGAGCAGTGCAGCCAACAGCATCCAGACCGCAGCCGATGGCATCCGGGATCCCAAGTTGCGGGCCGCACTGGAACGCCTGGCCAGTCGAGGCAAAACGGAAGGCTGACATCCTGCTACAAATGCTTGCCGCATCGTTGCGCAGAGGCCACCCGCACGGGGTAGCATGGATTGCGTCGCAAAGGAGGACTGCCATGCTGTTTAGCCACCTGTCCAGCGGTACCCGACCATGCTGATTGGGGCCCTGCTCATTCTGACTTGGCTGGTATTGCTGATTCGCTACCCGCTCAGAGCAGTGCCCATTTCGCTGGGAGCCGTACTTGGCCTTGCGCTGGTGGCAGGCTGGGTGCTCTGGCAAGAACACAGGGAAGAGCAACTACTCGCCCGCATCGAGCTTCAACTAATTCACGATCCCCAACGCTGCCCGGCGGCACAGCCGCTGCATGTGCGGCTGCACAACCACACCGGCAAGAAACTGCAAAGCCTGCAGTGGGAAGTGGCGGCCTACTCGCCCGGCTCACGCACTAATTTGGCCCGACGCGCCTATGATGCTCCAACATATCAGGGACCCGGCGACTTGCAGCCCGGAGCCAGCTGGGAATCCTGCCTGCCGTTACCGCTGCTGCGTAGCGGCTATCGTGCAGCCACGCTGGAGTTCCACGCCGAACGCTTGCAGGGACATTTCACGAACTGATCCTTCGGCTTTATAAAATCGCCCACTATCAATCTTCGCTCCGCCCGCTTATGCTGTACAAATAAACAGTATTAATCTGCCAATGACCGAGGTGGTAAATGGCCGTCGAAGTGGTGTACCGCAGTAGTCGGGACCTGGAGCGCTTGTTCATGGATAAAGCCGAAGCCGATCGTCATGACAAGATGCTGGAGCTGGCGGAAGCCCTGGCCGCCGCTCTGCAGCAAGCTTCCCCATCACTCAGCGAAAAACAGGCCGAAGATATCGGGATCTATATGGCCAGGCACCGCGAGGTGTTCGCCAAGGCTTTCAAGAGCAGTCCTGAAGCGCTCGCTGAACTGACTGCGCGGGCATGATGCGCAGATAGCAGATCACCTGCGACGTTTCTGGGCAGCCTGGAACGTTGCGCTTGGGAAACTTGTCACTGTCTCGTCGGGTCCATTGCTGGCAACCCCTCAAACAGGTATCAGGCAATGACGAGTCCATTTCAGAAGATCAGCGATGTGTTTCGTCCCCGCTATAACGTCAACTTCAGCATCGAGAAGCCGGATGGCAGCATTCTGTTGACCCTCACCGGCGCAGAAGGCGTTGCGGTAAAACGCTATATCAGTGCCGACCAGTGGCGCGACCAACAACAGCTGCAGCGCCTGATCACCAGCCTGCAGGTCAGCCTTGCCATCGAACGCGGCGACCAGATGCCGAGAATGGCGCGCGGAGGTTTCCACCCGTCCCCTGTGTAATGCCATCGACCTGACTGCCTGCAGGTTGCCGCCATTCACCCCCAAGCCCATCAAAAAACAACAACAAGAACTCGACTTTCGCCTGCCGGTCGCAAGACCAGTAGCGCATCGCTGTGCCTGGCCCGTTTTACGCCAGGTGCAGCGAGAAATGGCTCCCGCCAGTTAAGCGTCGCTCACAACCACGCAAGCGCCTTCGCCTTCGCCACTGCCTGAGTGCGACGGGCCACCCCGAGCTTAGTGTTGATCCTGCGCGCGTGCGTTTTCACGGTATGCAGAGATATGAACAGTTGCTCGGCAATCTCCTGGTTCGAACAGCCCTGAGCGATCAGGCGCAAGACCGTCAGTTCGCGATTGCTCAGCACCGTTTCATCCGGCGCAGGCAACACCACCTCAGGCTCGCGCTCGTATCTCAGCAGCCGCTGCCGTAGCGACTCGCCCCTCAGCGCGGGAAGCATGGCTGCCAGCCATTGCGGCTGACGGTGGTGCAGCTCATACAAGGGTTTTACCAGATGCTGCCGTGCAGCCTCGCCGAGCGCCAGACGCACTTCCAACTCCGCCTCGACCGCCTGGCCATCGGCGTGTAACGCCTCCGCCAGGCTGAAACGGCACTCACATGCCAGCCCCAGGCGCTGGGCCTGCAGATTCTGTTCGACCTGTTCGCGGAGCGCGGCGATAGCTCTTGCTGGCTGTCCATCAAGCACATCGATCACGGCGAGATAACGTCGGACCCTTGGTAGCAGCTCATAAAAGCCGGACGGCGACAGGTAGCCCTGCCCCTCATACAGTTCCAGTACCTGACACAGTGCGCTGCGCGCTTTGCGCAGCTCCCCCTGGTGCAACCAGGCCACACCATTTATCAGCGGCAGGATGCCGCGGAAGCGCGCCTCCGGCACATGCCGCCATTGCGACAGGCGCTCAGCATCACGCAACCAATGGTAGGCACAGGCGAACTCATGGTTACGTGCGGCAAGCTCGGCAAGCCCGACGTAGCCAAAGAAACAATAGGAGTCGCCGCAGGTTTCAGTCTCGGCCTTACCGAGCTGATAGGCCTCCTGCGCCGGCTCATCCAGACCTTGATAAGCCAGCAGATGCCCTTGCAGCAGCTGCAGCCGCCCAATAAGTGGGCTATGCCGAACGGACTCGCGCAGTGCCTGCAGCGCCTCATTCAGCACCCCCACCGCGCGCTCGAACTCACCAGTCAACTCCAGCAACTGAATGCGATCGACGCTGAGCATCACTTCATAAAGCACGCTGCCCTTTAGCCGCGCGAGCTTCATTCCTTCGCTGTTGTACTGCTGAGCAAGCTCCAGCTCACCCTCAGCCATCGCCTGTTGCGTCAGAACCTGATAGCACAACACACGTTGTGCCCACGCATGGTCGGATAGCACCTCAAGCGCCTGCAGGCAGTTCTGCCGCGCCTCGGGCTCGCCCCGCAACCGGGCAAGGAAGCCGCGAAGCGCCTGCCATTGCGCCAGCAGCTGCGCCTGCCGGCGCGCATCAGGCTGCGGGAAGAACTTCGCCAGCTCAGCCAGACAGTCATCCACTTCATCGAGACGCGCCGAAATGATCAGCGCCCAGCCCTGCAAGACGATCAGACGCGTAGTACTGGCAAACAGGTCCTGAGGCAGCTCGCTTCGCCATTTCAAGAAACGGGACACGTTGTCCCCGATCAGCAGCTGTTCCTGCCCGTAACGCTGCAGATAGTTCGCTGCCACTTCCGGCTGCCCCGCCCACAGCGCGTGCTCCACCGCTTCGCGCATTTCGCCGCGACTGGCGAACCACTGGCAGGCGCGCAGGTGTACCTGAGTCGGCACGGTGTTTTCACCGGAGCGCTGCAACATCTGCGCGAGCGGCTTCCACAACCGAAACCACTCGCCACAATTATCGATCTGCCGGATAAACAACTGACGGGTCTTGAGAACATCGACAATCTCGCGACCGATGCCGTCAAGTACATGATCGCAAAGCGCTGCAGAGAAACGAGGCATTCGCGCCAATGCCAGCAAAGCACGGCGCACCTCGTCAGTCAGCCCAGCCATCACTTCACGCTGAACATAATCACGAAGCAGGGGGGTTCCGGCAACGAGCCGTTCGCGCAAGGCCTGCTCATCAGCGTTCAGCAACATCAGGCAGACGCCAGCAGGCCACCCTTCCATGCCGCGCTGCAACTGCTGAAAACTCTCGGGCGATAATGTAAGCCGATGCACCCTGAGTATCTGGTCGAGTTCTTCGGCGGTGAATGCCAGCGCCTCGGCCTCCAGTTCAAACAGATGCCCTTGCAGCAACAGCCGTGGCAACTTCCACGCCGGCTGGCGACGACTGGAAACCCACCAGCTGACTGGTGCCGGCCCCATGTCCAATAGCATGTCGAGACAGGCGTCCAGTTCGGGGCAATCATCGCGCGGATAATCATCGAGCATGATCCACAACGGCTGACCGACACCTCGCAACAACGTGAGCATGTCGCTCTCGGTACCCGTCTCTTTGCAAGCCGGTTCACCCAGCGCGGTGCACAACTGCTCGTAAAGCGCATGAACCGTGCACATGCGGCCGCCTAGATCCAGCCACACCAAGCATGTACCGGGCGGCACCAATCGGGCGCATTCGCTCATCAGCACAGATTTACCGAACCCTGCCGGCGCGCAGATCAGGCGCAGTCGGCAATCCGTGTCGAGCAAAGCCTGAACCAGTCTTGGCCTCCCGACATGCAGCGGAGGCAGCCGTGGAATCAATGCATGGTGCTCCGCGGCGTTGGCCTCTGTGCTGAGCGCATCAGGAATGAAGCGTACGGACATGGCAACGGTTCTCTTGTTCTAATCAGTCCATTGAAACACAGCGCGATGCATGCCAGGGATTGCGCTTGGATAGTGGCCCCCAAGTCCCAATGCCTTCGTTGCCGTAGGCGTCGGGCGTATGGTTGGCAAGGCACTCCAGTAACGCAATGCTGGCCTGCCTTCAGGCTAGGAAAAGAAATTATCATCCACCGGTTCGCAGTAAAAAAAAAGGCGGCCAATATGGCCGCCTTATTCACCCGCTAAATGTTGCTAAATCAGCGCACCCCGGCGTTGCGCAACGCCGCCGGCGTGAAGTCACGGGCGGATGCGCGGTAGCCGTACTCATGAGGTTTCTCTTCATTGCTCATACCGATCGCAATATAGCGGCCGGAAATGATGTCGTAGAGCGCCTCGAAGGCATAAGCCGGCACCTTGTGCTGGTAGTACTGCAGCGAGTGAGCCTCACCGACACGCCAGAGCTGGCCACGACCGTCATACAGCTCCGACTGGACAATGGTCCAGCTGTCCTCATCGACGAAGAAGCGACGCTTGGCGTAGATGTTGCGCTCACCGCTCTTGAGCGTGGCTTCGATCTCCCAGACGCGGTGAAGCTCGTAACGTGCCAGATCCTGATTGACGTGGCCGGCCTTGATGACGTCCTTGTACTTCAGATCGCTGGATGCGATTTCATAGCTGTTATAGGGGATGAACAGCTCCTTCTTGCCAACCAGCTTCCAGTCATAGCGATCCGGCGCGCCGCTGAACATGTCGAAGTTATCGGTGGTGCGCATGCCGTCCGAAGCGGTACCCGGACCGTCATAGGCGACCTGCGGTGCGCGGCGAACACGACGCTGACCAGCGTTGTAGATCCAGGCCTGACGTGGATCCTTCACCTGATCCAGCGAGTCGTGCACCAGCAGCACGTTACCCGCCAGGCGGGACGGGGCGGTCACACGCTGCTTGAAGAACAGCAGCGCGTTCTTGGCGCGCTCAGGGTCCAGATCGGTCATGCCCAGCGGGAACGCCACCTCATCCTCGAAATGGACCATGGTGTAGCTACCGTTGGTTTGCGGAGTAGCCTGGACGATATTGCGTCGCACGTTTCCGCCGCGATAACGGGTGATGTGGTTCCACACCACTTCCAGCCCGTTTTTCGGGATCGGGAATGCGTAGTAGCGGCTGTCGGTGAAGTTGGCGATACCGTTCCCGCCTTCGACGAGTTCGGTATTCACGGCGCTCTTCTTGGCAGCCTGGTAGATCTCATCCGGCACGGCAACCGACCGGTGAGTGGGGAATACGCGAATCTTGTAGGTTTCCGGATAGCGCTTGAACATCGCCAGCTGCCCGGCAGTCAGCTTGTCCTTGTATTGCTCGGCGTTCTGCGCAGTGATGACGAACTTGGGCTGCTCGTCCTTGAAGGGATTGGTCAGATGCCCATTCTTCAGCGGAGCCGCGTCGGTCTTGAGACCGCCAGTCCACTCGGGGATGCTGCCGTCGGCGTTACCAGCCTTTTCCGCACCCAGCGGTGTCAGCGAGGTACCAAGCTTGGCCGCTTCCTCAGGGGAAACGGCAGCCATCACGCTGCTCGCAAGCAGAGAGAAGGCCAAGACACTGAATAGCTTTCTTGTTGTTTTCATACGATTCCAGTTCCTCTTGATCTTGTTATACGGCCGGAGGCCATGCCTACCGCTATCGCCCGACCGACGCTTCCTCGCCGGTCGGACGCAAGGCTGATCTCCTTAGAAGTTCACGCCGACGCTGAACGCGAGGAAGTCGCGATCAACCAGTGTGTTGTAATCGCCGCCGAAGAAGTCGGTGTAGGACAGGCTGGCGGTGTAGGTGTTCTGGTACTCGGCGTCCAGACCAATGCTGACGGCCTTGGAGCCTTCGTTGAACAAGCCATTCGGGCCATAGCCATCGACGTCGTGGGAGAACGACAGGTTCGGCTTGAGGTTGATACCAGCGAAGACGTTGTTGTAGTCCGCAATAGTACGCAGGCGGTAGCCCCAAGAGTTGGCGGTTACGAAGCCGTGGCGGCCGTATCGGGCCAAAGCGGTAGGATCGTCCACCGACCCGTATATAGCGTCGCGCCCGTAGCGAAGTTCACTGGTACTTTCCAGACCGCCGACGTGGGCGTATCCGATTTCACCGACGACGGTGACACGGCCGGCACCCAGCACCTGGTCAAAGAAGTGCGTAAAGGTGGTCTGAATCTGGGTGATCTCTTTACGGTTGTAGCCGCGGTTCTCTGCTCCAAAGGAGCTCTCGATGGGCGAAGTGCCGGGAGCAATGGGGTTTAGCAGCGCTCTTGTGACATCTTGAGTGTTGAGCTGTACAGGCGCATTGGGACGATAGCTAATTTCGCCCGACCACGCGGTACCTGTAGGTAGAGTCGTAGAGAAGCTAAGCCCATAGAGCTGGATATCTTCTGGGTACTCAAGGTAGTAGCTACCATTGCCAAGCATGACGCTCGATGCCAGCCCAGCACCGGAGCCCGGCGCAATCGATTCGGCGGTACCGATGATATTCCCCAGTTGAGCGGCAGTTGCCAATCCAGCGGTCTGCGTACTGACGTTTGGCGTCCGACTGTGGTAATTCATAAAATACGCACCGTACTCGGTGGCATCGCCAAGCCAGCGCAACGCAAGCCCGTACTGGCCCGAATCACGTGCATCACGGTCGCCAGCTCGCGGCAAGATCACCCCTTCAGGAGTAACTTCGAACCCCTGCCCGAACGCAGCGGCGACGGGTTGAAGTGGAGCGATCGCCGGATTGCCCACGTGGTAATTGGTATCACAACCATCCTGAACCACATCTACAGCGAAGAAAGTGCCGCAATTATCGGCAATGGTCTGGTCCCACTCGATCTGGTAGAACGCCTCCATGCTCAGGCGGTCGGTCAGACTCTGCGAGACATAAAACATATTGACCGGGATCAGACCTTCCTTGATTTCGGCGCCCGGCCTGCGGAATGCAGCAGCATCTAGCGGATTGATAGAATTGATGCTGTTGCCAATGAACGTACTCTCACCCCAGCTAACAACCTGCCGACCGACGCGAACGGTGCCAGGCAGATCGCCAAGCGCATAGTTGTGATAAACGAAAGCATCCAGGATTTGTGCGCCAGAGGACTGAGCGGCCTCCTTACGATTGCTGTCGCTGATGTCCTTGAACAGGCGGCTCTCGTCCTTCAGCTCGAAGTCGTACCAATACTTGCCACGAATAAAGGCACCGCTATCGCGATAGCGGAGCTCGAGATCATGCACGCCTTTAAAGATTTTCGAAAAGGTCTCACCTTTCTTGAAGTTCAGACGCCCGTCATCCCCCGTCTGAGTAAAGCCAGTCCCACCGTTATTGATCCCCACCAGATCCATATCCCGATCGGTAGTCGACCAGCTGGCACCGATGGACATGGACGAGTCGAATTGCCCTTCGATCTCGCCGATATTGAAGTTCACAGCGTATGCCGGGGCAGCGATGCTCAGCGCGACGGCGAGAGCTAGAGACTTCGGCTGGAAGATTCCTTGCCTTGTTGTTTTTGTCATGAGGCGCTCCTGGTTGGTTCGAAGTGCGTCAACCCTACCCAGACGTCGAGGGAGGGTTAAGCGCACTAAGGTTTGATTTAGCTTGTAATCCTTTAGTGTTAATAGCCTTTCCAGCAGTGGCTTTCAGCGTGATTCGCCTAGGCCATGCGCATTAAGGACTTCCAGAGCTTAGCCGTGATTGCCAAGGCCGCAAAGCCCGTCGCAGAGCCTTCGGCACCCCGGACTTGAAGATTTGTCGGCCAGTTATCCTAAAGTGCAATTCACGCGAGCGATAAGGCTTGCGAAATCAGCCGAATGCGGCGTCCGGCGTTGCGCAACAACGACGCCAATCGCATCCACGGATTCGCCTCGCGCCTAAGAGGTGGCGCGCAGAGAGCGTTACCGCAAAGGAACGATGAGACGAAAGGAAACAGGCGAGACGGGCGCGGGCGGTTACAACCGCAACCTGGAGCAAGGATCAGTCGATCAAAGCCCCTTGGGAGCCGGACCAGCCCCACAAACTGCGACGTTGCGTCACAGCGAAGCGGGCGCATTTTGAAGGGGGTGCATGGCCCGACGAGCGAGCCATGCTAGGCACTCCCGTTTACAGCCCTTTCACCGCGTAGATGCCCGGTGCGTTACGCCAGTAGCCCTTGTAATCCATGCCGTAGCCGAAAATGTAGCGATCGATGCAGCTCAGGCCAACGTAATCAGCCTTCAGATCGGGGCGCGCCTTGCGCTGGTGATCCTTGTCGATAAGCACTGCGGTATGCACTGCGGACGCCCCGGCGTGGCGGCAGAAATCGATGATCGCGCCCAACGTGTGTCCCTCGTCCAGGATGTCGTCGATGATCAGCACGTCGCGATCGATGAATGAAATCTCCGGCTTGGCTTTCCAGAACAGCTCGCCACCGCTGGTTTCGTTGCGGTAACGGGTCGCATGCAGGTACGACAGTTCCAATGGGAAGTTCAGCTTCGGCACCAGCTTGCCGGAAAAAATCAGGCCGCCGTTCATGACGCAGAAAACCACCGGATTGCGATCCGCCAGCTTTGCGTTGATGGTTTCCGCGACGCTGGTGATCGCGGCTTCTACTTGCTCTTCGGTGTACAGGCAGTCTGCCTCGGCCATGACTTGGCGGATATGCGCGAGATCGACGGACATGATGCGATTCCCCTCAGAATGATGAGTGTTAGAGCGCCAGATGGCTCCGGCAGCTCAAGCGGTTGAATCGCCGTACCTGAACAGCGAAAAACCTGACCGAACAGCCGATTTTCAGCCGTCCGCGAAAGGGCGTGGAAGATACCCACCCGCGCCGTGCGCAGCAAGCCTGGCGGCTGGATGACGCGCGAATAGCCGCTGACTCGGCGATGCTTTAATCTAACCCGGTTTATTTGCCCGCCGGAGCCCACAATGCCCATTCGAGAGATCCGCCACCCGCTGATCCGCCACAAGCTCGGCCTCATGCGCCGCGCCGATATCAGTACCAAGAACTTCCGCGAACTGGCTCAGGAAGTGGGCTCGATCCTCACTTATGAGGCAACTTCTGATCTGCCGCTGGAACACTACAGCATCGACGGCTGGTGCGGCCCGGTGCAGGTCGAGAAAATCTCCGGCAAGAAGATCACCGTCGTGCCCATCCTGCGTGCTGGCATCGGCATGCTCGACGGCGTGCTCAGCCTGATTCCAGGCGCCAAGGTCAGCGCGGTCGGCATCGCCCGTAACGAGGAAACGCTGCAGGCGCAGACCTACCTGGAGAAGCTGGTTCCGGAAATCGAACAGCGCCTGGCAATCATCATCGACCCGATGCTGGCTACCGGCGGCTCGATGGTCGCCACGATCGATATGTTGAAAAAGGCCGGCTGCAAGGAGATTCGTGCGCTGGTACTGGTCGCAGCGCCGGAAGGCATCGCCGCCGTGGAAAAAGCGCATCCTGACGTGCTGATATTCACCGCGTCCGTCGATGAGCGCCTCGACGAGCACGGCTACATCGTCCCTGGCCTGGGCGATGCCGGCGACAAGATCTTCGGCACCAAGCAGAAGGACATCTGAGCATGTCGCATACCGACGAGCCGCTTGGCCGGCAGGTACTGGCCGGCGCACAGATGCTATTCGTCGCCTTCGGCGCGTTGGTGCTGATGCCGCTGATTACCGGCATGGACCCCAATGTGGCCCTATTCACCGCCGGCCTTGGAACACTGCTGTTTCAGGTGATTACACGGCGCCAGGTGCCGGTCTTCCTGGCATCAAGCTTTGCCTTCATCGCGCCGATCATCGCCGCGAAGGGCGAGTTTGGCCTGCCGGCAGTCATGGGCGGCGTGGTCGCCGCGGGTCTTGTCTACATGCTGCTCGGCTTCGCTGTTCGGCTGAAGGGGCCGGGCTTCATCGATCGCCTGCTGCCGCCGGTGGTGATCGCGCCAGTGATCATTTCCATCGGCCTGGCGCTGTCGCCTGTGGCCGTGAACATGGCCATGGGCAAGGCTGGTGACGGCAGCGCACAGCTGATTCCATACCAGACGGCGATGCTCATTTCGATGCCGGCTCTGGTCACTACCTTGCTGGTAGCCGTGCTGGGCAAGGGGCTGTTCCGCCTGGTGCCGATCCTCGCTGGCGTGGCAGTCGGCTACGGGCTGTCCTTCGCCTTCGGCGTAGTCGATACCAGCGGAATCGCCGCAGCGCCCTGGCTGGCCATGCCTAATTTCGTCGCCCCCGAATTCAACATCGGCGCCATCCTGTTCATGGTCCCGGTCGCCCTGGCACCAGCCATCGAGCATATCGGCGGCGTGGTGGCCATCGGCAGCGTGACCGGTAACAACTACGTCAAGAAACCCGGCCTG